>CAJBTJ010000271.1 GCA_903958565.1 uncultured beta proteobacterium
AGGCATTGTGATCAGCGCCTCTCATAACGCTTATCAGGATAATGGCATTAAGTTTTTTGCCTCGAACGGGATGAAACTGCCCGACGAAACGGAGGCAGCAATCGAAGCGGCATTGGAAGAGCCTCTAGGTTGCGTCACCTCTGACAAACTTGGTCGCGCCCGTCGCATTGATGATGCACCTGGCCGATACATTGAGTTTTGCAAAAGCACCTTTCCTTCGGATCTCGATCTAGATGGCTTAAAGCTTGTCGTCGATGCAGCGAACGGCGCCGCGTACCACATCGCTCCGCATGTGTTTAAGGAGCTCGGCGCGGAGGTGCACGCCATTGGTGTTTCACCGAATGGCTTCAATATTAATAAGGACGTTGGGGCGCTACACCCTGAAAGTCTAGTCGCCGAAGTCAAAGAGCGCGGAGCAGATTTAGGCATTGCATTGGATGGGGACGCGGATCGCGTACAGATGGTAGATGCCTCTGGACGAATTTATAACGGTGATGAGCTCTTGTTTGCAGTGATTCGCGAGCGTATGACGCGAGGTCCGGTTGCTGGCGTTGTTGGCACGCTCATGACAAACCTTGGTTTGGAGAAACAGATCCGTGCGTTAGGGATAAATTTTGAGCGTGCGCAAGTGGGCGATCGACATGTGCTCGAGCAGTTACTTAAACGTGGCTGGCTGTATGGTGGCGAGAGCTCCGGCCACTTGCTTTGTTTAGATTTGCATACGACTGGTGATGGCATCATTGCAGCGTTACAAGTATTAGCGGCACTTAAGCGTAGTGGTGAGTCCCTCGAAAGTTGGATCGCTGCGCTCACACTCTATCCGCAGAAGATGATCAACATACCCCTCAAGCCTGGGATGGATTGGGCCAAGCACGCGGGATTGCGAGCCGCACAGGCTCAGGTTGAATCTTTGTTGGGGGATAAGGGCCGCGTATTGATCCGTGCTTCGGGAACGGAGCCCAAGCTTCGGCTGATGGTTGAAGCCGAGCATGAGGCGCTCGCAACACAGTGTGTAGAGATGTTGGCTGCCGTCGACTTGACTGCGTAAACGCCGCAGTTAAACGGTAATGAGCTCAAACTGGTAGCCGACTTTCTCCCATTCGTCCTCTTCGCCATGTAGCGAAAAGTCTGTGAGCGGGTGAGAGGCCAACCATTTTTTGTCCACTTTGCAAGTGATTGTTTGGTTTTTGACCCCAATGGTTAGCGGTAGTTTGCTGACATCTTCGCGGCGCCGGCACAACAGTACGGCTAGGCGCAAACAAAGAATCGCCAACCACTGGTCCTTTGTCTTGATCAACGCATCTGCGCGCGCGAGTTTGCCCGTGTGTGCGAGGGCGAGCAGCCCCAGACTTTCTTGGTCGACCTTCGAAAAGCCCGGCATATCGGCATTGTTTAAAATGTAAGCGCTGTGCTTGTGGTAGCCCGCTTGTGCGATCGATACACCCACTTCATGCAGGGTGGCGGCCCAACGTACGGTTTGCTTGAGTTCGTCTTGTTCGCCTCGGTTGGGAAATAGACTCTCAAAAAGTGTCAGGGCGCAACGCTTGACGCGTGTCGCTTGGCGCGCATCGACGTGATAGCGGCGAACGAAGGCGGTAACGGTCTGGTCACGCCGGTCGTCCGACTCTTCACGACCGGCTAAGTCGACCAGCACGCCAAGACGTAAGGCACCGTCACCTGTCTGCATGCGTTCAACGCCCATCTCGTCAAAAAACGCGCTCATGATGGCCAAGCCGCCAGTCAGTACTTCGGCGCGTTCGGTCTTGATGCCTGGTAACTGATCGGGAATGACACGACCGCTGCGAACAAGCTTTGCTTTTAAGCGTTCGAGACCATCGCGTGTAATGCCGTCTTTTGAAAATTTCCCTTCTGTCAGAATGGCATACAGGGCTTTGGCGGTGCCTGATGAACCATAGGCAACATCCCAACCCATTTTGCGATAGGGCTTGGTGATGGGTTCAATTTCGCGTCGGGCAGCGACTTCCGCAAGCTTCAGTGAATAAGCATCGATTTTTCCGTCTGGAAAAAACTTGCGGCTAAAGCTCACGCAACCCATATAAAGCGACGACATTAAAACGGGCTCATCACCCTTACCAATGATGACTTCGGTTGAACCACCGCCAATGTCCACCACCAAGCGCTTAGCTTGAGAAACCGGCAGGGTGTGACTGACACCGGTGTAAATCAGACGAGCCTCCTCACGGCCAGCGATCACCTCAATCGGAAAGCCTAGCGCTGCTTCGGCTTCCGGAAGAAAATCGGCAATGTTACGCGCCACGCGAAATGTGTTGGTGGCCACGGCACGCACACGATCCGGATGGAACGTGCGTAACCGGTCTCCAAAGACATGTAAGACCTCGACTGCCCTGTTGATCGACGCTTGATTGAGCATCTTCGCCGAATCAAGACCGGCCGCTAACCGAACAGTTTCTTTGAGTCGATCGATCTGATAGATGTGCTTGGTGCCGTTTTGTTCCGCCACCCGACCAATTGAGAGCCTAAAGCTGTTTGAGCCAAGATCAACGGCCGCAAGCAGGTTTTTCATAAAATCCAGCCAAAAATATGTTTCAACCCATTATAAAAGGCTATTGTGTCAAATCACTGTAACCTTTCGGGATTAAAAGACAGACCTAACCCTTTAGGTAGGTTATTACCCATGACTGCCCGCAAAAAGCCCGAGCCCTTGTATTTCAATCGAGAGTTATCACTGCTCAAATTCAATGAGCGCGTGCTGGCAATGGTTGAACTCGCTGATACGCCTGCACTGGAAAAGTTGCGCTACGTCTGTATTGTAGGTTCGAATCTTGACGAGTTTTTTGAGATTCGGGTCTCGAGCCTGAAGGCGCAGATTGCACAGTATCCAAATGTTGTGGGTCCCGATGGGTTGACGGCGGAGTGGGCCTTCGAGCAGGTGCAGCAAGCGGTGCATGCGCTGGTCGACCGGCAGTACGCCTTACTCAATGACCGAGTGCTGCCCGAACTCAAGGCCGCTGGCGTTGTCTTGCATCATGCCTCAGAGTGGAATCAAGAGCAGAAAGCGTGGGCGCGCGAAGTGTTTCATCGTGACGTGATGCCGTTACTTACTCCAATCGGGTTAGATCCTGCCCACCCGTTTCCCCGGGTATACAACAAGAGTCTTAACTTTATCGTGCCTTTGTCCGGGGTGGATGCGTTTGGGCGCAAAGCGACCATTGCCATTGTGCAGGCACCGCGCGCCTTGCCACGCTTAATTAAGATGCCGCCGAGTGTGTCGGGTCATCCCCACGGGTTTGTGTTGTTGACCGGATTTTTGCGGGCCTTTGTGGGTGAGCTATTCCCCGGCATGCACATGGAGGGTTGTTACCAGTGGCGTGTGACGCGAAACAGCGACTTGTTCGTGGATGAAGAAGAAGTGACCAACCTGCGTCAGGCCTTACAAGGGGAGCTGTCGCAGCGTAACTTTGGCTCGGCTGTGCGTCTGGAGATTGATCACAATACCCCGGAGCATATCGAGTCGTTTTTGCAGAAAGAATTTTCTTTGACGCCCGCCGATACCTATCGTGTGAATGGCCCTGCCAATGTGGCGCGCTTAATGCAGATTTGTACGCTCGTCAAAGAGCCCGATTTATTATTCCCTGATTTCCAAGGTGTGGTTCCCGCACCGTTTAATAGTCTGCCCGCTAAAACCTCTGCGATTTTTGAGGCAATCTCAAAGGGCGATAGACTGCTGCATCATCCCTATCAGTCCTTTCAGCCTGTTGTGGATTTTTTAACGGCGGCCTCGACTGATCCTGACGTAGTGGCGATTAAGCAAACCATTTACCGTACAGGTGAAGATTCTGAACTGATGCGCTTGCTTCTTGCTGCAGCGAAGTCTGGCAAAGAAGTGACGGTCGTCGTTGAGTTGATGGCACGCTTCGATGAGCAAACGAATATCAACTGGGCCTCGCGTCTCGAAGAAGTGGGTGCGCATGTGGTCTATGGTGTCGTGGGTCACAAGACTCACGCAAAGATGGCGCTTGTTTTGCGACGTGAGAAAGGGCGAATTAAGCGCTATGGGCATTTAGGCACAGGTAATTACCATCTTCGTACGGCTAGGCTCTATACGGATTTTGGCCTGCTCACCGCAGACCAGAAATTGTGTGAGGATATGGACCAAGTGTTTTCCCAGTTAACGGGCCTGGGTGAACGCCGCAATTTAAAGAACCTTTTGCAGGCGCCGTTTACGTTACACAGCAGTGTCGTCAGCATGATTCGCGCTGAGGCGCGCGCGGCGCGCGCAGGCAAGCCCGCACGCATCCGAGCAAAAATGAACTCGCTGCTTGAACCGATCGTTATTCAAGAGCTGTACAAGGCGAGCCAAGCGGGGGTGAAGATCGACTTGGTCGTTCGAGGCGTTTGTGCTCTGCGCTCTGAGGTGCCGGAGCTTTCGGAAAACATTACAGTGCGGTCCATTGTGGGACAATTTTTAGAGCATTCCCGCGTTTTTTATTTTTATGCTGAGGGACAAGAGAAGGTGTATCTCTCCTCCGCTGATTGGATGGACCGTAATTTTTTCCGGCGAGTCGAGATTGCATTTCCTGTTGCTGACAAGAACCTTAAAAAGCGTGTCATCGATGAAGCGTTTACGTACGCGCTTAAAGATAATGTGCGTGCCTGGGTTCAGCAGGCCGACGGTTCCTACGCTCTGGTGCGCAGGCGTGGTGCAAGTTTTTCATTGCACCAGCACTTGATGGATCGGCTAGGCGCTTAGTAATGCCTGCGCGATATCTACGCGATAACTGCGTGATTTCTACGTGGCAGGCCACAAATCCTAAGTATTATTTTTGCCTTGGCATTTTTTGACGCCAATTGTCACAATTCCGTCATGTTCGACCCCTACCATCGTGTCTGCTTCAGTGAAAGACTTTTGTTTAACGATCTTTGAGGAACGACAGATGATTAAGCGTGCACTCCTTTCCTTGGCGGCTGGCCTTGTTATGACCAGCGCTGCCGTTACAAGCCAAGCTGCCGACATCACAGGCGCTGGCGCGACTTTCCCTTACCCGATCTTTGCCAAGTGGGCAGAGGTTTACAAAAAAATGGAGAACGTCGGTTTGAACTACCAGTCGATTGGTTCTTCGGGTGGCTTGCGCCAGATTCGTGCAAAGACCGTGACCTTTGGTGCGTCTGACGCACCAGTGACAGGCGAGCAACTGGACAAAGACGGGATGGTGCAGTTCCCAGTCATTTTGGGTGGCGTGGTTCCAGTGATTAACGTCGAGGGCTTCAAGCCTGGTGAATTGAAAATTACCGGCCCCGTCTTGGCTGACATCTTCATGGGTACGATTTCTAAATGGAACGACCCCAAACTCGCTGAACTGAATCCTGGCAAGAAGTTGCCTGATCAGGCGATTACCGTCGTGCATCGCGCCGATGGTTCTGGCACGACATTTATTTTTACGGATTATTTATCCGTAGCCAGCAAGGCTTGGGCGGATAAGGTCGGTAAAGGCGCCGCAGTGAAGTGGCCCGCCAATAGTTCGGTCGGTGGCAAGGGCAACGAGGGTGTGGCTGCGAACGTAGCGCGTGTAAAAGGTTCGATCGGCTACGTTGAATTTGCCTATGCAAAACGTAACAAAATTCCACATATGCAAATGCAAAACAAGAACGGCAAATTTGTAGATCCGAGCGAAGCGACTTTTGCAGCAGCAGCAGCTGGTGCGGATTGGTTTAGCGTGCCTGGTATGGGTATCTCGCTGGTCGAGCAAAAGGGCGATGCCGCTTGGCCAATCACTGGTGCCTCGTTTGTCCTGATGTACAAAGATCCTGCCAACAAGGCTGCTTCTAAAGACGTTTTGAAGTTCTTTACTTGGGCGTTTAAGGATGGCCAGCAGTTGGCGCTTGATCTAGATTATGTCCCTCTGCCTGATGCATTGACTAAAGCGATTGCTGCCAAGGTCTGGACACAGATCAAGCACTAATTGTTGAATTAAGCCAAACCGAAAAGACCACGCACCAAGGGGTAGTTGATGAGTGAAATCCTTGCGGATAAAAGCATGATGGAGCCGGGCATGCTTGCTGTGGTGAAAAGGCAGCGCATCCAGGATTTTTTCTTCCATAAGGTGACGTTGCTCTTTTCGGTATTGGTGTTGCTCGCACTGGCAGGGATCCTGGTATCCCTGTTCGTGAGTGCCTGGCCTGCTTTTCAGAAGTTTGGTATTGGTTTTATCTGGCGCGTAGAGTGGGACATCATCAACGAAGAGTTCGGGGCGATGATCGCCATCTACGGAACGTTGGTCAGTTCCGTGATTGCGCTTTTACTGGCGGTGCCGCTTGCATTTGGTATCGCAGTATTCCTCACCGAGACGTGTCCCCTTTGGTTGCGGAGGCCACTGGGCACCGCGATCGAACTGCTTGCTGCCGTCCCCTCCATTATTTACGGTATGTTCGGGCTGTTTATATTTGCGCCCTTATTCGCCGAGTACGGTCAACCTGCCTTGCAATCCACCTTGGGTCAGATGCCTCTAATCGGTCCACTCTTTGGTGGCGCCATGAACGGGATCGGATTGCTCGCCGCAGGCATTATTCTCGCCTTCATGATCCTGCCTTTTATTGCAGCGGTGATGCGGGATGTGTTTGAAATTGTCCCCCCGATTTTGCGCGAGTCCGCTTACGGTCTCGGCTGTACGACCTGGGAAGTTGTGCGTTACATCGTGCTTCCCTATACCCAGAAAGGTGTGATTGGCGGCGTGATGCTGGGGTTGGGTCGCGCCTTGGGTGAGACGATGGCCGTGACCTTTGTCATCGGTAACTCCCAGCGGCTGAGCGAGTCTCTTTTTGCCCCAGGTACCTCAATTGCCTCGACGCTTGCCAACGAGTTTGGCGAAGCGGACGACTTTCATTTGTCCACGCTTTTCGCGCTGGGCTTTCTACTCTTTGTGATCACATTTTTCGTGTTGTCTGTCGCGAAAGTGATGATCATGCGCGCTGAAAAAGCACAGGGAGCGCGTACTTAAATGTCCACTTCAAATCAACCGAATGTGACGCGCGCCGACAACCTTGATAGCAATTTATATCGTCGGCGCAAAGTGGTCAACTATCTTGGTCTGATGTTGTCAATGGCTTCAATGGTCCTCGGACTTGTTGCGTTAATCTGGATCTTGATTATTTTGTTCAAGAACGGGTTTGCGGGCTTGAGTTGGGCGGTGTTTACCGAGTCTACGCCCGCTCCGGGCTCAGAGGGTGGCGGTTTAGCGAACGCGATCGTGGGCAGTATGATGATGATTGGGGTGACCGCACTCGTGGCGACACCTATTGGTATTCTGTCAGGGGTTTATTTGGCAGAGTTCGGTGATCGCAGTGTCGTGGCATCGGTGACCCGATTCGTCACAGACATCATGTTGTCGGCACCTTCGATCGTCCTCGGGCTCTTTGTGTATGCAATTCTCGTTGCGCAGGTCAAACATTTCTCCGGTTGGGCCGGCTCCTTTGCCTTGAGTCTGATCGCGATCCCTGTGGTGATCCGAACGACCGAGAACATGTTGCGTTTGGTGCCGGGTAGCTTGCGCGAAGCGGCTTACGCTCTTGGTGCTCCACGCTGGAAAGTGACGAGTTACGTGACGTTGCGGGCGGCCCGTGCCGGGATTTTGACTGGCTTGTTGTTAGCGCTAGCGCGTATTAGCGGCGAGACAGCGCCCTTGCTGTTTACTGCGTTAAATAATCAGTTTTTCTCAACCAATATGAATGCACCTCTGGCGAATTTGCCGGTTGTGATCTTTCAGTTTGCGATGAGCCCCTACGAGAACTGGGTCAACTTGGCTTGGGCGGGCGCACTGATTATCACCCTCACGGTTTTGTTGCTTAATATTCTTGCGCGCGTGTTGCTGCGTGAGAAAAAAGCTGGGCATTAATCCGCCGATCCCTCTGGAATGTGTATATGAATAATCAAGCCAACGCCAAGCCCCTCGCGAATGCGATCGAAGTGCGGGATCTCAATTTTTATTACGGGAAGTTCCAGGGGCTCAAGAATATCCATTTGGATATTGCCGAGCGGAAAGTAACTGCATTCATCGGACCCTCGGGCTGCGGCAAATCAACGTTGCTACGTGCGATCAACCGGATGTACAGCTTGTACCCTGGTCAAAGAGCTGAGGGGCAGATCAATTTTTATGGCCAGAATATTCTGGATGATAAACAAGATTTGAATATGCTGCGCGCCCGTATTGGCATGGTGTTTCAAAAGCCAACCCCGTTTCCGATGTCGATCTACGACAACATCGCGTTTGGTGTCCGTCTTTACCAAAGCTTGAACAAGGCCGATATGGACGAGCGTGTGGAATGGGCGCTTACAAAGGCGGCGTTATGGGGAGAGGTAAAGGACAAACTCGCTCAGAGCGGTTTATCTTTGTCGGGTGGGCAGCAACAACGCCTGTGTATTGCACGTTCAGTAGCGGTCAAGCCCTCAGTGATCTTGCTAGACGAGCCCACCTCCGCGCTTGACCCGATCTCGACTGCAAAAGTTGAAGACCTGTTGCATGAGCTTAAGTCGGACTACACCGTGGCGATCGTGACGCACAATATGCAGCAGGCTGCGCGGGTGTCAGACTTTACGGCTTTTATGTATCTCGGAGAGCTAGTTGAGTTCGGTGCCACGGACAAGATCTTTGTGAAGCCTCAGCGTAAAGAAACTGAGGACTACATCACGGGCCGATTCGGTTGATTAGCGAGAATCTGTTATAGTGTCGGTCTTCGGGGCGTAGCGCAGCCTGGTAGCGCATCTGCTTTGGGAGCAGAGGGTCGTGAGTTCGAATCCCACCGCCCCGACCAATATAAATGGGTCTTAGGTTTACACCTAAGACCCATTTTCTATTTCAGAGCGATGCCGCACAGTGCACTGCCCAACGCTGTGTGATTTTTATCCTGGCACACCCTCTCGTCACCTCTGTTTGTGTTGTATCCGCCAAGGCGCCGTTGAGCTGCGGACCGCATGGTACGTGCCGTGAGGCGCTGGTGGCGCAGACCTTAAGCGGGTCTCCAGGCGCTTGCGTATCCTAGTTATGTCAGGTGCGTGCTGGTGATGCTTTCAGTGCGGATTACGCTTAGATGTACTATTTTAATATACTTAGATGTACTAGTTAATATGAATTAAATAATTGATTTTTTTGATTATTTAAGTCAAATAAATTAGTTATTCTTCAGTTTAAAAACCTCAACGCCTACACTTTTGCAATCCGGATATACATCAGGCTTTTCGGTTGATACCCGTGTGGCAAAGACAAGGGGGTGCGCCAGCATCCTAGCCGCAATTTCGTCGCAAAGCGTCTCTTGTAGATGTATATGCCCACCCGCGATGATGTTTGCAATCGTCTGGCGCATGAAGTCGTAATCGACCACCTCCGCTAGATCGTCCGACTGTGGGGTGTTGTTTTGTAGCGGGACGTATAAATCAACGTTCACGATGACGCGTTGCTCGCCTTTCTTTTCAAAGTCGTGCACCCCAATATTCATATTTACTTCAAAATCACTGAGGAAGAGGCGCCGGCAGTGATGAAGGCTTGGGTGTTGCGCAGAGGTTGGGATCATGGAGGGGGTCAGGAAGTCAGGAACATGACATCACGTTCCGAAGGTTTAAGGTGCTGGCCGCCATCGACAAAAAGTGTTGTTCCTGTGATGGCATGCGCGCGTGCGAGATAGACAACTGCCTGGGCAATGTCGTCGGGCGTGGAGGACTTTCCAAGGGGCGTTTGACGATGGGCAGCGTGGAAGCCAACTTCTGTCTGATCACCCGATACAAGAGTCAAACCGGGTGCCAAGCCTACCACACGACATTGCGGCGCAAGTGCTTGGGCAAGTAAACGGGTGGCTTCTTGTAAGGCAGCTTTGGAGAGCGTGTAGGACAGAAAGTCTGGATTGGGATTGGCAAGCTTTTGATCCAAGATGTTGATGACGACCGCTGGGGTTGCCGAGTGCTGCGTCGTCGCACAGTGCGCTTTATGGAGAGCCGTCGCGAGTGCAACGGGAGCCGCAGCATTGACTTGCATATGCGCTTGAAGTTTGGCGCACGTAAATGTCTTGGCATCGTCGTATTCGAACATCGAGGCATTGTTCACGAGGCACTCTGGCAGACCGATTTCGGATATGCATCGCTCGATGAGGGTGTCGACTTGCGAGGGATCACCTAAGTCAGCCTGTACTGCACAAGCGCGTCGACCTAAGGCCTTAATGTCATGGACGAGCTGCGTCGCCTCATCTTGCGCACGACCATAATGCACGACGATATCCCACCCCTCGCGAGCGAGAGCGAGTGCAATATGCCTGCCCAAGCGCTTGGCTGCGCCTGTCACAAGTGCGATCGGTGCGGTCTGGTTCATGAGAGAGATATTAACTTGCCTCGATCGGTCCGTCAGAATAGCCCTTACGGCTAAGCGAGCAGGGGGCTTCGCACCCGAGAGTGCTGACTCGCCAGATCGTAGGCGTGACCCAATTGCAAAACCGAGAAGTCGGTCTGAGTGGGGCCAATTATTTGTATGCCGGCCGGTAAGCCTGCAGCGCCAAAGCCTGCGGGGGCGCCCAACGTGGGTAAGCCCGTCATGGTGACTGGCACGACGGATTGCATCCAGCGGTGGTAGGTGTCCATGCGCTTGCCGGCGAGCTCTTTTGGCCAGTGCTCTTGGGCCTCAAACGGAAAAACTTGTGTGGTTGGCATGATAAGAAAATCAAACTGCTGAAAGAGTCGTACCAACTCTTGGTACCAAGCCGTCCGAACTTTTGCTGCCTCAAAGATCTCAGGTCCAGTCAGTGCGAGACCACGCTCGATTTCCCAAATCGCTTCGGGCTTGAGTTGGCTGCGTCGTGCGCTGTCGTGGTAGTGCTGCGCGTGCCCGCCTGAAAAGGTGAAGCTGCGCAGCGTAATCCACGCGCGCCATAGCTGTTCAAAATCGAAGCGTGCTTCTGCGCCCTCCACGATGCATCCGATCGCTTTGAAATGTTCTAGCGAACGTTGTGTCAGCGCCAATAACTCAGGATCCATGGGTAGGTGGCCACCCAGATCACCCAGCCAGCCGACGCGCATGCCGCGCAGATCGCGTTCTAAAGGTTGTGCGAAGAGGCGCGGATCATCTTGCCGGCGGGTCAGTGGGAGACGCGGATCAAAGCCCGCTTGAACGCCCAAGAGCAGGGCAAGGTCCGGAACGTTGCGCGCCATCGGACCCGTCACACTGAACTGCTGAAAAAACACCTCATCGCCCGGGCCGTGCGGCACACACCCAACGGAAGGCCTAAAACCGAAGACGTTGTTGAATGCGGCAGGCACGCGTAGCGAGCCCATCATGTCTGAACCATCAGCAACGGGAAGCATGCGTAGGGCGAGCGCCACGCCTGCGCCACCACTGCTGCCGCCAGCTGAGTGTGCGGGGTTGAACGCATTACGGGTGATGCCATAGACACGGTTGTAGGTGTGGGCACCGAGCCCGAACTCTGGCGAGTTTGTACGTCCAATGAAGATTGCACCGCTTTCTCGGACTCGCGCATTCGCAGCAGAATCTACCGTTGTGATTTGACCCGCAAAGATCGGAGATCCGTTGGTCGTGACCAGACCCGCTAAGGGCGCGATGTCCTTTGGGGCTTGTGGAAAGCCATGTAGCGGACCGAGACTTTGCTTGTTAGCCAGTTGCTTGTCGCGCTCTGTTGCTTGCGCGTGTAGGCCCTCTCGGGCAGGCATGGCCACGATGGCATTGACCTGCGGATTGAGGCGATCGATTTGCGCTAAGTAGGCATCCAGCACTTCGACGCAGGAAATATCGCGTCGATGAATCGCCTTGGATAGACCAACGGCGTCCATAGAAACGATGTCGGAGGCGGGTTCAACAGTAGACGTGTGCGATCGAGCATTCATGTGAGCCTCAATTCAGTCGAGGGAGAGTTAGAGTGACGGCGGATGCAGTCGGCTAGTGATGTTAGCCGCCCAAAACAATACGGCCAAAATCACGGCAGCACCGACTTGAGCGATTAGGACGATGTCGTAAGACTGATCGATCGCCCATAGCCACGCCGCGAGGACAGGTCCGACGGCACGCGCCACGATCGTGGGAATGGTGATGAGTCCGTTGAGCGCGCCATAGGCGTGCTTGCTCAGCATTTCTGGAACGACTTGCGCGCGCACGATGGTGAAGATGCCATTTGCGAGCCCGTAGATGGCGAACAAGATTGCAACGAACAGGAATCCGGGTGAGTCGGGGATGAAGGCAGCGAAGATAAACGGGAACAGGCTCAGCATGATGGAGCCGAGTGTGCGCATGGATACTCGGCTAGCAAAGCGACTAATAATGATTCTGCCCAGCACTTGCGCAGGTCCAATAATCGACAAGGCGAATACAACCTCTCCCACGGGGATTTGCTTGTCAAGCAGCATGGGGTACATATGATACGTAAAGATCGAAAAGACCATGGAGTAGACCGTGAGCGCGATCAAGAGCAACCAGAATACGGTGTTGCGCAATGCCGCATGGACAATAGATTTATCGCGGGCAATATTCTCAGCTTTTGTGTCGGCCTGCGCGGCATGGACGGCATCTCGTTCTGGCCTAATCCAGTGCCAGTAGCCGGCGGCACAAGCGAGGTTGACGGCGGCCAACACCCACAGAGAGGCGCGCCAACCCCAGCCATCCATTAGGAATTGTTCGAGCGGGATGAAAACCGTACTGGCAAAACCGGCCCAGAGTGTGATGGTTGTAATGCCTGCGCGTGAGTGTTGTGGACCCACGCGTCGCGCCAATACCGCGAACGCAGATTCATACAAAATCGCCGCCTGCAGTGCGCCCATCGCAGCCGCAATGACATAGAACACAAAAAGGTTTGTGACGCTCGACCAGGCAATAAACAACAAGGCTGCGATGATGGAGCAAAAGCACAGGACGTGCCGACCAAAGCCTCGGTCGATCGCCACCCCAACCGGGTAGGCTAACGCTGCAGCAAGTAATAAGCCTACCGTCAGTGCACCGTACACCTCCGACTTTGACCAGCCTAGCTCTTGTTGCATCGCTAGAACAATGAGCGGGAAGGCGTAATAAATCGTGCCATAGGAGCAGATTTGAGCAATCCCGAGGAATCGCGCCAAACCGAGTACATTTTTTGCAGGCGAGCTCGAGTGTGGCGGCACTGTGTCGCCTTGGGTTGTCATGCCAATCTCACCAAGCCATCTACCGCGATGACTTGTTTGGCTTGAACAAAGAGAGGGTTGATCTCGGCCTCGAGGATATTGACCTCATGCACGCACGCTAAGCGAGAAAAATCCGCGATCGTTTGTGCCAGGACTTCGCAATCTGCCGTGGGCAGACCACGAAAGCCACGAACCAGCTGCGTGATACGTACTTCTTTAATCATTTCACGTGCCTGTGCAATGGATACGGGTGCAACGCGAAGCGAAAAGTCTGGAGAAATTTCTGCGGTGATGCCACCTGCGCCAAGCAGGATAGTCGGCCCAACGAGCGGATCGTTTCGGTAGCCCAAAATCAGCTCAAGCAGTCGCGATTCCATTGCTTGCACCAAGATGCCGTCTACCTTTGCCTGGGGAGCGCGTTGTGCAACGTTCTGCGCAATCGCCTTCGCGCTCGATTCAAGTTCTTCTGGGGTGCGTATGCCAACCTGTACACCGCCCACTTCTGTTTTATGGGGAATATCTCGAGAAGAGATTTTGACGACAACCGGGTAGGGGACTGTATGCGCTAAATTATTGAGCGGCAGACGTTGCGCCTGAGCCGTGGTGAGTCCGAGCGTTGCAAACAGCTGTCCTGATTCGTACTCCGTCAGCAAACCCGAGCGCGGCAAGTTGGCCGGCCATGCAGTCGTCGGTAAGTCAGGCGGCGCTTCAGTTTGCGCTTCAAAAAATACAGACAGTGCGTCAGCACAGGACTCGGGTGTGCGGAAGGCTGCAATGCCCGCTTGCTGCAAAAGCGCGAGCGAGGCATTCGCTTCGGGTGCCAGAAACACTGCAAGCGCTTTGGTCACTGGCTTGTCCGCTTCAATAAGCGGTTTGACGGCGAGCTCAGGATGAAACTGTGCCGAGGAACCCACTACGCTGAGGATGGCGTCGCACCAGTCGGTTTGCAATAATTGTTCAAGTAGATCTTTGTATTGGGCGCTAGTAGCCGCCAGGGTGAGATCAATAATGGGCGTCTCGCGAATCTTCATGCCCCGTGATGCCATGTGCTCAATAAAAGCAGGTGGGGGCGGCACGGCGACCATCCCGTTTAGCCCGAGGTTATCGACGACGGTCGCGGCACCTCCGCCGGTTGTTGTGATGACCGCCACGCGAGCAGGCGTTGGATGGGGATGTGTGTTGCCGCGATATTTTTGCGCGAGTGGGGCGAGCTCAAAAAGAGTTTCAAGATGACGGACTCGCATCACGCCATGCGCGCGTAAAAATGCGTCGACAGCGACGTCATTGCCCGCGAGCGCACCGGTGTGGGATTGTGCAAGCGCGTCGCCTTGCTCAGAGCGGCCGATTTTGTAAGCAATGACCGGCTTGCGGCTTGCCCGGGCGCGCTCCAGTGCGGCGGCGAGTGTTGGCGCGTCGCGAAGCGTTTCGAGGAAAAGCAAAATAACTTGTGTGTCGGCATCGTCCACCAAGGCGTCGATAATCTCGCCCACCGTCACGTCACTTTCATTGCCGACCGAAACAGACTTGGCAAAACCAAAGCCTCGCGCAGCGGCTCGAGCAATCAGCGAGCCCATCATGGAGCCGCTTTGCGAGACCAAGCTAAGTTCGCCGCCTAGCAGCGTTTCCGCCTCGAACGCGGCGTTGACGGATAGGATGAGACCACTCTTTAAGTTGGCCAATCCAATGCTATTTGGCCCAATAATCCGTACCCCAAGTTCTTGTGCCCGGGCGATTAATTTATCTTGTTCGACCATTCCTTCTGGCCCGGTCTCCCCAAAGCCGTCGGAGTAAATCGTGATGACTTTTGCCCCGGCCTTGGCGCAACTCTCAATCAGGGGGTAGACCAATTCGCTGGCAACCATGATGAAGGCATGATCAATGGGGCCCGGCAGTTCGGCGAGGTCGGCGTAGGCCTTTTCGCCCATGATTTCAGACTGGGTGCGATTAATTGGATAGATCTGCCCCGCGAACCCAGGTTTGCGCATAAAGCGCATCGGTCGTGCCGTATTCTTTTGCAGATTTCCAGAGGCGCCCACCAGGGCGACTGCGCGCGGAGAGAAGAGGGCCTGCTTAAAATCGATGGGCTTTGCTGCGATTTTCATTTTGTTGAAACGAGTATCAAAAAAAACGGATAATGAAAAACATAATGCTTGCAGTACGATACTCCAAAACCAGCTTTTGTCTGGTCGTCAAGATTTTCCATGTATAGCGCTCACCCCTCGGACAGCGTGTAGCGGTCTGACCTACAATCGGTTGACTGCCACTTACGAGGTGCCAATGAAAGTACTAAGCAATCGCGTCTGGGTGTTTTGCCAAGGGCCCCGGGCTGTCCCTTGGCTTTTGTTTGGGGCTGCCGTGTGGCTTTGCGGCTTGGCCTGGGTCAGGGACTTGCACCTTCCCGATGAGGGCCGCTATGTCGGTGTGGCTTGGGATATGGCGCGAGCCGATAGCTTTTGGGTGCCGTTAATGAACGGCATGCCGTATTTCCATAAACCGCCACTTTTTTATTGGCTGGATCAGCTTTCATTCATGGTCTTTGGGCGCAATGAATGGGCGGCAAGATTGCCCTCGGTGCTTGCCGCGTGGTCATGCGCGACAGCAGCCTACTTTTTTGTGCGTAAGTACCGGGGGGTTCCCATCGCGACCCTCACCTTTATCGCGCTCGTCACCATGCCATATTTCTACGGTGCTTCGCAATACGCAAACCTCGACATGTTGGTGGCAGGCATGATCAGTTTGACGGTCATGGCTGGCGCCGAGGCGGTGTTGCGTCAGGAAGTGGGGGTCTCTTACAGGTCGATGATGTTCGCTGCAGCGATTACGGCGGCCTTGGGTATGCTGGCAAAAGGACTGGTCGGCGTTGCCTTGCCTGGGGCTGTTCTCCTATGCTGGGTGCTCTTGACTGGGCGTTGGAGAAGTCTGATTGTGCTGTTATGGCCCCCCGCAATCCTTGTGTTTTTTGCCTGTGCGGTGCCATGGTTTTGGTTCATGCAACAAAAATATCCAGGCTTTTTTGACTACTACTTCATCCACCAACAGGTAGAACGCTTTGTGGGAGCAAGCTTTAATAATCCGCAGCCTGTTTGGTTTTACATGCCCGTGATTTTTGGAATGACACTGCCCTGGTCGGTTGGTTTGATCGGCGTAATGAACCGGACCTTTTGGAGGTCATCGGGGGCGACGTTGGCTGTGCTTATGGTGGTTTGGTTTGCGGTGATTATGGTGTTTTTCTCAATACCCGCGTCTAAGCTGATTGGCTACACAGTCCCTGCGCTAGTACCCTTGGCGGTGCTGGTAGCCGAGGGATTATGGGCTATTCGACAATCTAAGGGGGCCGCTCTTACAGTGCCAGTGATTCGTGGTTTCGTTATCGGATCGATGATTGCCTGTGTCATGGGCCTTCTTATCTTCCGCATGACGCAAAAAGATAGCGCGAGCGAGTCGGGTGCTGCGGTGGCCGCAGAGTGGAAGGCGGGTGACACCTTGGTGTACTTGAGAGCGTTTCCTTTTGATCTGCCTTTTTATATTGGAAACCAAAGTCCAGCATGGGTGATTGAAAACTGGCCTGCGTTGCCCAAGCGTGATAACTGGCGCAACGAGTTGGCAGATGCTGCAAACTTCAACCCTCAAGTGGGCAAGGCGGTGCTGGTCACGTACCCTGAACTCATTCCCCGGTTATGCGAAACCATCGATCAGGTTTTCTGGATGCGCTCTGATGATTGGGGCCCTTCTGTCTATCCTTTTTTGCGGGACATCACGCCATTCTTTACCCAACGTAATGGAGGCCGCGTTTGGAAAATCCTTACGGATGCTGCCTTCAAAGAAAAAGTTTGTCCGAAGTCGGGCTAGTATCTCGTTATCGTCAAGACGCTGAAAGGAACCCTGTTTATGACTCAGTCCCAAAATGGCAAGCGCGTTAAAACACCCGATAGTTTGCGCAGCGCGCGCTGGTTTGCGCCCGACGATTTGCGGTCATTTGGGCACCGCTCGCGTGCGATGCAAATGGGTTATGGCCCAGAGGACTGGGCGGGTAAGCCCGTGGTTGGAATCGTCAACACGTGGTCAGACATTAATCCTTGCCATAGCCACTTTAAGCAGCGCGTTGAAGACGTCAAGCGTGGCGTGTTCCAGGCAGGTGGATTCCCGATCGAACTGCCAGCCCAGTCTCTTGCAGAGCAGTATGTAAAGCCGACAACAATGCTCTATCGCAATCTATTGGCGATGGACGTCGAAGAATTACTGCGCTGCCATCCGATTGATGGCGTCGTATTGATGGGGGGGTGCGATAAGACGACGCCCGCGTTGTTGATGGGGGCGACCAGCGCAGGGTTGCCGGCTATTTATGTTCCAGCGGGCCCCATGTTGCGCGGTAACTGGCACGGCAAAGTGCTCGGATCGGGGTCTGATGCCTGGAAGTACTGGGATGACCGCCGTGCGGGCCTGATCAATCAAAAAGAATGGATCGAAATCGAAGGTGGGATTGCGCGTAGCCATGGCACCTGCATGACAATGGGAACGGCAAGCACCATGACAGCCATCGCAGAGGCGCTGGGGATGACCTTGCCAGGTGCGTCCTCGATCCCTGCGCCCGATTCCAATCATGTGCGGATGAGCGCAGAGTCGGGTCGCCGCATTGTCGATATGATTTGGGAGGACCTCACGCCCTCCAAAATACAGACGCATGCTGCCTTTGAAAACGCGATTGCTGTAGCGATGGCGATGGGTTGCTCAACCAATGCGATCATTCATGTGATCGCTCAGGCTAAGCGTGCAGGTTGCGATATCGATCTGGCAGATTTTGATCGATTTAGCCGGTTCATCCCCGTGATTGCAAACGTGCGCCCAAGCGGTGATCAGTACCTCATGGAAGACTTCTTCTATGCGGGAGGTCTGCCCGCCTTGATGAATCGCATCAAACAGCATTTGCACCTCGATGCCCTGACCGTCAGCGGCAAAACGCTCGGTGAGGATATTGAAGGTGCTGCGGTATACAACGATGACGTGATTCGTCCGCTCGATAATCCGATTTATGCCGAGGGTGCGTTAGCTGTCTTAAAGGGCAACCTGGCTCCTGATGGGTGCGTCATCAAGCCTAGCGCCTGTCCCGCTCACTTACACCAGCACACAGGACCTGCGTTGGTATTCGACGATTACGCGTCGATGAAGGCCGTGATTGACGATGATGATTTAGACGTTACCGCAGATCACGTCCTGATCTTGCGTAACGCCGGACCACAGGGTGGTCCCGGCATGCCGGAGTGGGGCATGTTGCCTATGCCCAAGAAGCTCCTCAAGCAGGGGGTGCGTGATATGTTGCGCCTCTCCGATTCGCGCATGAGTGGTACGAGTTATGGTGCTTGCGTGTTGCATATATCGCCCGAGTCCTATGTGGGTGGTCCGTTAGCGTTGGTTAAGAACGGCGACATGATTTCCGTAGACGTTCCAGCGCGTACGATTAATCTTGAAATTTCGGATGAAGAATTTGCGCGACGGAAAGCCGCTTGGAAAGCGCCAGCGCCTCGCTACGAGCGAGGCTATGGTTGGATGTTTTCGAAACATATCCAACAGGCGCATGAAGGCTGTGACTTCGATTTCTTGCGTACCGATTTTGGTGCTCCCGTACCTGAACCCGACATCTATTGATAGGCAGCAACATGAGCAAACTCTCTGCAGCCACGCGCGAAAAACTGATGCAAGTGAGCACAGCAACTCTTGGGACGTGTTTGTTCAAACGAGGCCTGCGCTCACAATTTGTGCAGAACGTTCAGCGTTTGTCGAAGTCGACCAAAAACATGGTGGGGGAGGCGTACACCCTGCGCTATATTCCTGCGCGTGAAGATCTCAATGGTATTGAGGTCTTCAAAGATCGTTCGCATCCCCAGCGCAAAGCCATTGATGAATGCCCCGCGGGTGCTGTGTTGGTGATCGATAGTCGTAAAGACGCTCGTGCAGCGTCGGCCGGTGGCATTTTGGTGGGTCGACTTCAGGCGCGCGGTGTTGCGGGAGTCGTTACCGATGGTGGTTTTCGGGACTCAGCCGAAATTGCGGAATTAGGGATTGGCGCCTATCATCAACGCCCGTCCGCCCCGACAAATCTCACGCACCATCATGCGATCGATATTAATGTCCCGATCGGCTGTGGTGATGCGCCCGTTTTTCCGGGTGATGTGATCGTGGGTGATGCGGATGGCGTGCTGGTGTTGCCTGCCCATCTCGCCGAGGAGTTGGCGAATGAAGCGGTTGAAATGACGGTATTTGAGGATTTTGTGACAGAGGAAGTCAAAAAAGGTCGAACGACCATGGGCTTGTATCCCAATACGGACCCGCAGACGACGATTGATTTTCAAGCTTGGCGCAAAAAGGTGGGGCGCTGAAGTTGGTCCCGGAGACAAGTCGTGCGGTGAGTTTTCGTGGTGCATCCCAGCAGCAAGGTGCTAGAACTGGGGTGAGCGACGGGGCTCGAACCCGCGACAACCAGAATCACAATCTGGGACTCTACCAACTGAGCTACGCCCACCACAGGAGCAGAATTCTAGCATGTTTGGCCAAGCTTATCGTGCCATCGGGCGCGGTTAATGACCTAGTTGACAGGGGATGCCGTGCATAGCGCTCAGCAAGTGCTTGCGGAATATTGGCCGTACATTCTGTTTGTTATTTCAGGCGCGGCGAGTACGGCTGCCGCAATACATGCGGCGATGACCAAACAGGACGTCCGGGCGGCGATAGGTTGGGTTGCTGTCGTGCTTTTTTCCCCGCTATTTGGTGCAGCGTTGTACTTAGTCGCAGGCATCAACCGCATTCGAAAGCAGCGCCTTTCGCGACTGCGTGCGGATTCGTCGATTTCGCAGGAAGTCATTCATCGGCTACTCGTTGAAGATGTTGCCTCCGCTTCTGGTGCGCACTTCTCAGCGTTGAAGACGCTGGGCGATCGCGTGAGTGACTTTAAGTTAGTAGGCTTGAACGCGATCCGCTTGCTCGATGGTGGTGATGAAACATATCCAGCCATGCTTGAGGCAATCAAGGGTGCCCAGCGGTCGATTGCGTTGCAAAGCTATATCTTTGATCATGATGAAGTGGGCGCAGAGCTCGCTCAGGCACTGATCGATGCCCAAGCTAGGGGCATCGCTGTGCGCGTATTGATCGACGCTATCGGCGCAAAGTATTCTAGCCCGCCTATTGTGCACATGCTTGAAAAAGGTGGTGTGCGGACTGCGCGTTTTATGCGTCCTGTCATTGGTGTGCGATTGGTGTATGCCAACCTGCGCAGTCACCGTAAGCTGTTGGTGATCGACGGAACACATGGATTTACCGGCGGCATGAATATTAGAGAGGGCTTCTTCACTGCTGTTGCCAAAGAGAATGTCACCCGCGATACGCACTTCCAGGTGAGTGGCCCAATCGTCTACCAGTTAATGCTTAGCTTTGCGCATGACTGGCAGTTTACGACGCAAGAAAAGTTATCGGATCCAGTTTGGTTTCCCGTCAACTCAACAGATTTTTTAAAAGAGGGTGGTGTCCCATTACGTTGCGTGCCGTCGGGTCCAGACTCGACGCTCGGGAGTACGCATGACATGTTGCTCGGAGCACTTTCGATCGCGCAGCGACATGTTCGGATTCAGAGCCCTTATTTTTTGCCTGATGTGTCGTTGGTTGATGGCTTAGCGACTGCGGCGCGGCGGGGGGTATGCGTCGATATCGTGATACCCGGCGCCAATAATCTTAAGCTGGTGAATGCCGCCATGATGGCGCAAATCGATCAGCTGATTTTGACGGGTTGCCGTGTTTGGCGAGCTTCAGGGACATTCGATCACTCCAAGCTATTCACCGTCGATGGGGGATGGTCTTATGTTGGATCTTCCAATCTTGATCCTCGTAGTTTGCGATTGAATTTTGAGTTGGATCTTGAAGTGTACGATCGCAACTTGACGCAGCAGTTAGATGCACGCATCGATGCAACAATTGCGAACGCTGAACGCATCACAATACGTTCGTTGAGGCGCCGATCATTCCCGCTGCGACTGCGAGACAAGATCGTTTGGCTTGCCTCGCCTTATTTGTAGACTCTAATTCGCCTCTTCCAGAGGGTCTTTGTCGGGATTCGCGGCATAGCCAACGCCCGCACCCTGAATGCCATGACGGGTCATGGAATCCTTCACGAATCCTTTTGCTTTCATCTCTTCTACAAAGTGGCGCAAATAAACAGCAGCCGCAGTCCCCTTGGTTTTTGGCACTCCCATGGCTTGGTTAATGACCATGAAGCGTTCAGGTAGCATACGAAGACCAGTCACTTCTTTGGTATCGGCCTCGAGTTGTTGCTTGACGCCAGCCGCGATCTCGATGTGTTGAGCGAGAAAGTCTGGAATGACCGCCTGAGACGAGACGGCACGAATAATCGTAGCGTGTTTGAGATGGCGCGTTAAAAACAAATCGTAGGCACTACCTTTGCCTACAACGACTTGTTTTCCAGAGACGTCTACGTCCTCGTTACGGGTAATGAGCGAGTCGCTGCGCACCATGTAAAACCCTTCGATCAAGACATAAGCGGCTGTGAAGGCAATGTCTTTTCCTCTTTCTGGATCGATCGCAAAAAAACCGATGTCGGCGCGGCCAGCTTCAACGGTGGCGACAGATTTCCCCGCGGTTTCGTTGACGATAAGTTCGCAGGGCACGCCCAACTTGTCGGCAAGCGCGCGTGCGAGGTCGATGGATATACCGAACGGCCGACCTTCTTTGTCTAAGTTGGCAAGCACGGGGTTACCAACGTTTAACGAAGCGCGCAGAGCACCTGTGGGTGCGAAAGCTTTGAGCAAGTCAGAATTCATAACGTGTTCGGATCCCTAATGGTGGTGCTGGAAGGTGTTGTGTCGATCGAATCGCGTTAACATAACAGATAATGCTCAGCATACGCACACGAGGCTGAGTCTATAATTGAGTCGTTCGCTAAAAATTTTTTAATTCGTGTCTTTGCGCACATTTTTCTACTGATAAGTCTATGAACCAACATTTCTTTAAAGTTTTTGTGGCCCTGTTGATGGCGGGCTCCGCTGTTTCTTTGGCCCACGCGCCGGCAAAGCCCGCTGGTGCAGCCGCCTCGGTAAATGGCGTGGTGATTCCTCAGACGCTGCTTGAACAGAATGTGCGTGTGAATATTGGGCAGGGGCAGCGCGATACCCCCGAGTTGCGTCAAGCGATCCAAGATGAGTTAGTCAACCGTGAGGTGTTGGCACAAGAGTCTGCGAGGTTAGGCCTCGATAAGACGACTGACGCTCAGGCGCAATGGGCTCAAGTGAAGCAAACATTCATGGTCGAAATACTATTGAACGACTACGCTCGGCGCAATCCGATCACGGATGCAGCCTTAAAGGCTGAATTTGACCGTCAGATTGCCGCAATGAAGGATGAGCAGCAGTATCGTGTGAGCCTGATCGTGACAGCAACTGAAGCTGAGGCCAAAGCTATTTTGGTACGCCTAAAGAAAGGTGAATCTTTTGCAAAATTAGCCAGTGAGTTGTCGATCGATTCAAGTAAAAAGAATTCTGGTGAGGTGGGTTGGGTCGTTGCCGCTCAAATTTTGCCGGCGATTTCGAATGTGATGGTGAATCTGACAAAAGGTGGGCTGTCTGTCGCCCCAATTCAGACCCCCGCTGGTTGGAACATTATCAAACTGGAGGATAAGCGCGCTTTTGTCCCTCCAAGTTACGACCTCGCTAAAAACGATATCCGGCAGATGCTTTTGCAAAAGCAACGCTTTGACTATGTGAAAGCGCTACGCGACAAAGCCAAAGTTGTGCAATAAATCGAAGTCTTGTGGCGCCCCCGGCGAGAATCGAACTCACAACCGCTCGCTTAGAAGGCGAGTGCTCTATCCAATTGAGCTACGGGGACACTGAGCCCGTATTCTAACCGTCCCGCGTTTCCTTGCCTTGGACATACGTCTCATGTCGCAGTTGTTTGTTCTGCACCCTAGTCACCCGCAGCTTCGTCTGATGAAACAAGCCGCTCAACTTTTGCAAGAGGGCGGAATCTTGGCTGTCCCGACTGACTCGAGTTATGCCTTGGTCGCTAGGCTAGATGACCATCGGGCCGCGCAAGCGCTGCGTAAGCTCAGGGGGCTCGACGATCGCCATCACTTGACCGTTCTATGCCGTGATCTGACGTCGATCAGTCAATTTGCCCGCGTAGACAACGCACAATTTCGCTTGCTTAAGCTAGCGACCCCCGGCCCTTGGACCTTTATTCTTGATGCCTCGCGCGAGGTGCCTCGACGGGTTTCCCATCCTTCGCGCAAGACCATCGGCGTGCGCGTGCCGAATCACCCTGTGACCCTGGCTCTGCTTGAGTATGCGGACGGACCACTGTTGTCCACGACGCTCATTCCCGAAGGGGAGGAGTACCCATTGAATGACCCTGCCGAAATACGTGAACGTTATGAACACCGCTTGGCTGGAATTCTTGACGCGGGTGCCTGTGCGCTTGAGCCCACGACGGTGATCGATTTGACGGGGGATACACCACAAATTGTGCGTCTTGGCCTTGGGGATCCCGCCTTGCTCGGTCTGTCGCACGGTTAAAGAGTTTAGACACTACAATCGGCGCATGAGTGAAATCATCCAGACCTTAACGGTCTACGCCTTACCGGTCCTTTTTGCGATTACCTTCCACGAAGCTGCGCACGGGTATATCGCCCGCCTTTTCGGGGATGCTACCGCGACGCTTGAAGGCCGCGTGACCCTCAACCCGTTCAAGCACATCGATCCTATCGGAACGATCGCGGTTCCCGTCGGAATTTTGTTACTTTCTAAGCTCCTCGGCGGACCCGCGCTATTGTTTGGCTGGGCCAAGCCGGTACCGGTGGATTTTGGGCAGTTGCGTCGTCCCAAGCAAGACATGCTTTGGGTGGCGCTAGCCGGGCCCGCAGCGAACCTGTTGATGGCAATTGCTTGGGCAATTGGGTTGCGAATTCTCTTCGAAAGTGGGGAGCGAACCGGGTTTTGGTTCGAAATGTGCCAGGCGGGTATTCACATTAACTTAGTACTTATGGCCCTGAACTTATTACCTATTTTGCCGCTAGATGGGGGCCGCGTTCTGTTCAGCCTGCTGCCTAACCGGCTGGCTTGGCAATACGGTCGCATGGAGCCCTATGGCATGTGGATCGTGATCGCCCTTTTGGCGACAGGTATGTTGAGCACGCTTATATCTCCACTTGTCGGGTTTGGGGAGTGGGTCGTGCGGATATTTCTATAGGTTTTCGCTATTGTTTTGCCGCTTATCCGTTAAACTCAAATACAATTTTTAATGGCGCTTGCGCGCCCCTAAGTGTGCTCCGGACCCAAGAATATTTATGGCTACGACTTCATCTACAAACGGACCCCAGTTTCAGGGGAGTATGGTTGCTCTGGTGACCCCAATGCATCCTGATGGCAGTATCGATTACGAGAGTTTTAAAGCGCTGATCGATTGGCATGCGAAAGAGGGGACGGATGCCTTGGTGATCGTGGGCACCTCGGGTGAATCCCCAACCGTTGACTTGGACGAACACGCAGAGCTCATTCGCTTGGCGGTTGTGCATTCTGCGGGTCGTATTCCAGTCATTGCGGGTGTCGGTGCGAACTCAACGGCCGAAGCGATTCATCTCGCTGAGCATGCCCGCAAAGTCGGCGCCCATGCCGGATTGTCTGTTGTGCCTTACTACAACAAACCCTCCCAAGAGGGCATGTACCAGCACTTCAAAACGATTCAAGAGGCGGTTGATTTACCGACAATTCTGTATAACGTGCCAGGCCGTACCGTGGCAGATCTTGCGCACGACACGGTCGTGCGTCTGGCTCAGGTCCCCGGAATTATCGGAATCAAAGACGCGACAGGAGATATTGGTCGTGGGGCCTTATTGATCCGTGACCTACCTGCTCGCTTTGCCGTGCTGAGTGGTGACGATGCGACGGCTGCGGCGTTAATCCTATTGGGTGGTCGAGGCAATATTTCCGTGACAGCCAATATCGCACCACGAGCGATGCATGACATGTGTGCCGCAGCGCTCAAGGGTGATGTCGCAAAAGTGCGCGAACTTAACGGACTGCTTGGGCCGCTCAATAAGCTCTTGTTCGTCGAAGGCAATCCTGTCCCCGTGAAGTGGGCATTGCATCAAATGGGTCGCATCCCCAAGGGGATACGACTGCCGTTAGTTGAACTGAGTGCGCAGTTTCATGCGCCACTGCGGACCGCGATGGTCCAGGCAGGATTACTCTAAGATGAAAACTCAAGGCTCCAACGTGAAATTTCTAAAAGTAACGGCCCTGCTTGGGCTGGTGTTCATTAGTGGTTGTGCCCAAATGCGTTCCATGCTGGATGGCGACAACTCCGTTGACTACAAAAGCGTGGTGATGGCCGATCCGCTGAGTATTCCCCCAGACATGACGCAAGCAGCAAGCGACCCTCGTTATCGCGCACCTGCGGGCGGTTCCACGACGTTTAATCAGTTTCAGCAGGCTGGGCAACAGTCCTCGGCGAAGGGCGCAAGCGCGACGTCGTCGGCGGTGTTGCCTACGCGGAGTGACATGCGCGTCATGCGTGACGGTGATTTGCGTTGGTTGTCGGTCGATCTGCCAGCCGATAAAGTTTTTTCGCTCGCGGCCGATTTCTGGAGTGAAAACGGATTCACGTTGGATGTGACGGATCCGAAGGCTGGTCTGCTCGTCACGAATTGGGCGGAGAACCGCGCCAAAATTCCAGAAAGCTGGATTCGCCAGGCGCTCGGTAAGGCATTGCAAGGTTTGTGGGATAGTGGCACGCGTGATAAGTTCCGCACGCGGATAGAGCGCGCGGGAACACGTACCGAGGTTTATGTTTCGCATCAGCATATGGACGAGATGGCGACTGCGTCGGATGGAACGGAGATCCGATGGATGCGCGGGAAAGAAGACCCCGGCCTCAATGCAGCGATGCTCGCACGCTTGATGGTATTTATGGGTGAAGATGTCGATGGGGCACGCAAGAAGATGGCGCAGGCCGCGGCGAATCCTCAGGGTCCCAAGGTTGTGACGCCCACAACAGATAAGTCGGTGCTAATCATTAGCGAAAGCTTTGATCGTGCTTGGCGGCGTGTTGGTGTCGCGCTAGATTCCGGTGGTTTTGCTGTGGATGATCGTGACCGCTCAGCCGGTGATTACTATGTTCGATACGTCGATAGCGATACAGGCTTTAAACGTGAAGACCCCAATTTCCTCAGCCGCTTGTTCGGGGCGAAAGATCCGGGCAAGGCGCCCACCTATCGGATTCGTTTAGTTGCTCGGGGTAATGACACTGAAGTCACGGTATTGAACGATAAGGGCCTGCGAGACGAAAGCGATACGGCGAAACGACTCCTAGCGGTGCTCGCGGACAAGATTTAACGTTTAAACAAAGGGGGGAGAAAGCCCCCTTGTTTGACTTGAACGTACTTCTTTTTTCGAGATGTGGGGAGGGCGGTTCTCAGTAGCACTTGCTGCGGTTAAACATGAGGTTTTGCGAGCACAGAAAGGCCGACTCAGTGCAGAGCATCGCAGGCTCTGCCAATTAGCGTGGCGCAGAGCTGACGAGCGCAAGACAGTGTGACCACACATATTTTTAGTCAACGTAGTTTCTTTAGCAAAAGTGATCAATCATGGTAGAAAAAGCAACGGTCCGCGTGGACGCATACACGATTGATGGAGATCGATTCAAGGTCCTCATCAACGACGAAGAACAGTACTCAATTTGGCCTGAGCAAAAAGCGGTACCAGCTGGGTGGTACGAAAAAGGTTTTGCGGGTTCTAAAGATGAAGTCGCGCAGTACATTGATCAGCATTGGACAGATATGCGTCCTGCCAGCTTGCGTAAAGCCATGGATTCTGTGGCCAAATAGAGGTCATTTTTATTAGGACTCTTCCCATGCGAACAATCGCAGTTGCGAATCAGAAAGGTGGCTGTGCGAAGACGACCACTGTCGTGAATTTAGCTGCTGCGCTTGCGGAGATGGGACAGAGGGTGTTGGTGATCGACCTAGATCCGCAGGGTAACGCTAGCCAGTGGTTGCAGGCAGGGGAGCCGCTAGATGGCGCCTTCAAGCTGTTGACTGAAAGCACTTCTGTTGAAAAACTGATCGGGCCCTGCGCTACAACGAACATTGGCGTGATCGCAGCGAGTCAAGATTTGGCTAATGTCGAAAAGGCGCTAGGCGGGAAGTTAGCGATTGATTCGATTTTAAAGCGCAGATTGGCAAAGCTTGATAGCGCCCGCTGGGATTACATTTTGATCGATACCCCCCCCACGCTGGGTGTTGTGACCTTAAATGCGCTCGTAGCAGTCAAAGAACTCCTTATTCCTGTTACGACACACGTTTTGACGTTGTCTGGGGTTGCGCAGCTCATGTTACTCGTCGAGGAAATTCAAGAGGTGTTGAATCCGGATTTAAAAATTCTTGGATTCTTAGCCTCTCGCGTGGACGCTCGGACCAGACACTCAAAAGATGTACTGGAACTGTTAACCGAGCGTTTTGGGTCTCAGGTTCTTCAGACATTGATTCGAGAAAATATTCGCTTAGCGGAAGCCCCCTCATACGGGATGCCGGTGCTTGAATATGATGCGTCTTGTGCGGCTTCGGCTGATTACCGTGCGCTCGCAATCGAAATTGCTCAACGATAGAGAATAAAAAAATGACTGCGACTCGAACAAAGAAGACGATTAGCTTTAATCCTCTCGACGTGAGTGCCACACCGAAAAACAAGCGCAAGCGTGTTCTGTCAGGGGCGTCCGATGCGAGCGCGTCGGCTGCGCGAAGCCCTAAAGTAAACGCCAAAGATCCTTTAAAAAAAGTTGGCTCGGACGCAAAGGCCCAGAAGTCAGGGAAGTCTGCTCGTACCTTGGTTGAGTCCAAGCCTGCGCAATCAAGCGTGCCCAGAGAGCCTGCGAAGCGTTCCGCCAAAGCAGCGACTGCGCATACTCAAGACGACGTTGTGTTTAGTGCGTCCGTTAATCCTGATGACGAAAAAAAAATTGGCCGCAGCGCATCAGGCCACGATCGAGTTGGGCCGGAGCCCGTTGCGCAGATCAAGGATGGCCAAGTGTTAAATGTCTGCGACATCGTGGCCGGTCCGCAGCCCGATGTTGTGGGGTTTTATGAATCGAGCGGTGATTTTGTGTCGTTAATGCATCTCGAAGGACCGATCGATCCACCGCGAGCTGGTTTTTTCTCGCTCGCGCTCGCTGGTTTTGCAGTAGGAGGTCCTTTGGGATTTGCTGCGGCTTCGATCTTGAGCGTTCGAAAGCATTCTATATTTTTAGCCAGACAAGCGTGTGGTCAGCACAGGTACGTATCTTTAGATTTGCGCGGACTGAGTCATTTGAGACGTATGGCAGTTAAACTCGGACGTTGATTTAACCTTCCTTAAACTCTACATTGATTTTATTTTCTAGTCTTATTGAAAAGGTGACGATTATGGCGAAATCAAATACATCGGGTCCGTATCAACACGGCGACGCCGCGCTTAAGCAGTTTGACTTAGAGGGTTCGGTTGGTGTGGATGTGGTCTTGACCAACCCATCGGTGGCGAAAGATTTTCGACGTTTATTGGCCGATCAAACTGTTCAAAATTGGTCTCAATGGGCAACGGTTGCTGGCTTTATTCCCGTTCCACTCCTTGATGTCGTCACCATTTCTGGCGTGCAGATCAAGATGATTTATGATTTGTGTGGAGTCTACGACATTCCCTTTGAGAAACGCAAGGTTCGCGCGATCCTTTCTGGATTGAGTGGGGGAGGCGTAACGACTGTGGCTTCAGCCCCATTGTCGGCCTCTCTCATTAAAAATGTACCAGTGGTTGGTACTGCGTTGGCGGCCGTGACACAGCCAGCGATGGCATACGCGACTACCTATGCGATTGGTACATTGTTTGTTCGTCACTTTGAATCTAATGGCACCCTGGCGGCAATGTCGGTTGAGTCACTCCGGGCTGCTTACCAAGAGCAAGTCAACGCGGCGAAGAAAAAGTTTTTTAAGAAAAATACCTTAACAGACCCCGTCGATGGCTTAGCAACCCCAGTTTGAGTAGTTCGGCTAAAAGTCGGACCAAATGGATCGCACAGATGCGTAATGTTAGTCAGGCCTCAGAGTTATTCAAGCTCATACAGCAATACGGCGGGTTAAGTCTTGCCCGCATCCTTTATGTGGCAGGGCTGGCTGGGCTGTGTAGTACGGCGTTAATTGCGCTGGTGAACTATTCAGCTGGGAGGGTAGCGGCTCAAGAGATGCCCGTCTGGGCGTTTGCGGTATTCATCCCACTGTTAATTTGTTACACCATTTTGGTGCGTATCAATAACAAGGAAAGTATCTCTGCGACACAGATGCTGGTTCATAGAATCAGAATGCGCATCATGGGCGAAGTGTTAAAGACTGATTTACTAACCTTAGAAAAAATTGGTATTCCCCATATCCTGACGATCTTAAGCCGTGACACGTTGACGATCAGTCAAGGTGCAACGATGTTTGTGCCGACCTGTCAGGCTGCTGCGATGTTGGTGTTTGCGATCGCCTACCTGTGCTATCTGTCCATGATCGCTGGACTGCTCACTCTGGTGTTTGGCTTTGTTGTCATTATGTATTTCTCAGGTACCTTCACAGACATGCATGAAAAATTGAGTGGTGCTTGGGCTGAGGAGGGGCAGGCCAGCGCGCAGATTTCCGATTTTTTATCCGGCTTCAAAGAAATTAAGATGAATTCGGCGCGTGCGTTTGATATCAGCAATGACATCATCGCGAGTTCGCGACATGTGGCGGATGTGAAGGCCCAGACCTTTGTCTATTTGTCTAACAGCTTCAACGCGATCCAGGTCATGATATATGCCTTGGTGGGCATGACCATTTTCATTGTTCCGTCGATTTCTTCGGAGTTTCACAGCAGTGTTGTGGCGGTTTCGACAACCGTACTGTTCATTGCAGGTTCATTGACTGGGGTAATTAGTTCGCTGCCGTTGCTCTCTCAAGCAAATACTGCGGCAGAGGAGGTCAATCGTTTCATGCAGCAGTTGGAAGAGATTAAAAGGCCTCCGGAATCACGCGACGACTATGTTGATCAAGTCGTGCATAAAATTGCTGTTGAAAATATTACCTATCGTTTCGATAGTAAAGCCGGGACAACCCCATTCATATTGGGGCCCATTAGTTGCGATTTTGAGGCCGGAAAGGTTTATTTTGTTCGCGGTGGTAATGGTTCTGGAAAAACTTCCTTTATTAGGATTTTGACAGGATTGATTGCGCCGGACTCCGGTCGCGTATTACTTAACGGTGTCGAAGTAAATGGCGCGCAGTCGCAGGTTTACAGAGACTTATTCTCTGCAATTTTTAGTGATTTTTATTTGTTTAAAAAACTCTACGGAAATTATGAGATTTCTGATGAAGAGGTGGATGGTTGGCTAAAGAAACTAGAGCTCCCAGAGCGTGTCAAGTTTGCCAGTCACGCGTTCACTGATTTAAATTTATCGACAGGACAAAAGAAACGTATCGCCTTAATTGTGTCGATACTTGAGAAACGTCCTATTATTATTTTGGACGAATGGGCATCTGACCAAGATCCAGAGTTCCGAAAGTTTTTCTACGAAAAGATTATTCCTGAGCTACGAGCCTTGAATAAAATCGTGATTGCGATTACGCACGATGATCACTATTTTCACGGAGCTGATCATCTGTTGTATGTCGAAAACGGCAAGCTTAGGAAGTTCGATTAACGTGATGGTTAAAAAATAATGAATCGACTTTTTTCTTATTTATCAGCGCTGATTCGTGACTACGTTAAGTTTTTACGTGGGCACGCAGTGACAATTATCGTGATATTTTTGATCACAATAAGTACGCTGGTGATGGTCTGGCCTTACTCAGTGCATGTGATTCCCGCTGGACAGCTTGGCATTCTATACAAAAGGTTTGGGGGCGGTACGGATCTCGATAATGTCTATCGCGAGGGGTTGACGCTAACGCTCCCTTGGAATCAAATGACGATCTATAACGCGCAGGTTCAGCAGAAAACGACAGATATTGAGGTATTAACCTCTGACCGGTTGAAGTCGAAGATGACCATTTCGTTTCAATTTACGGTGTATCCGTTTAACCTTCCTCTGCTGCATAAATATGTTGGTCCAAATTACTACGAAAAAATTATTCTTCCGATGATTGAGTCGTCAGCGCGCGAATCTGTTGTTAACTATTCGTCGGTGGACGCGTTCACAAAAGATATCAAAAAAGTTACGCAGACTATTTCTTTAGACACCGGCAATATGATTCTGAATAAAATCAATCCAACAGGATTGACAGACGTACGGTTGCTGACAATCAGTGATGTGCAAGTAACTAAGTTTAGTTTCCCTACTGAGCTTGAGATGGCGCTACAAAACAAGGCAATGGAACTTGTGAAGTCAGAGGCCTATCAATATCGTTTGGTAACCGAGCGTCTAGAAGCAGAGCGTAAACGTATTGAGGCTACTGGGATTAAAGATTTCCAGTCGATCGCTGATAGCTCGCTTACCGAAAATTATCTGCGCTATAAGGGGATTGAGGCAAGCTCGTCGCTGGCTGCTTCACCGAATAG
>CAJBTJ010000272.1 GCA_903958565.1 uncultured beta proteobacterium
CTCTTCACCCCCCATCGGATCCCTGGCGTACATATCAAGCATCGCCAACAAATCCTTGCGGTCATCAGGGTTAAGGTAATCAACAGCTCGGATGGAAATGCTGCACTGCATAAAAACCTGCCTCCTGTGGAGAAAAGAACAACGAGCACTAGCCACAACAGCGATGGTATAACAACCCGTGATTCAAAATCCAACAAACCACATTGAAGTTGCGAAAAGGTAATACATGTCTGAAGCCCTACCCCTAGCAGGGATACGTGTCGTTGAGTTCACCCATATGGTGATGGGTCCAACCTGCGGCATGATCTTGGCCGATTTGGGTGCCGAGGTCATCAAGGTCGAACCCCTTGCGGGCGATAACACCCGCAGACTGCTGGGCTCAGGCGCAGGCTTCTATCCCATGTTCAATCGCAACAAGAAAAGCATCTCGATTGATGTCAAAAACCCGATTGGCCGCGAAATTATTCTGAAGCTTGTGTCAGGCGCCGATGTTTTTAGTGAAAACTTCAAAAGCGGCACAATGGATAAGCTGGGGTTTGGCTACCCCGCTTTATCCAAACTCAATCCCGCCCTGATTTACGTCTCGCACAAGGGCTTCTTACCTGGCCCCTACGACAATCGCACCGCACTAGACGAAGTCGTACAAATGATGGGAGGCCTGGCTTACATGACGGGGCCTGCGGGACAGCCGTTACGCGCGGGCGCGAGCGTCAACGACATCATGGGCGGCATGTTTGGTGCGATCGGTGTTTTAGCCTCTCTGCAGCAACGCCATCGCACGGGTCGCGGTCAAGAAGTTGCCAGCGCGCTATTTGAAAACAATGTCTTTTTGGTAGCCCAACATATGATGCAGTTTGCCGTCACCGGCAAGCCGGCAAACCCTATGCCTAACCGCCTCAGTGCCTGGGCGGTTTACGACGTATTTACCGTCAAAGATGGCGAGCAAATATTTCTATCCGCCGTCAGCGATACGCAGTGGGCGTTACTTTGCAAAGAGTTTGCCTTCGACGACCTGAAAGCAGATGCACGACTCGGTTCGAATAACGAGCGTGTGCAGAACCGTAGTTGGATGATGCCCATCTTGCGCGAACGCTTTGCCTTGTTGAGCGCAAAAGAGCTCAGTGAACGTTTCGAAAAAGCCGGACTTCCCTACGCACCGATTACTCGTCCACATGAACTCTTTGAGGATCCACACTTACTGGCGACCGGCGGCCTCGCTCCGATGACAGTTGCTGCAGACAACACCAGCTCTGGCAAAGATATCGAAACCCGCGCGCCACTATTGCCACTGGCGATGAATGGCGAGCGCCTAAGAATTCGTAACGCCTCACCCCGTATCGGAGCCGATACCGTCGCGCTTTTACAGAGTTTGGGCTATTCGGACTCTGACATTGACAGTCTCAGAGACCAAGGCATCATTCGTAGCGTTTAATCAACCGCTCAATCATTATTTAAACTCAACTTCGTACGCTTATACACTTGGAGCAGGCATGGACTTACATCTAAACAATCATCACGTTCTTATCACGGGCGGCAGCAAAGGGATCGGTCTGGCTTGTGCAAAAGTGTTTCTCGAAGAAGGCGCAAAAGTCAGCCTGGTCTCACGTGATCAGGCAAACCTAGAGACTGCCAAGAAAGAATTGAGCGCACAAAACCCCGCCGCGGCCGCGCACATCGCAATCTATGCCGCAGATCTTAAAGATGCAGACTCGGCCGTTGCCGCACTTGATGCAGCAGAGAAGGCCTTTGGCCCTGTGGATGTGCTCGTGAACTCCGCTGGCGCTGCAAAACGGGTTGCTGCTGGAGACCTCAAACCAGAGAACTGGCGCGATGCGATGAACTCGAAGTTCTTTACCTACATCAACATGCTGGATCCCTGCATCAAGAGAATGGGCGCACGCAAGAAAGGCGTCGTGGTCAACGTTGTCGGCAACGGTGGTAAATCACCATCGGTATTACATATCTCTGGAGGCAGCGCGAATGCAGCCTTGATGCTTGCCAGCGCGGGACTCGCCGCCGCCTATGCCCCGCATGGTGTGCGCGTCAATGCTGTGAATCCGGCCGCAACGGCGACAGACCGTCTGATGGAAGGAATGAAAGTCGCAGCGAAGCACGAGAACATTTCAGTGGAGCAAGCGATTGAGAAAGCAACGGCGCGCGTGCCCATGGGCCGCCTTGCGTCGCCCGAGGAAGTCGCTGACACCGTTGTGTATTTATCGTCAAGCCGTGCCAGCTACGTGACCGGCACCATCATTACGATGGATGGCGCGGCGCACCCTCTGGTCGTTTGATCTCGGCCATCTCGATGTACTGTTCGATCACAGCTCGGTAAGAGGCGTCTGCTTTCAACCCGAGCTGGTGTGTGCGTTGGCAATCAAACCGGGGGGGCCAACCGCCCACAATGCGCTTAATTGTCGCGTCAGGCTGTACGGTCACGAGCGCAGCAACCTCTGGCCCAGCGACTTCTTTGAGCGCTTGCAACATCTCACCAACGGTCACGGTCAGCGCAGGTAGATTCAATGCGGTACGTCCTGCGAAATCTTCTCGGCTTATTTCGACAACGCGCAGAATTCCTGCAATCGTATTGTTGGGAGAAGACAACGCGACGGGGGTCGACAGTTCAACAGGACACACCGACGCAATGCCTGACAAGGGCTCACGCACGATGCCGGACAAGAAACTAGAGGCCGCACCATTAGGACGCCCAGGCCTGACGGATACCGTCATGAGTCGCGCGGCACGTCCATCGATATAACCCTTGCGCGTGTAGTCTGCGATGAGCTGCTCACAAATAAATTTATGGATTCCATAACTAGATTGCGGCGTTGGCAAGGTATCGTCACGCACAACGTCTGACAACGGGATCGCAGGATCAGAACCAAACACTGCGACAGAGCTTGGAAAGAATAACAAGGGTGCACGTACGTTTCGGGCCTGCTGAGCGCGCAAGGCATCAAGTAGCTTCCTGGTCGTGTCCAGATTTGATCGCAAACCCAAATCAAAATCAGCTTCACATTCACCAGACACTGCAGAAGCAAAATGGAAAACCGCGTCATAGTCACGCGAGCACAAAGTATCGATGCGCGTGAGCAAATCTCCCACATCGGTCTTCACAAGCGGATGCGATGTAATTTCTTGGCGCGACGGGGCATATAAATCGGCAAGCATCAATGACTTGATCGACTGGCCGCATAACTGACCACGCTTGAGTAGCTCTTGTGTCAGCAAGGTACCGAGGAATCCTGCTGCACCCGTAATTAGAATGTTCATGTTTACCAAGACGCCTTAAAGAGTTCACGCAGTTCTTGTATCGAAGACTCCGCAAGTGGTTTCGCTGCGCACCCACCTCGCAACCACAGCTTAGCAGTCTCTTCCAGCTCTTCGAGCGTTGCCATCGCAACACTGGGATTCGCACCCCACACTTGTGGGCCCAGCTTATCGCACATGACGGCTCGCAATGACAAACCTTTAGCTCGATAAGAAAGAATCAACTGCTCAATGGTGTCGGCCACGGCTGGTGCCCCAGGCCGACAATATTCGACCAGTGGAACATGCCCGACCTTCATCACATAGTAAGGCGTGATCGGTGGGACGATGTCCTCTTTAGACCAGACTCCGCGCAATGTTAAATCCACCAACCAGGAAGAATGCGTGTGCACCACGCAGCCCGCCTGCGGATCGCAATCATAAATACGCCGATGCAGTACCAGCGTTTTACTCGCACGGTCGCCACTGATCTGTTCGCCTTGCGCATCGATACGAGACAAACGTGTCGAATCAAGAAAGCCCAAGCATGCGTCAGTCGGGGTGATCAAAAATCCACCGCCGTCTGCCTGAGGCACACGAACGCTGATGTTACCGGTCGACCCGTGGACGTAGCCTCTTTCAAACAAGCTTCGACCTATTCGGCAAATCTCTTGTCGCAAAAAAATCAAATACTCTGTTTCAGTCACACTACTCATGACGATAATTTTCCAAAGGCTTTGAGTAAAAAATCTTCTGTACCGAAATTACCGGATTTGAGTGTGATGTGCAAAATGTCGTCATTGACCTTGGTTTGACCGGCGCACCAGGGCACACCAGGATCGATTTGGGCGCCGATTTGTAATTGCTGCATTCCCAAGGCTTGAACGACGGCACCCGAGGTCTCGCCCCCCGCTACCACCAGCTGCCCAACACCCGCTTGAACCAACCCGCAGGCAATCGAGGCAAGCGTCTGCTCAACCCACTCACCCACCTTGGCAGAACCAAGTTTAGTTTGGATCGTTTTGAGCGCCTCGGGTTGAGCGGTGGAGTAAATCAGTACCGGGCCATCCACCAAGCGAGGAACTGCCCACGCAAGCGCCTCGCGCACAATTGCCTCACGCGCCTCTTGCCCTTGCTCCATCCGCATGGGGTCCACGACGTAAGCAGGACGACCTGTTGCGATGAAGGCGGCCACCTGTGCATTCGTTGCACGCGAACAGCTTCCCGCCATCACTGCTTGTAGTCCCTTGGCGCCTGGCAGGGTTGCGGCGCTTGCATTTGGCGCAATGCCAAAGTTCGCGGGCAAGCCAATCGCCACGCCAGAGCCCGCGGTCACTAAGGGCATCTCAGCCAGTGCTGGCGCCAAACGATGTAAATCTGCATTGCTGACTGCATCCACAATCGCCACACCGACGCCTTGCTGCTTGAGTGCGGCGATACGTTGTTGGATTGCAGCCGTGTCCTGTGCAACCACCCCATGATCGATTAACCCGACCTTGCGCGTTGTCTGGGGTGACAACACACGCACAAGATTGGGATCTTTCATTGGTGTCAATGGGTGATCTTGCATACCACTCTCGTGCAACAACACATCACCGACAAACAAATAGCCTTTGAAAACAGTCCGACCCACATCCGGGAATGCGGGCGTTGCAATGGTGAAGTCTGTCTTTAACGCTGTCATTAAGGCATCGATCACCGGACCGATATTGCCGTCCGGCGTCGAATCGAAAGTGGAACAATATTTAAAATAAATTTGACGCGCGCCCTGCTTCTGCAACCACTCGAGCGCTTGTAGCGATTGTGCAACCGCTTGGGCTGGCGCAATCGTGCGACTTTTAAGCGATACCACTACTGCATCGACTGATGCACTGAGTGCAGCGCTCGGTACGCCCACGGTTTGCAGCACACGCATGCCAGCGCGCACCAGATTATTGGCGAGGTCGGTTGCACCGGTAAAGTCGTCAGCGATACAGCCTAAAAGAACGCGATTCATGATTTGCATCCATCGAGCGCCAAGTGCTGGCACCCGTAGTGTTTAGTTGAATCAAATTATAAGGTAGGGTCTGCATTACACTTAGGACTATGAGCCTACCATCTCCGAAAGTCATCACGCTACCGCCCAATACGCTGCGCGCCAAAGGCAGCGGCCTATCCCTGCGGTATGGCACAGCCAAAAGCCCGTTTGGCCCCTGTTTGCTGGCGTGGACGAGTCAGGGGATCTGCTTGCTCCACTTTCTGGATGGTCAGGCGGCTCAAGCCGACATCATTATCAAGCACCTCTGGCCGCAAGCCTCGGCCCAACAAAGCCAAGCCGAAGTGCTGTCGCTTGCCGCCTCGATTTTTGCTACAGGCGGCCCAACCAAACCACCCCAGATCATTTTGTCGGGAACGCCTTTTCAACTCAAAGCGTGGCGCGCACTACTAGAAATCCCATTCGGTGAAACGCGGTCTTATGGTCAACTCGCCGAAGCCATGGGCAGTCCAAGTGCTGCACGTGCTGCAGGGTCGGCTATCGGCGCAAATCTATTGGGATATCTCGTGCCCTGTCACCGCATCATTCGCGACACAGGACAAACCGGGCAATATCGCTGGGGCGCACAGCGCAAGGTCGCCATTCTAAATTGGGAGGCTACTCAACTTGCGGCTGCCCATGCCAACCGTTAGCATCTCACTGTCTTTTGATTTATTTTTAGGATTTAGCAATGAGCCAACTGTTTACACCCATCACAATCGGTCCACTCAAGCTTGCAAACCGTATCGTGATCGCTCCGATGTGCCAATATTCTGCTGAAGATGGCGCAACAACCGACTGGCATACGATTCATTTGGGTCACATGGCGCTTTCTGGCGCAGGACTCCTGATCATTGAAGCGACAGGCGTAGAACCCATTGGTCGCATCACAAACGGCTGTGTTGGGCTGTATTCAGACGAAACCGAAGCGGCACTCCAGCGCACGATTGATTCCGTACGCAAATACTCCGATATCCCCATCATGATCCAACTGGCCCATGCTGGTCGCAAGGGGTCGAGCCAGCGTCCCTGGGAAGGCGGACAACTCTTAGCGCCCAAAGATGGTGGTTGGGTACCGCAAGGTCCCTCAGCCATCCCCCAGCTACCGACCGAACCCGCCCCACAAGAGCTTGATGCAGCGGGTCTTAAGCGCATTCGCGAAGCATTTGTTCAGGCTGCCAAGCGTTCCATCCGCATCGGGTTTGAAGGCATTGAACTGCACAACGCGCACGGTTACTTACTACATCAGTTTCTGTCCCCAATCGCGAACCAGCGCACCGATGCCTACGGTGGCTCCTTGGCCAATCGCATGCGCTTCCCGCTTGAAGTCTTTGACGCTGTGCGTGCCGTGACGCCTTCGACCGCAAGTTTGGGTATACGTATTTCTGCAACGGATTGGGCCGACGGTGGCTGGACACCAGAAGAAAGCGTGGAGTACGGCAAGGCGCTTAAAGCGCTCGGTTGTGACTTTATCGATGTATCGAGCGGTGGCGTTGCGCATCAACAAAAAATACCACTGGGCCCGAAGTATCAAGTCCCCTTAGCCACGCAAATCAAAAAAGGAACCGGCATGCCCACCATGGCTGTCGGCCTGATTACCGAAGCAAAAGAAGCCGAGGAAATTATTGTGAACGGTGAAGCTGATATGGTGGCGCTTGCCCGAGGCATGCTCTACGACGCTCGCTGGCCTTGGCATGCTGCCGCCGAACTCGGCGCCAGCGTAAAAGCGCCCAAACAATACTGGCGTTCGCAACCACGCGGCTTGACCACCCTATTTGGCGATGCCAAAACAGGTGGCCGATAGCGCTTGTGTAAAACTGCCTCTAGTCCCTAAAGTTATTAAACTGCAGGGGCAGAGGCACATCCGCTTTTTTCAATAAAGCAATCGCGTCTTGTAGATCATCGCGTTTCTTTCCCGTGATGCGTAGTTTGTCACCGGTGATTTGCGTTTCCACTTTGAGCTTGGCTTCCTTGATTGAAGCAATCAATTTCTTGGAAACAGCCTGCTCAATTCCTTGCTTGACTGTGATCTTCTGACGCGCACCGCCTAGGTTCTCGAGCGGATCCGCAACATCCATACAGCGGACATCGATGCTGCGTGCACTCAGGCGACTGCGCAAAATATCAATCATTTGCTTGAGTTGAAATGCGCTTGACGCAACTTGCGTGACCACAAAACCATCAAGTTCAAACTTGGCATCCGTTCCCTTAAAGTCAAAACGGTTGGCGAGCTCTCGATTGGCTTGATCGACCGCATTAGTAAGTTCGTGTTTATCAACTTCAGAAACGACATCAAAAGAAGGCATAGCGAAATCCTGACAGTAATGACAGGATTCATTTTAGAATAGATCTCATCACAATTCACGGGACCATACTAAATGGCAGACTGCGACGGCGTTATCAGCCAAATGTTCATCTACCCTGTTAAGTCCTGCGCAGGTATCGCGATCAACGAGGCGCACTTAAACTCAACCGGTTTGGCGTATGACCGCGAATGGATGATTGTGGATCAGGATGGCCTGTTTCTGACACAACGGCAGATTCCCCATATGGTGTGGATCACCCCAGAGCTGACCAGCCACTCACTAAAACTGAAGGCGCCGGACCAACCAACGCTGGAGATCGATTTCAATCAGCGGGGGAGCCAGCGTTCCGTGACCGTCTGGCGCGACACTCTGCTTGCCGACGATATGGGTGACGAGGCTGCTGCATGGCTTGATCACTATCTCGCCGTCCCCGGTAAGAAATTTCGTTTGGTGCGTTTTTCAAAGACCTCCACACGTTTTTCTTCAAAAGACTGGACCAAGAACATCGATGCCCTCAATATGTTCAGCGATGGCTTCGCGATATTGATTGCGACCCAACGTAGCCTAGATATCCTGAACGAGCGACTGTTAGAACGAGGTCACGAGACCGTCGATATGCTGCGCTTTCGGCCGAATCTGGTTATCGAAGACCTGGAAGCGCACACCGAAGATGACTTACGCAATATACAAATCCGCACACCCTCAGGATTAATCGAACTCGCTTTGGTCAAACCTTGCCCTCGCTGTCCGATTCCGAACATTAATCCTTATACTGCAAGCAGCTCGCACGAGGTGATGGATACGCTCGCCACCTATCGTTCGCTTACGCATATGGACGGTGCCGTTTGCTTTGGGATGAATGCCATTGTGCTTTCGGGCGCAGGCCATGCAATACATGTTGGACAACGCTTTGACGCCGACTACGCAATTTAAAGGAAAGCCCCCATGGTCATGATGTTGCCCTTCCTCAGTGCGCTCCTCGCGATTTGGTTCACGTTACGCGACAACCGTCCCTACACAATTCGCGCCTGGGTGTTTACCTTTGTCGTGTTCCTCGTGTGGATGCACTACCACATGACCGACAAGTTGAATATTTCCTTATGAATAAGCTCCTCGAAGCTCTAGATGGCGAGCATCCTTATTTCGGCAGGTCCTTGTCATACTGGCTGAATGCCGCAGCGTTGGTAGCCGTCTGCGGCTCATTGCTCGAGGCACTCTTTTGGCAATTCGCCTTTAACGAATTACCTTGTCCTCTTTGTCAATTACAACGGGTCGCACTGACGCTTGCGGGTATTGGCATGATGCTGAATGTGCGCTTTGGACCGCATGCCACCCACTACGCCATCATTCTTGCTTCTGCGCTTGCAGGGGCAACGGCGTCGGTACGACAGGTGCTCTTACATATCGCGCCAGGCGACACGGGGTACGGCTCAACACTGTTTGGCCTGCATTTTTACACCTGGGGATTTATTTCCTTCTTAATCATGATGGTGTTTTGCGTGCTCATGCTCTGCCTCGACCGTGATCAGCTACAACGCTCAAAGGCGGTAGCGGCAAGCGCTATATCAACATTTCTCATTGGCGTATTTTTTACGATTGCGGCGGTCAACACACTAAGCGCTGTAGCGGTCTGCGGCTTCGGCCCCTGTCCCGACGATCCAACGCAGTACATTTGGCAAAAATGATGCGCTCCATCTCTTCGGGTCTCATCGGTTGGCTTGGCGGTTTATTTTTATTTCTGAGTACCGCGCAGGGCGCACCCCTTAATCAAGCACTCACCACGCTGCACCAACCTGTTCCAGGCGGTGTGGCCATCGTAGAAATCAACACGAAGCCAACCAAAGGGGCAGCACCCGAGGTACGCTTTCTAGAAAAGCGCGTACTCACGACACGCGACGACGCGGGGCGCAGTTTTGCAATAGTGGGGATTCCTCTTTCAACCAAACCTGGAGTCCACCACATCACCCTCTCAACGGGCTCAGTCAAGAGCACGCTGAGTTTTGAGGTACGAGACAAGACCTATCGCGAACAACGCATCACGCTCAAGACGAATAAGCACGTTCATCTATCCGATGAAGATTTAGCCCGCTACAAACGTGAGGCCACACTGCAAGACAATGCCTATCAACAATTCAGTCCCACACACCCGAGCAATTTAATCCTCGACCGACCTGTCGATGCTCCTCTGTCCAGCCCTTTTGGACTCAAGCGCTATTTCAACGGAGAGGCGCGTGCACCGCACTCAGGACTAGACTTTGCAGCACCGACAGGCACGCCCATCAAAGCACCTGCGGCAGGTACTGTCATCCTGACGGGGGATTTTTTCTTTAACGGCAAAACCGTCTTTGTTGATCACGGCCAAGGAATGATCAGCATGTTTTGTCATTTATCGGTAATCGGCGTGTCGGAGGGGCAAAAGCTCGAACGCGGTCAGGTGCTTGGTAAAGTGGGTGCGACCGGTCGAGTGACGGGTGCGCACTTACACTGGAATGTCAGCCTAAATGATGCACGTGTCGATCCCGCTATTTTTATTGGGATGTTTAGCCCATGACACCACCCGCAAGACGCGGGCGTGTCATCGGATGATCGCGCTTACTAGGCCTCAGAAGGTGGAACGTAAGAGCCGTATTGGTTCGCTTCAGCTACCGTGTCCTGAACAAACCAATAGATCAATACAAAAATGCCGATAATGGTGATGAACAACAGCTGCCACCACCCACTTCGTCCAATATCATGCAGACGTCTCGCGCCAGCAGCCCAAAGAGGGATCACGAGCGCCAAGCTGACAATCATGGAAATGGAGTTGCCTGCAACAAGACTGGCAATCCAGTTAATCAAAAACGTAAATAGATAAAACCACCAGAATTCACTTCTCGTCGCGCGCCCAGAAAAAGTCGCGTATTTTGACAAGCAAGTCGAAATAGCTGTACTAAATTTCATACTTCCTCCGAAGGTCATCAGAAAGTGAGATTTTAGTGTGCTTCCCGATACAATTAAACACTAATGAGCTAACGCAACCTTAACAAATATTCTTTTATTACACCTTCCCTACAGGCGCTACCCACATGAGCATCCACTTTATTCGACATGGTGAGACCCTTTTGAATGCCGCCCGCGTCATTCAACCTGCCGATACCCCACTGGGGCCTCGTGGACTCGAACAAGCTGAGTTACTCGCACAGCGCATCAAAGCTTTGAAGCCCGCAGCGATTCTGAGCAGCGATATGCCACGCGCCTGGCAAACCGCACACGCTATTTCAAAGGCAACAGGGCTTGCACCGCGAGCAACTTCCTTGCTGTGGGAAAGAAACTTCGGTGACTTCCGCGGCAAAGCACACAAGGATTTTTCTTTCGATCCAATGAGCATGGAAGACGCTCCACCGAACGGCGAGTCGCTCGCCACCTTTCACGCACGCGTTGAACAAGCTCTACAACAAGCCCTTGCCTTACATGCCACACTGGATGGCCCGCTCGTTGTCGTCAGTCATGGCTTGGTGATTCATTCGTTGCTCGGACGGTGTATTGATCTGAATGGACACACCCTGCCAGAACGTATCAGTAATACAGGAGTCAGTACGATCGATCCTGCCAAACCGCACCGAGCCATGCTTGTGAACTGTACGATCCACCTCTCGGGTAGCGCACTCGCCGATGATGTAAAGAGTCTATCGGGCGGTTAAAGCGTTGGCGAGCTACTGGCCACCAAAGAGGCGTTTGATTCGCGACCATAGAATCGATGCGAATACCGCGAGCGGATTAATCGCCGTCGAAACAGAGGCTTGCTGGCCCGCCGGATCTTGAAGAACCCCCGCTACATTGCGACCAAAGTCAGCAATCATGCGACGTACAAACTCTTGTACGAGACCAGAACGCGAAAACTGAGCTAGCGGCCCTTGCAACACGTAAGTCAACTCTACCGTGACCTTGCTACGAGATTGACCCACGCTCAGCACCCGATACAGCACATCGCCAGTCGCGCGTGACTGACTCAGCGCATCTTGCCCACTTCCGCGCAACACAGCTTGTCGTTGCTGCGCATCGACCTCAAGCAAGGCACGACCTTTAAATGAAGCGGACATCGGTCCAAACTTAACCGATACAGAACCAGTCACCTCAGGCCCCGTCATCGCATCTACTTTCGCTCCAGGCAAACAACCCGCAACACGACGCAAATCTGTCATGAGCACCCAAACTTCATCGGCGTCAAATGCAACCTCAAAGGAACCCTCGACTTTTGTTCCGACCGTCTTCGTATCGGCCGCGACTGCAGAGGATTCTGGTGTCTCTGCAGGCAATCGGGATGAGACGTCGTCATCATTCTGAGCACGAAAACCCTCAAAGCGTTGTGCCGCGTCGGCGGACGCGCTTGAGCCCAAGACGGGACCTTGATGGGCCTGTTGCTGACCTCGCAAGGCAGTAATGTCTGCATCGGGCTGCTGCGACAGATCGCGTAACACGCTGATGATGGCCGCGACGATACCCATATAGCCAGTACAGCGGCAAATATTGCCTGCCAGCTCAATCCGCACACGCGCTTCGTCCGCCTCAGGCAAACGCAAGACAATATCTCGAGCCGTCGCTAACATTCCAGGAGTGCAGTATCCGCATTGCAACGCATGGTGCGCGCTGAATGCCTCACGTAAGCGCCGCATCACTGGATCTTGATCATAGCCTTCGATCGTAGTGATCGCTTGGCCATCGCACGCCACCGCATAGGTAATACAAGAGCGCACAGGCGCCCCATCAACCAGGACAGTGCAAGCGCCACACACGCCATGTTCGCAACCAAGGTGCGTGCCTGTTAACTGCAACTGGTCACGCAGAAAATCGCCCAAGTGGGTGCGCGGAGCGACTTGTTTGGACGTGCTCTGACCATTAACCTGGATTTGAATCGTCTTCATGCTCATCCTTGCACTCCGAATGCCTGTTGCACGCAGCGCAGCACCACTTGAGTAAACATTTGTCGATTGATGATATCTTGCTGGGGAAGTGCCTTGAGCAAGGCCGCCCGCACTGCATTCTCATCAAATCCTTCAAGGCCCTGCGCAGCAACCCGCACTGCGAGCTCACTCAATCCACAAGGCGCACCATCCAACGCACCGACAACAATACGCGCAACTTTTGTTGTGGGGTCGATATAGGCTGCACAACTCGCGTGCGCAAATTCACCGGTTTTTTTACAAAACTTTTGATACGCCCAACGCGCACTCGACGAAACCTCCGGGAAGTGCACGGCAACGATAATTTCGTCAGACAACAATATGGTGGTGTACGCCGCAAGCATGAACTCAGACATGGCGACGAGCTTTGTACCGGATCTTGATTGAACTTCAATACGGGCATCTAAGGCCGCACAAGCTAAGACCCAGTCTGCAGCAGGATCGGCATGCGCTAGACTGCCACCCATTGTGCCTCGATTGCGGACAGAACGATAAGCGATCCGCGAGGCGACCATTTGTATAGGATGACCCCGAAGCAACTCAAACACGCCGTCCTCAATTTGCGCATGGGTCACCGAGGCACCCACGCGTAAAAAATTCTGATGCCGTGTGACTGTTCGCATCTCTGCAAGCTTGGAGACATCCACAACAGTCTCTGGGCGCGCTAGCCGCAAATTGAGCATCGGCCCGAGCGATTGACTTCCCGCAATCAGTTTGGCGCGCTCATCGGAGGCCTGCAACACACCAAGAGCGTGCTGAACGCTCGTCCCTAATACATAGTTAAACTGAGCCGCCTTCATACATCAACCCCTGATGCTTGGTGCTTGGCGGACTCAATCGCTTCAAGTAACCGCCGAGGCGTCAGTGGGGTCTGCGCCACTTCGATGCGACCGCCTAACTTACGTAAGGCATCATTCACTGCGCCAAAAATAGCTGCGGGTGGCGCAATCGCTCCCCCCTCTCCCATCCCCTTAGCGCCGAATTCTGTGTGCGGTGACGGAGTTTCAAAATGATCGATACGGATATTGGGCACTTCGGTCGCACCAGGCATCGTATAGTCTGCAAGCGTCGAAGCGAGCGGTTGGCCAAACGCGTCATAAGACATTTCTTCATACAAGGCCGTACCAATGCCTTGGGCAACCCCACCGATCGTTTGGCCCTCGACCACCATGGGGTTCACCACCACACCGCAATCTTCCACAACGACATAATCCAAAATCTCAACGCTGCCCATTTTTGGATCGATCGCAACGACCGCCGCATGGGTGGCATAGGAAAAAGCGCCCGTATCGACCTTAGGTTTGTACCCCACTGTCGCCTCAAGTCCTGCCGGATCGACATCTGCAGGCAACCGCTGAGGATTCAGATACCAGACATTTGCGATTTGGTCGATCGTGACTTGCGCTTGCGCTGTTTTGACACAGCCTTCTTCAAAACGTACCGACGCAAGCTCTGCACCAAGCAAATGTGCACCGATCCTTAAAATCCGCGGAATCAATTTTTGGCATGCTTGCGAAACGGCACCGCCTGACATGACCAGAGAGCGCGACGCGTACGTCCCGCTCGAATAGGGTGTCTGAGCAGTATCGCCGTGAATCACACGTGTACGAGAAACATCAATACCCAACACCTCATGTGCAATCTGCGCAAAGGTCGTCTCCATCCCTTGGCCGTGAGAATGCACACCGACACGGATATCGAGCCCTCCATCTGGAGTCAACCGCACCATCGCTTGATCAAAACCAGGAACAATGGGCATCCCCCACGCAGCAAAGACCGATGTGCCATGGGCGGACTGCTCGGTGTAGGTCGCGATACCGAATCCAATCAGCCTTCCATCAGACTCGCCACCTTTCTGTCGTGCCCTCACTGCATCGAAATCGATCATTTTTAGTGCGCGGCGGACACTTGCGGGGTAATCACCGCTATCAAAATGCTTGTTTGCGACGTTCAAGTAAGGCATCTGCTCGGGCTGCACAAGATTTTCGACGCGAATCTCCCAAGGCTCACGACCCACCTCTTGGGCGATCGCATTCAGTGTGAGTTCCATCGCAAAGCATACGCCCGTGCGCGCCACACCCCGATACGGCACAAAACCAGGCTTGTTCGTGGCAACACAACGGGTGACGCATCGATAGCCATCAAAAGCATAGGGGCCGGGCAAGTTGCCGACAGCCTGTCCGGGTTCAATTCCGATGGTGAACGGCCAAACAGAATACGCACCACCGTCAATCGTGATCTTCGCGTCTAAGGCCAACAACCGCCCACGTTTATCCGCGTAGGCAGTCATCTCGTAATAGTGTTCGCGCGTATTCGCCCCTGCAATCAAATGTTCACGCCGATCTTCAATATAACGAAAAGGCTTACGGTAGGTTTTCGCCAACCACGCCACACAAACCTCTTCAGGTTGCAGAATGCATTTGTAGCCAAAGGCGCCACCCACATCAGGTGAAATAACGCGCAACTGGCCCTGATCTAATTGAAGGTGCTGGGCGAGTGCCGTGCGAATGAGGTGCGGCACTTGCGTGGCGCTGACCACGACCAATTGATTTGCTTGATGATCCCAATAAGCCAATACCGCCTTACCTTCTAGCGGAACCTGACATTGTCGAGCCAGGCTCATCTTGCGATGCACCACCACGTCTGCCTGCGCACTCAATTCGTCAAAGCGTTTATCTGCAGACAACGTAACAAAGACATTATCCTTCCACCCCTCGTGCATCAAGTCTGAGCTTGCTTGCGTCGCGGTGTGGATATCTGAATAAACAGGGAGCTCTTGATAATCAACTTCGGCTTGTTCAAGCAGATCTTCCGCCTCTGCACGCGTCGGCGCATAGGACATCAGAACGGCCTCGCCGACAAAACGAACCTTGCCACTTGCGAGTGGGGACTGCACGGAAGACTGGTACGTCGGCAATGACGAGTCGGCGGCGATATCAAGCGCACCGATCAAGTCGCGACGTTCAAATACCTGCCCCACCAGCGGGGCGGGTATTCGAACAGCGGTAATACGTGCATGGGCCAAGGGGCTTCTGGTGAAGGCGACTTCACTGAGCCCCGGCATTGTGATGTCTGCGACAAAATGACCTTTGCCGTGAAGATGACGCACATCTTCCTTGCGTTGCACTCTCGCCCCGATCCCCTGGGGCTTGATTTGCTTCACATCACCGGGATGACCCATACAGCTCTCTCACATCAAAAGAAGAATTAACGACGGCCAACCGCGGCGTACGTGTAATTATCCAGGGAAGCTTCCGCCAAGCGGAACCAACTGGCTTCGCTTTGTTGGAAGGCTTGCCACTGTGGGAAAATTTTCGCAAAGTCAGGATTCTTTGCTGAAAGCTCTACCCACAACTCTTGCGACGCCTTATAGGTCGCGTCCATGACATCGCGAGGGAAGATGCTGACTTTCGCACCACCACCGATCAGCTTGCGCAAGGCATCTGGATTCTTGGCGTCATAGTTAGCCAACATCTTAAGGGTCTGCTCATTACAGGCAACTTCAAATGCAGCCTGATAGGCTGGAGGCAAGGCCGCAAAAGCCTTGTCATTGACCATTGTTGTAATCGACGCGCTACCTTCGAACCAGCCAGGTGCGTAGTAAAACGGCGCAACTTTGTTCAGACCCAACTTCAAATCGTCATGTGGGCCAATCCACTCCGCCGCGTCGATCGTTCCTTTTTCTAGAGACGAATAGATATCGCTCGCGGGAATTTGTTGCGACACGGAGCCAAGCTTTGATAGCACCATACCACCGATGCCGCCGATTCGAATCTTCAAGCCTTTGAGATCTTCAACCGACTTAATCTCTTTACGATACCAACCACCCATCTGTACACCAACGTTACCGCTCGTGAAATTGAGGATGTTGTATTTTTTATAGACTTCACGTACGAGTTCAAGACCACCACCGTACATCATCCAGGCGTTATGCTGACGCGCGTTCAAGCCATAGCTCAAGCCCGTATCAAACGCGAGTGCATTGTTCTTGCCTAAGAAGTAGGTGCTAAGAGTGTGATTGCACTCAACTGTTTGGTTACTCACCGCATCCATTGTCTGTGCCGCAGGAAGAATTTCTCCGCCGGCAAAGACACGAATTTCAAACTTCCCGTCCGTAATTTGGCCCACACGTTTGGCGAGCTCTTCGGCTGAACCGTAAATCGTGTCAAGATTTTTAGGCCAACTTGTAGCCATACGCCACCTGACCTGTGGCGTACCTTGCGCAAATGCGGGTGCCCCTAGCGTGGCAAGACCGGCACCAGCGGCGGTAGCGGTTTTAGTGAGAAAGCGACGACGTTGCATACGAATCTCCTGACTGTGAAAAGTAAGTTAAGTGAGCATACTGATAGGTCTAAAAAAGATCAACAACTCTAACTTCAACAACTCGGTGGGGGTTAAGGCTTAACACCGTAACCTCCGCCTCCGGGCAAGGCGAGTTCAAGGGTATCCCCTTCAACCATATCCACCACACCCTTAGGATTCTGCACAGGCTGGCCATTGAGAAGCACATGCCCGGTACGACCAGCCGAACCGCCCTCGATTCCCTTTGCGGGGATACGCGTGCGTTCTGTTAACAACGACACTCTCAGTCGACCCGGCCAGCGAGACTGAAAAGAGACCTTCTGGCCCATTCCACCTCGATGCGCACCCTCGCCACCGGATCCGTCAATCAAACTCTTGCTGCGAAAGAGCACAGGCGAAAGCATCTCAGCAACCTCGACCGGTGTATTCGATATATTGGCGGGGAAGCCAGCCGCAGGTGGTCCATCACGATCCCGCATCGCGCCCATTCCGCCATTAAAAAACAGAATGCTAGAAAACGATGTGCCGCGTACTGTATCGACGCCTCGCATCAAAACAGACCAGAGCGGTGTGCCGCTATCGGCCTGAACCTTATCGGGCATCACCGTAGAGAGCGCATCAAACACCGCAGCTTGTAATTGATGTCCAATTAAATGCCGAGCACCTACAGCTGCAGGGGGCTTGGCGTTGACGATTGTGCCCTCGGGCGCGATCACTTTGAACAAGCGCGTGAAACCATCATTGTTCGGTATGCCTGGTGAGAGCAAACATTTAAACGGATAGATCGTATAGGCGTAGGTGTGGTTAAAGGTTTCATTGATACCGAATCGCACCTGGCCCGTGCTACCGCTGTAATCAACTGTGACACCTTCCGGAGTAACCGTTAGTGTGGCCTCAATCCGAACCGTTTCGTCCCAACCGTCCGACTCCACCGAGCCGTGATACACCCCGGGAGGAATTTTGCGTAACTCACGCAGCGCGGCCTCCTCGGATGCCTTAAAAATCGCAGCAGCAATTTCTTCAATATCCGAGATGCCATATTCTTCGAGTAGTTCAACCAAACGGCGCTCAGCCACACGCAACGCACCTACCTGCGCTTCGATATCGCCCCGCACTTGCTGAGGCAAACGCACATTCGCCTCAAGCATTTGCATGACCCAGGGATTGAAGACGCCCTCTTCTGCAAGTTTTACAACTGGGAAACGAATTCCCTCCTCGTATACCTCACCCGCATCAGCCGACCATTGTCGTCCACCAATATCAGACAGGTGTGCGACCGCCATGGCGTAGGCAACTAAGCGACCTTGATAAAAGATCGGAGCGACCATCGTGGCATCGGGTAAATGTCCCGTGCCGATCCAGGGATCATTGGTGAACAGGATATCCCCTTGCTTCAAGTTCTCTGGCGCAATGATCTTTAAAATCCCTTTTAGGGATAGTGGCGCAGTTCCAATGAAACCAGGAATACTGAGAGAGGACTGTGCAACGAGTCGCGACTCCGTGTCGAGCAATACGCAGGCGAAGTCATTCGACTCTCGCACGACAGTAGAGAACGACGTGCGCTTAAGTGTCGCACCAGCCTCATCGGTGATCGCGATAAGACGATTCCAATAGATTTCTAAATCGATCGGACTCATCGTGTTTGACTTAGTATTTGTCATGCTGAATGCCCTTGTTTAGCGCCCAAGGTGATACGCAAGTTCGCGTGCTTGTCCAGTCGGAAACGATCGCCTGGGCCGATCACGACGGTCGAGCCCGGCTGCTCTATTAACGCCGGGCCAGCGTAATCCTCTCCTAGCCGCAGATCTCTGACATCCATCACCGGTGTATCGACAAACATATTCAGATCAGGAAAAAAAGCGGATCGTATGCGCGGGGCAGCAACTCGCCCAGTGGGGGTCAACTGCAAGCCACTTGCAACAACCGTCGCGGGCGCAGGTGCTGCGCCCTCAACACGCCAGTTCACAGCTTCGACTCGTTGCGCAGTCAACTTCCCACCGAAGCGCTGCGCATACGCTTGCGCAAAGGTCTCTTCGATGTCAACTTGGCGTGCAGCGATCAGAGGCGTGGGCAGCTCAGTCTCTACTTCAAAGCCCTGACCGACATAACGCATATCGGCACTGCGACGGAATTGAATATCTTTGCTTGCAACACCTGCCGTGGCGAGCTCACTACGAAGACTGTCTTCCATTGCCTCCAGAAGCGCGTCAATCTCTGCCCAGTCCATCTCTGCCAAGCGTACAAATTTTGTACGAACCAAATCCATTTTCATGGGCGCAACCAGCAGACCAAAAGCGGAGAACACGCCTGCGTTCGCGGGCACCAGAATCTCTTTACATCCACTTCGACGTGCGACTTCGCGCGCGTGAATCGGGCCCGCTCCACCAAACGCTAAAAGCGTATAGCGTCGAATATCACGACCATTTTCAACGGCATGGATCTTCGCGGCGACCGCCATATGTTCACAAACGATGCGATGAATCCCGTTAGCTGCCTCAATGACAGAGATTCCAAGCGGATCGGCCACATACTTCTTGATAGCCTGCTCGGCAAGCTCTAGTCGCAGACGCACGGCTCCGCTCAGGGTTCCCTGCGGCTCGAGATATCCCAACACTAAGGCGGCATCCGTCACGGTCGGCCGCTCACCGCCTAGGCCGTAACATGCAGGACCAGGGCTGGAACCGGCGCTATGTGGGCCTACTTTCAACAGGCCAGTGGTATCGACATGCGCAATGCTTCCACCGCCAGCGCCAATCTCGATGAGATCAACAGTCGGCAAGCGCACGGGCAATCCACTGCCCTTTTTAAAACGCGCTTGCCGAGCGGCCTCAAACTCTGTCGTAATAGACGGACGACCGTTCGATATCAGACACGCTTTCGCTGTCGTGCCTCCCATATCAAAGGCCATCACATCAACAGTGTTAGCCAAGCGCGCGGCATACGCGGCACCAAGCGCGCCAGCAGCGGGCCCAGATTCAAGCATACGAATGGGCATACGCTCACCCAACTGGCGAGAAATCACACCACCGTTAGACTGCATGATGTGTAGGACCGCACGTAGTCCCGTTTGACGTAATCCGTCTTCGATCGCGCCCAAGTAGTTTCCCACCATCGGCATCACACAGGCATTGAGTACGGTTGCGACCGAGCGTTCATACTCCCGCATCTCGCCGAGTACTTCACTCGACAGTGACACGCAGAGTTCTGGTGCCACGCGCTGAATAACCGTTTTAATACGTTGCTCGTGTGAGGGATTGGCATAACTGTGAAGCAAACATACCGCGATGGCTTTCACACCCGCCTCGTTGAGTTGCCACACAACGCGTTCAACATCGACATCGTCCAAGGCTTGCACGACAGCACCCGAGGCATCGATCCGCTCTTGCACTTCTAATCGCAATTCACGGGGAACAATCGGATCAGGCCCAGGCGTTGTCAAATCATATAAGTCGTAACGCAACTCGCGGGCGATCTCAAGCACATCTCGAAAACCAGCTGTTGTGATGAGTCCTGTGACCGCACCTTTGCGCTCGATCACTAAATTTGTCACTGCTGTTGTGGCACCGACCACTACATCAGTGACTTGCGACAACTCTAGACTGTGCTCTTTGAGCATCGCTAATAGACCGACTCGTATCGGCATAACAACATCACCCACACCAGTCAGTACCTTGGCAGTTAACGCACTACCATCTGAACCCAACAGCACTAGATCAGTGAACGTCCCACCAATATCAAAGGAAAATCGGTACCGCATTGAATCTTTTCCAGCAGCCATCAATTACCCCTTGACCTTGGACAGCTTGATGCCACGCTCAAATCCTTTTTCAAATTTCTTCTGCTCAAACACATCAGGCTTAATCTGAAAGAACTCTGTCAGCGCACGCTGCTCATCGGTCGTCGTGTGCATCGTTGTCGCGTCAAACGGACAGGTCTGCGTGCACATCTCACACCCGATACAGTTCGCATGAATGGACTCCACACTCCCGTCACCTTGCGCCAACGCGTCATAAAAACACGTTTGGATACAAATCGTGCAGCTCGGATTCTTACAGGCCTCGCTTGCGATCTCACTGTGCATGCGCGGCTTACGAAATTGCTCGCCATAATCTTTTACTGCCTGACGCGAAGCAATGCCTGTCATGGACGCAATGTCAGGATAGCCATGCGTATCCATGAAGGTATCAAGTCCATTGATCATGCTGGGCAAATACTTGATGCCTTTGAGCATTAGTACCGAACCAACCTGCACCAGCGGTGCGCCCGTCATAATGAACTCAACGATATCGCGATGGTCATAAATGCCGTTTGAGCCGGTGATTGGAATCCCCAACTCAGTGTAGATACGGTTCACCCAGCGCAGCGAAAGTGCCTTCGCCCATACACCACCAATCCCGGCTGGTCCACCCAGACGAGGCAAGCCCGTTTCGATGTCTACCGAAAATCCTGTGTAGCGATTGGTTGCCGTGACGGCCGACGCACCCGCCTCTTTGACCGCACGCGCAACATCCAATACGCGCGACTGATCTGGCGTGAGCTTAATCACGACGGGAATCTTGACCGCTTCGCACACTCGAGCAGTGACCTCGCGGGCAATTTCTGGCTCTTGTCCGATCATGGAGCCGCCATGCACGCCAGGCATCATCGCGGGGTGAGGACAGCCAAAGTTCAGTTCCACCATGGGCAGACCGCAATCTTCGATCGTGCGACAAATATCAATCCAGCTTTGTACCGTCTTACCGCCCGCGCTACCAATCAAATGCGAGCCCTGATCCTGTGCGTATTTATGCAAGTCCTTCAAATGTGGAATCCATTCGCGCAACGACGTACTGGAATAGCCGGAACGGCTATAGAAAACAAAGTTCTTATTTACCTTTCCCTTGATCGTTTCATTCTTTTCATTCAGGATGGCGTACTTTGAGTTCTGCGTCAGGCGCGCCATATCCTCGATGTCAGTCAGGGTCTTGATGATCATGCCACCCGCTCCGGCGTCGACACACTCACGAATAACCTCTGGACTATTCGTCGTCTCAATTGAGGCAATGACGATTGGGTTTTTAAATTTAATTCCACAAAAATCTAACGACAAATCAGCCATGCTTTTTCTCCAAATCGAATAAGTTCAAATTACACAGAATTTTTTTTACGCTTGCTGCGCGCGTCTAACGCATTCCCACCCGGGCGAAGCGCAGTACGGCCACTTTCATTATTTGCTTCTACCAGCCTCGCTAAGAGATCAAGAAAAACTCTTCGCTCGGCGGGGGCGAGCGGTGCTAACAATTGTTGTTGCGACAGCTGCATATCTTGCTGGTAGCGTTGTACGAATTTTTTTCCTGCAGGAGTGGTCAAACAAAGTTTGCGACGCCGATTCAATGGATCAACCACGCGCGACACAAGACCACGATCTTCAAGACGCTTTAAAATTTCTGCGACGTTGGCAGGGTCAAGTCCCATCTCTTCGCCGATCGTCGCTTGGTCAATACCGGGACGCATCATCAAGACACTTAACAATCCGAACTGGATAGGCGTGACTTGACCGTCCGCGACTTGCTCGATAAACATTGCAACGTGAATTTGATGCAGGCGCCGGATGAGATATCCAGGACGATCCCAAATAGTGTGTGCAGCGCCACTTGCATCCTTAGTCGAGCCGACCGTCGGCACGACAACCAAGGCTGCTCTACTTTTACCGGCATCAGTATTTGACAACTTGGCCATCACACGTCTCGCACAACCGTTTGTATACGAACAGTTCGTATACTGATGGTTTATTGTCAATCTAGTGCAATGTGCATGTCAAGCGAAATGTTGGCCGCCCCTTAAGGACGAACGCCCGGCGTTTCCATGACCATCCCACGCGCGCGCCACATCAAGAACAGCTCAAGCTCCACGAGTTCTTTAGCGCCCAGCGCGAACGGCTCGGCCCGTACGCCCGTCATACAGTTACGCAGACGTCGCTGCAACGACCCGACCGACTGCCATTCAAGTCGATATAACGGGTAGGCAGTGGGATGTCCCTGAGGGATAGGGTTTCCCCCAAGTTTTTGACCCGAACGCTCTGCATGGCACTGGGCACAAGAAAGATTTAACTGCCCCAGTCGTTGATAAAAAAGCGTCTTCCCTGCTTCAAGCGCTTGGGCATTGACGGCGTTTTGCTCAACCGTAATTGGCAAGCCTCGGGATTGCTGGCCGATAAAGGAGGTCAATGCCAACAATGGCTTGCTCTCTTGTGCAAAGGGCTCGGCCGCTTGATGTGTCTGACGACACACGTTCACTTGATCTGACAAGTTCAAGAGAGTACTGCCAACAAACTTAGGGAAACTCGCGGCGACACCTTTCATCGAGGCGCCGTCTGCGCCATGACACTTCGCGCAGGAAGTCTGACGCGATCCTGCAGGCGCTTGCCACAAAGACTCACCATCCAATACCCAAAACGTTGCAGGATTTTGCGACGAGTCGTCCTGCATGGCACGATTCTCGGGTGTCATTAACATATAGCTTGACTGGCGTTGAGATCCCACCGGATCGGCGACAGTCGCTGTCACGCATGCCAACAACAGACACAAGCAGAACAATCGCGCGAAATCGTGCATCAACACGACACAGCTCAAGAAACGGTTAACTGGCTCGTGACACTCGACGCGTAGCCGTTATCACCCAACCATTTGAACTCGAGTGAGCCAGTCTGCGTCGCGACGGTAAAGAAATTGATCACAGGATTGGCACCGACTCCCGGGTGCAGCTCGGCCCGAAAGACTTGCTGACCGTTATACGTGCAGACAAACTCGCGAATGATATCGCGTGCAATGCGCTCACCCTGCTGCGTGTGACGAAAGCCAGACTCCATGTCATGCTGAACAATGACACGGATCGCAATCACTTCGCCCTGTGTGGCAACCTTTGGCATCGTCACGAGCGTACGTGAAGTCTTACTCATACCACCTCCGTGCAGGCAGCCAGTGTCACCAAGGTTTCGGCATGGCCTCGCCAAAACGATCCATCGCTCATTTCTGCGATCGCCCACACACGCTGCGAGTTCGCCAAGCGAATACGCGTGCCGATCTCGGCGCGACCTGCACGAGGACCTAAAAAGAAACTAATGATGTTGGGTAAAGGATTCCCTTCCGCAATAAGGTGTACTGCCTTCACGTGATCCGCCTGTGTCATGGGACTATCGACTTGGACTTTAATCGTCACGAGATTACCGTTCTCAACTAGCGGCGGAAGTTCAAGAGTGACCCGCCCTGCCTTGGGGGATGCTGACCCCATGATCGACTTCATGGCAGCGACGGCCTCGTCTTCGCTCGCGTGCGATGAAAAAAATGGCGCCAAACCAACAGCACCCATCGCCATCACAAAGGTTCTTCGATTGGTTGTCATGGTTTCAAACTCACTAAAAACGCTACGACGTCTTCGATCTCTTGCCCAGTCAACAATGTTTTACCGGCATAACCCGAAGCAACACGATTTAATTCAGCAGCCCGATAATAGGCCGGCATGATTGTTTCGGGATTAAAAACACTTGCATCAACGATGCGCGCTCGCAACTGACTCGCCGTCAACCGCTGCGCACTCACGCCAAGATCAGGCGCCATATTGCCCTGAAAGCGCTCCTCCGGAAAAGGACCGCTGTGACAAAGAATGCAAAGTCCGCTTTGTCGGCTTAAAACAATCGCCCTGCCACGCACGACATCCCCAGGCTGACTGACCAAAGGCGCGTTGATTTCTAATGCTGAACTACTCTGCGCAAAGCTCGCGGTAGATGTTGCAAGCGACACAATCGCCGCCAGCAACGCTCCACCTAACAGCCTTAAGGTCATACCAACGTAAAGCCACTCTTCTTGAGTGGCACGTCACGCAAACGCTTTCCTGTTGCGCGATAGATCGCGTTCAGGACTGCAGGTGCTGCGACACAAATCGTTGGTTCACCGATACCGCCCCAGTCTTTACCGCCACCTTGAATGATGATGGTCTCAACTTTCGGCATTTGTGCCAAACGAATCGATCCGAATGTGTCGAAGTTCTTTTGCTCGACGCGACCATCTTTGATGGTGCACTCTTCTTCGAACAAAGCAGACAACCCGTACACAAACGAACCAGACACTTGACGCTCAATCTGCGCTGGATTCACCGCATAGCCGCAATCTGTCGCAGCAACGATACGATGGATCTTCACTTTATTGCCGTCGGTCACCGACAACTCTGCAGCAGCGGCAACATAGCTGCCGAAGGC
>CAJBTJ010000273.1 GCA_903958565.1 uncultured beta proteobacterium
AGCCTGTTGCTCGCGCAACTAGTAGGCGCGCGTAAAGCGAATGACTGGCTACTACGCGGCCGCGCGTTTAAGCCCCAAGAAGCCTTCGAGGCTGGGTTTATTACTGCTGTGACGCAACCGGGGCAAGCCTTGGTCCACGCACAGCAAACCGCCGTCGAATTGGCTGCGTTGCCCCCACAAGCGCTACAACTCTCTAAACAGATGATGAAACATACGCAGCGCCCCGCGCTTCATGCTGCGTTTGATTACGAGTGGGGTCACTTCACAGAGCGACTGCAATCCGTCGAGGCACAACAAGCCTTTGCCAATTTTTTTAAAGCACGCGAGGCGTCCAAAGCGCGTTGATATCTTGACGCTGTGCGGTCACGTATGCCAAGCTAGTATCATCCACAGGAGAACTTATGCTTTTCGCAAAAACAGACGATGGTGTCGACCTTTGTTATGAAACAACAGGATCCGGTACACCCATTATTTTTGTTCACGAATTCGCAGGCCACAAAGAAAGCTGGGAACCACAGGTTCGCCATTTCTCGCGCCACTTTCAGGTCATCACCTATAACGCACGCGGCTACCCCCCTTCTGCCGTGCCACCCGATGTGTCGTCGTACTCCCAAAACCGGGCGGCCGCAGATATTCTTGCGGTGCTTGATCACTTAAAAATCAAAAAGGCACACGTCGTCGGTCTGTCGATGGGTGGTTTTGCCACACTGCATTTTGGTTTGTTATATCCTGAGCGCGCGCTCTCGCTTTGCGTAGCAGGATGCGGCTACGGTGCTGAACTTGAGATTCGAAATCAGTTCCGCGAAGAGGCAGAGGCCAGCGCAAACATGCTGCTTAAAGAAGGCATGAAAGCCTTTGTTGACAAGTACGCCTATGGCCCAACGCGTCTATCGTTTGAGCGCGCAGACCCCAATGGATTTGCCGAGTTCAAAGAGCAGTTCTATGGACACTCTGCGCTGGGCTCAGCCAACACGCAGCTCGGTGTGCAACGCGAGCGTCCTTCGCTCTACACACTCACCGAAAGACTGCAAAAGCTCACCGTCCCCACATTGATTTTGAACGGCGATGAAGACTGGCCATGCTTGCGCCCAGGCATCATGCTCAAGGAAACGATTCCGTCGGCCGCTCTGTCCATCATGCCGAACTGTGGTCATACCCTAAACATCGAAGATCCGGTGAACTTCAACCGCATCGTCGGAGACTTCATCAGCCAGGCCAGCAGCGGTCGCTGGCCGATGCGTGATCCACGTGCCATGGTCAAGTCGATCACGGGTATGAAAACCTAAGCAGTAAGCCCCACGGACAAGCCACCGCATACATACAACAACTGCCCGGTGATAAAGCCTGCCTTCTTATCCAGAAACATGCGCACAGCGTGCGCAATTTCGGCGGGCTCACCAAAACGCCCTACCGGCACGGACTCCATAATCTTCTTTGTCTGAGGCAGTTCAGGCGGATTGCTCGCCAAGAACAACTCCGTTGCAACGGGACCAGGGGCAATCGCATTGACGGTGATGCCATGCGGCGCGGTCTCGAGCGCCCAGGTGCGCGTCATCCCTGCAAGCCCAGCCTTTGTGCCGCCATACACGGTGCGCCCCACCTTCCCTAAGCCCGCACGACTCCCAATATTGACGATGCGACCATATCTGTTTGCACGCATTTTGGGAAGCACCGCTTGTGTGAGCAAAAGCGGTGCCACCATATTGAGCGTAATCATATCGTCGACATCTTCGAGCGTGATTTCCTCGATTTTGCCAACATGAATCATGCCCGCGTTATTCACTAAATTCAGAATATCTTTCTTTGCCGCCCAATCAAGCGCCGCTTCACGCGTACGCTTGGAGTTGCCGAGGTCGACCGATTCAAAAATTTCGCCTGGCAACAGCTTGGCCGGTGCCGTGCGGCTGAAATTAATGACCTCAAAGCCTTGCGCAATGAGGTCCTCTACGACAGCACGCCCAATCCCGCGGCTACCGCCCGTGACAAGTGCTGTTCCGCTCATTGTGCTGTGATCCCACGGTCTTTGATTAACTTACCCCATTTGGCACGCTCTTTGGCTTCAAAAGCAGCCAGATCCGCGCCAAACAAGTTACCAGGCACGGCCGCCAACTTCATGTAAGCCTCGGCAACCTTCTCAGACTTAAGGCCCACGCGTGCTGCTTCAATGAGCTTATCCATCACAGGCTGTGGCGTACCCTTAGGAGCGTAGATCGCAAACCAGGCCGTAACATCAAAACCCGCGACTCCGCCTTCAGCGAAAGTCGGTAAATTAGGAGCGAGCGGGGTGCGTTCGGCCGAGGTCACGGCAATACCGCGGATACGCGAACCGTCTTTAATCTGCGCGATAGAGCCAGGCAAATTATCAAACAATAGATCGATTTGTCCGCCAATCAGTGCAGGCATAGAGGCCGACACACCTTTGAACGGAACATGCAGTAATTCAATGCCTGCCATCGCCTCAAAATATGCGCCGGTCAGGTGTGGTGAGGAGCCGATACCAGGCGTGCCATAACTCAGCTTCTTGTCACCCGCAGCTTTTGCCGCCTTGATGACATCACCTAAATTTTTCCACGGCGAATTCGCGGCAACAGAAATCACGTTTGGCGTCGTCGACACTAACGCGATTGGCACGAGATCTGTGCCGGGATCAAATTGCATCTGGCTATACAAAAACTGATTGATGGCTTGCGTACCAATAGTCCCCAAACCGATGGTGTAGCCATCAGGCTTACTACGTGCCACTTGGGTCAGGCCCACGTTACCGGCAGCGCCTGGCTTATTTTCGACAATAACCGTCTGTTTAAGTGTTGCTTCCATCGCTTGTGCAATGGAACGACCAAAAATATCGGCTGCACCGGCCGTTGGGTAGGGAACGACCAAGGTCACGGGGCGGCTAGGAAAGCTCTGCGCAACGGCGCTCGAGGCCATCGCCAACGAACCGACTGCCAGCGCTGCGGCAAGGGTATGTAGAAAAAAACGTCTTGCTTGCATCGTATGTCACTCCTGAAGTTTTTCTTATAAAGTACGTGTTTCTAACAAAGTACGTATATCAGCACTATAGTAATATTTATCGTACTTGATTTAGCTTGATTGTGCTTCTAAACAATCGCCGTTTCACACAATAACTCGACTTCGACTCCACTTCAAACAAGGCCTTGCAGCATGGCGGAAACACCGTTTTTCTTCTCTCAACGTCTAGCCGAGCTCACCAAGACCCACGGCCAGCATATTGCGTTAATTGATCGGGACACTGAAACCACGTTCGCACAGCTTGAACAGCAAGCTAGGCAACTCGCAGGCAATTTACACGCACTCGGCATACAACGCGATCAACGCGTGGCCGTCTGGCTACCCAACTGCCTCGCGTGGGTACAAGCATTTTTAGCCTGTGCACATCTTGGCGCAACCGTACTGGCGGTGAACACACGCTTTCGCAGCAAAGAGGTCGCAGACATCATTGGTCGTGGCAAGGCAGACTGGCTGGTGATGTGGCCAGAATTCAAAGGCATCGCCTTTGCAGATATTTTGGCGGATGTCCCCGCGGATGTTCTTGCACGCCTCAAGGGCATCGTCACGCTCGGCGATTTCCAAAGCCCTGCCGTTCGCGCGATTGCTGCGCGAGGCTGCGCGGTGCACGACTACGCCAAACTGACCGACACGCCGAGCACTCCCCCACCTGCAGTGGGTAACACCGGCGCAATCTGCTTTACCACCTCGGGCACAACGTCATTACCCAAATTTGTCTTGCACGATCAACATACGCTCATTGTGCATGGCCGGGCCATGCAAACAGCCTATGACTACAACGCCAGCAGCCGTATCTTGGCCAGCGCGCCGTTTTGTGGCGCCTTCGGTTTTTCAACCTTGACGGGGGGCTTAGTAACAGGTTGCACAGTCGTGAGCGAAGCCGTCTCCGACACCAACAGTACGCTCACACAAATTCGACGGCACCGTGTATCGCACACCTATGCGAATAACGAATCTATTTTGAAGCTACTGGAAGCAGCAGACTCCCCGGCAGACTTTGCGCCATGCAAGCTCTTTGGCTTTGCAAACTTTTCACCGGCCGTCACCAGTCTGCTCGAGCAGGCTGAGCGTAACCATTTGGCACTCACGGGCCTATACGGATCGAGCGAGCTGCAAGCGCTGGTCGCTGCGCAACCGACGCACGCCGCTGCAGGCGATCTGAGCGTGCGCTATGTGGCCGGCGGCAAACTCATTCACCCAGCAGCGCGCGTGCGCACAACCGATCCCTCAAGCGGTAATGTCTTACCGTTTGGGGAGTCCGGCGAGATCGAAATATCCTCACCTAGCTTGATGGTGGGCTATCTCGACAACCCAGAGGCAACCGCAAAAGCCATTACCACGGATGGATTCTTTAAGACAGGAGATCTCGGCTACGCCATCAGCGCACAACAATTTGTTTTTCAGACACGCATGGGTGACTCCATGCGCTTATCTGGTTTTTTAGTGAACCCCGCAGAGATCGAACAAACCGTTGAATCACTGCCTGGCGTCAAGGCGTGTCAAGTCGTGGGCGGCACCATCGGCACCAAAACATTACCCGTGGCATTTGTCATCCTGCGCGATGGCGCCCAGGCAGATCCGGTGGGTTGGACGGCATCTTGCAAACGCGACATGGCAGGCTTTAAAGTTCCTGTGCTCTTTGAGGTTGTCACAAGCTTTCCATCCGTGGAGAGCGCTAATGCCGTCAAGATCCAAAAGAATAAATTACGCGACATGGCCGATGCCTTGCTCGCTACGCGCCCGTAAATACTCAACCTAAAACCAGCCAGTTGAAACAATCCAACGACCTTCTCTACGCGCGCAGCCCGCAACCACTGTACTTGCAAGTGGCGGCGATTGTGCGCCGAAACATTGAGCGCGGTGTCTGGCCACGTGGCCAACAGGTACCTGCGCTGGAAAACTTGGTTGAAGACCTGGGCGTCTCACGCGCGACCATCCGCCAGGCCTTTGGTCTGCTGGAGCGCGAGGGTTTGATCCATCGGTCCCGTGGCTCGGGTACCTACGTCAATGAAAACATTCCCCAACCGGTGAAACTCGCTCTACCCACCAGCTGGGAGGAGACCGTCGCCCTATCCGCCGCCCTGGGAACGACCACGCTCATGGAACTGAGCGCCGATGTGCCTTTGCCTTTGCTTGGAATGGATTGCCCCTTCGATTGCAAAGGCAGTTTTCAATATCTTCAGCGCCTGCACACCACCTCAACCGGTCCGTTTTGCTACAGCGAGGTCTACTTAGACCGAAACATTTATCGGCAGCACGCTGCGCGTTATCGCCACGCAACCGTTGTATCGGTTTTGAACGAGCTACACGGTGACAAGTTGACGCACGCCGAGCAACTCGTGAGCATCATCGAAGCGGGTGCAGACTCCGCACAAGCCCTACACCTGCCGCTTGCAGCCCCCGTCGCTGAACTGCGGCGATACGCTTGTATCGACCAACGTGTGATTTATTTTGCGCGCCTAGAAATTCCCACGCGCTATGTACAAATGAAGTTCGATCTTATCGAGAACCGCACCCATGTTTAACCCAGATTCATTGCGCCTACCCTTTTTTGACGATTCACATCGCGCATTGCACGACGCCGCGCACGCGTGGTCGACTCAACACCTGACAGACCGTGTGCACCACGGTAGCGTCGACTTGCGCTGCCAGGAGCTCACGCGCATGCTTGGTGAGGCAGGATGGCTACGCTATTGTGTCCCAGCGGCCTACGGCGGCATGTTTGATGAACTTGATTCGCGCAGCCTCTGTTTGATGCGCCAAACGCTGGGCTATTACGACGGCCTAGCGGACTTCGCCTTCGTGATGCAGGGGCTTGGGAGCGGACCGATTTCACTGTTCGGCTCAGAGACGCTCAAGCAAAAGTATTTGCCGAAGGTAGCGCGCGGCGAAATGCTCGCTGCCTTCGCCTTGTCGGAGCCTGATGCAGGTTCAGACGTCGCTGCAATGACCACGCGCGCGACGCGTACGGCCTCAGGCTACCGAATCAATGGTGTCAAAACCTGGATATCAAACGCCGATATTGCCGACTTCTACACCGTGTTCGCGCGCGTTGAGAACGACGAAGCAGAAGGAGTGACCGCTTTTGTGGTCGATGCCAACACACCGGGCCTCGCCGTGACGGAACGCTTTGATGTATGCGCTCCCCATCCGATTGGCACACTCACTTTTACAGACTGTGATGTTGCCGTCGAACAGCGTATTGGCAAGCCGGGACAGGGCTTCAAAGTTGCCCTCCAGAACTTAGATGTCTTTCGCGCATCGGTCGGTGCTGCAGCTTTAGGCTTCGCAGAGGTCGCGCTTGATATGGGTATTAAGCGCGCGGCTTCGCGCCCCATGTTTGGTGCGACACTGGCAGACCTACAAATCACGCAAGCGGCCATCGGCGACATGAGCACCGAAATCGATGCCGCGACCCTCCTCGTGTATCGCGCTGCCTGGGAACGCGACATTCTGAAGCAACGCACCACACGTTCGGCGGCGATGGCCAAGCTTTTTGCGACGGAATCCGCCCAGCGCATCATTGACCGGTGTGTGCAGTTGCACGGCGGCTTAGGTGTCAAAGTTGGACACCCCATGGAAATGTTGTATCGTGAAATCAGGGCATTACGGATTTATGAAGGCGCCACCGAGGTCCAGCAGATCGTCATTGCGCGCGAAACCATGAAAAATAAAACAGGAGGAGTATAAAAATGAACGGTTCGGAAGCAATGGTCAAGACCCTGCTCGCAGGGTCAGTGGATGTATGTTTTGCCAATCCCGGCACCTCGGAGATGCACTTCGTCTCGGCACTGGACCGTGCGCCAGGCATGCGCTGCATCCTCGGGTTGTTTGAAGGCGTGGTCAGTGGTGCGGCTGACGGCTATTACCGAATGGCTGAAAAGCCTGCGGCCACCCTCCTACACCTCGGGCCTGGCCTGGGCAATGCGTTAGCCAACATTCATAACGCTAAGCGCGCCAATACGGGTATGGTCAATATTGTCGGACAGCATGCGCTGGATCACATTCACAACAATGCTCCACTGAATTCGGATGTCGAGGCCGTGGCCCGTCCGATGTCGCACTGGGTCAAGACCACCATGTCGGCCAGCCTGGCGCCCCTGGATACGGCCGAGGCGATCTCACAAGCCCGCAGCACACCGGGCCGTATTGCAACACTCGTCTTGCCCGCGAACTGCGCGTGGGAGCCCTCTGATCCGGGACACTACTCGACGGCCCCTGCACAAACCACTGCGGCGCCGCTTGCCGACTCGGTGCTCGCCATTGCCCGCTTGTTATCGGATCGCAAAACGGCCGAAGCGACAACGCTTTTGTTGGGTGGTGCCGCGCTGCGTGCCAAGTCGGCACTGCTTGCTGGGAAAATCGCCGCACATACTGGCTGTAAGCTCGCCAGTGAGTCACGCAACCCTCGACTCGAGCGCGGACGTGGACGCGTCAACATCATGCCACTGCCCTTCGCCGTCGATGCTGCCGTAACGATGCTCAAGGACTCCAAGCACTTAGTGTTGATCGGTAGTGCTTCGCCTGTGGCCTTCTTTGCCTATCCCAACAAGCCACGCATGATTCAGCCGCCTGACTGCCAAGTGCATACCTTAGCCACCTTAACGCACGATCTCCATGCAACGCTGCAAGCCTTGGTTGACGCACTGGGCGCTAACAACACGGCCCCCGCGCAACTCTCAACGGGCCCCATCATTACCGAGCTCCCGAGTGGCGCACCCACTGTCGAACACATCGGTACCGTCATCACCGCATTAATGCCAGAAAACGGCATTATGGTTGAAGAGTCCGTGACCACCGGTCGTCAGTTTTCGAAACTCACGCACCAAGCTGCACCTTACGATTGCATTGAAATTACGGGTGGTGCAATCGGCTGGGGCATGTCGGCCGCAGTGGGGGCCGCAGTCGCTTGCCCAGACCGTAAAGTGGTTGCGTTGATTGGTGATGGTAGCGCCATGTATACCGTGCAAGGCCTCTGGTCAATGGCGCGTGAAAACCTAGACGTTACCGTCGTGATCTTTGCTAACCGCTCATACAAAATTTTGCGTGGAGAGCTAGCAAACATGGGTGGACCGGAAGCGGGTGAAAACGCTAAACGCATGTTAGACCTGGACCGTCCGTACATAGACTGGGTATCGATTGCACGCGGTCATGGCGTACCCGGACAGCAAGTCTCAACGATGGAAGACTTTGCCAATGCACTACGCATCGCCAACAAAGAGAAAGGCCCGCGTCTGATCGAACTCGTCATGTAAATCCATCATAACAATAACGATCAATCCTTCTGGAGACCACCACATGAAATGCTACTGCGTCGTTAATTTTCGTGAATCGTTGCAGATGTTAGAGGCCGAGACACCCACGCCCACCGGCGCACAGGTGCTCGTGCAGGTACGCGCCGCAGGCGTCTGCCACAGTGATATTCACTTTTGGGAAGGCGGCTACGACTTGGGAAATGGCAAAACCTTGTCGCTTAAAGACCGTGGCATCAAGCTCCCCATGACCATGGGGCACGAAACGGCTGGAACAGTCGTCGCAATGGGACCCGATGCCAAAGGTGTCGAGAAAGGCCACAACTATTTAGTGTACCCCTGGATCGGTTGCCGACAGTGTCCCGCCTGTGACGAGGGTTTAGAGAACTATTGTGCAGCCCCCCAGTACTTGGGAGTTCACCGTCCTGGCGGCTACGCAGACCACCTTATGGTTCCTGATGCGCGCTATCTGATTGATATTGGTGACATGGATCCAGCTACGCTTGCCCCCTATGCATGCTCGGGGATCACGACTTACAGCGCGATCAACAAAATCGGAATCAAGACCTTTAGCAAACACCCGATTGTGATCATGGGCGCCGGCGGCTTGGGTCTCATGGCCATGGCGCTACTCAAAGCAATGGGTGGTGTCAGCCCCATCGTTGTCGACATCGATCCTGTCAAACGACAAGCTGCACTCGATGCGGGCGCACTCGCCGCGATCGACGGTGCAGCGCCTGACGCGGCCAAGCAAATCATCGCAGCCAACGGCGGCAAGCTGATTCAGGGTGTTGTGGATTTGGTCGGTGCGCCGTCAACAACGGGGATCGCGTTTGATTGCTTGATCAAAGGTGGCAAACTTGTCATTGTGGGGCTGTTTGGTGGCGGAGCCTCCTGGCCTATTGCCTTCATACCGATGAAAGCCCTGCAGATCCTGGGCAGCTACACCGGTTCGCTGCAAGAAATGCGCGAACTCATGCAGCTTGTCAAAGAAGGCAAAATCACGCCTATCCCTGTGCATACCCATCCACTGGCCGATGCTGACAAAGTATTGAAATCATTGATCGCAGGCAAAGTGACGGGTCGCGCTGTGTTGACCGCCTAAAACGAAGTGCTCTGACCACCTTGCAGTGCTATTTATTTCCTTGATAGCGCTGCAAGGCCAGCAACACCTGGCGAGTTGCCAGCGGACGACCCGCTAGATGCTCTGCCAACCGTTCGCGCAAGCGCGCACGCAACTGAGGTTCTTGTTGCGCATCATCAAAATCCGGCGGCTCTTGATCGAGTCCGTATCCGGTCTCTTTGAGTAAAGTCCATTCAAATTTACGCAAGGCGCCTGCAGCAGTTTGCCCAGCCGCTAACTGCTGCAGTGCAATCACATAGGCATCGAACAAACCGGGGTGAGGATCCTCACGCGGTAGCAAACGAAACATCAGCTCATTCATGTACCAGCACGACATCATGGCGGGGCCTGGCAAAGGATGAACCCCCGCACACTCGGCACGCGTCATGGTTTTGACTTCGGTCGCGCCACTCCAAGACAGTAGCAAGGGCTGAAAAACCGAAAGCGCGGGTCGCAGCATCGAGTGTGGGCGCTTGGCACCCTTTGCAACCAAGGTCACCCAGCCATGATCTCGCGAAAACGCCTGCACAATTAAAGAGGTCTCGCGCCAGGCCGTTGCATGCAGGACGTAGCCCGGGGTTTCGTGGACTCGTACGAGGCGTCGGCTCATATGACTAGGCGCTCAGTGCTTTACTCATATCCCAGGTCACGCAGGCTGCTCTCTTTTTCAGCCCAGCCTTTGCGCACCTTGATATACACCTCAAGATGGATAGGCTTATCGAGCAGCTTGGCCATGTCCTGGCGTGCCTCGGAGGCAATCCGCTTCATGTGTCCGCCACCCGCGCCCAGCAAGATGGGGCGATGGCTATCGCGCTCTACGATGACGCATGCCGAAACATGGGCGCCTTTGTCGGTTTCTTCCCACTGCTCGATGACAACCGTACAACCGTAAGGGAGCTCATCACCGACTAGACGAAAGATTTTTTCGCGAATGAGTTCTGCTGCAATAAAGCGCATGGGACGATCTGTGAGTGTGTCAGCATCGAAAAACGGCTCGTTCTCGGGCAAACGCTTAGCAACCTCATCCAGCAACTGATCAAGTTGATGGCGCTTAGTCGAGCTAACAGGTACGACGGCATCAAACTGATAGAGTGCCGCGATTCTTGCCACAAAGGGGTAGAGCTCATCACGACTTTTAAGCTGATCAATCTTGCTGATCACTAGAATGGTCCGCTTGGGCTCATGCAACAAAGACAAGAGCTTTTCATCCCCTGGTGACCACTTACCCGCCTCAACCACGAACAGCACCACATCCACATCGGCCAAGGTTTGCGTGACCACGCGGTTCATCATCTTGTTCATGGCGCCACCGTGGCGCGTCTGAAACCCTGGGGTGTCGACAAAAACGAACTGCTCAGCCTCACGCGTCAGCACACCTTGAATACGATGGCGCGTTGTTTGCGCCTTGCGCGAAACAATAGAAATTTTGGTGCCAATTAAGGCGTTCGTCAGGGTAGACTTACCGACATTTGGACGACCAACGACTGCGATGAAACCACAGCGGTACGCTGTTTCGGTCATTTAAGCTCCTGAGCGACCGCAACCGGCAGCGTTAATTGTGCCGTTTTGCGCGCCCGGGTTGAACGCTTTTTAACTGGCGCGGGACTTGCAGCCTCCGCGCTCACCAAGGCGAGCTTGGCGCCAGACTGTTCGGCTGCACGACGACTCGAGCCCGCCGCAACAACCTTGATATCCAAAGACGGGATCAAACACTCAACCTCAAACTGCTGGCTGTGCGCCGCTCCGTGTGTAGCGACAACGTTATAGATCGGCAAAGCCAGCTGGCGACTTTGCAAAAACTCTTGCAATAAGGTTTTTGCGTCTTTACCCAATGTCAGCGGATCGACACTCGCCAGAATGGGCTTATACAACCGCTCAACAAGTTGTTGTGCGGCGACGAATCCCCCGTCCAGATAGACCGCCGCGAGCACAGCTTCGAAGGTATCGGCCAAAATCGATGGACGACGAAAACCACCACTCTTGAGTTCGCCTTCGCCCAAACGCAAAAACTTAGACAGATCTAGCTTTTGAGCGATGTCGGCGAGCGAAGATTGTTTGACTAAGTTCGCACGCACACGCGATAAGTCACCTTCGTCTAGTGTGCCGTAATGATTAAACAGCAATGCAGCGACAGCCACGTTAAGCACCGAATCACCAAGAAACTCTAAGCGCTCATTATGACGCGCGCCATGGCTGCGATGCGTCAGCGCCTGCTCAAGCAGTGCAGGCTTAACGAACTTATATCCGAGCGAGGTTTCGAGTGCGACCTGGGGCATGAAGCAAATAACATGAAGCGAGTGAATCGAGTTGAACGAAATTAGTGGAAAGGACCAATGCGACCCAAACTGCCAAAATTCATCCAAATGAAGAAAGCTTTACCAACGATATTGGCCTCAGGGACAAATCCCCAGAAACGGCTGTCGAGACTGTTATCGCGGTTGTCTCCCATCATAAAGTAAACACCGGCCGGGACAGTGCAACGGACACCATTACGTAGGTATTCACATTTTTCACGATATGGGAAGCTTGAAATTGGCCCTATATCCTGCGAACGTCGCTCATCTAGCAGTATTTTATGAGGCTTATCGCCCAGGGACTCTATGAACTGTGCGGTATACGCCACACGATCCGGCTCAAAATACTGCCCATCCGCCTGGCGCGGAACCTCTTTTCCGTTGAGATAGAGTTTCTTGTCCAAATAAGCGACTTGGTCGCCAGGCAGGCCAACCACACGCTTGATGTAATCCACGGAGGGATCAACCGGATAGCGGAACACCATCACATCGCCACGCTGTGGCTGACCGATCGGAATCACCTTCGTATCAACGACCGGCAAACGTAGCCCATACGTGAATTTATTGACAAGGATCAGATCGCCCGACTGCAACGTCGGCAGCATGGATCCCGAAGGAATACGGAACGGCTCGACGATAAACGAGCGTAGAACAAAGACAAACAAGATGACGGGGAAAAAACTGACGCCGTACTCCACCCACCAGGGCATCTTTCCAAATTCGGCCTGAATCTGCTCTTGACGCGTTAATTTTTCATGGTCAGGTAGACCGGTCCAACTCGGGCGAGCCAGCTCAAGCGCCTGCATCACACGGGCCGCTCGTTTATGACGCAGAGAAAAGCGATCAAGCGACCAGACAATACCTGTCACGACAAGCAACACAAAAAGAATTAAGGCAAAGTTCCAGCTCATTATTTCGACCTTTGCAAACGTTTTATTTGTCTTCTACCTGCAGGATCGCCAAGAACGCTTCCTGTGGGATTTCAACACTACCAACTTGTTTCATGCGTTTTTTGCCAGCCTTCTGTTTTTCAAGAAGCTTCTTTTTACGACTGACATCGCCGCCGTAACACTTCGCCAGCACGTTCTTACGCAACGCCTTGACGTTCTCGCGTGCGATGATTTCAGCCCCGATCGCAGCCTGAATCGCCACGTCATACATCTGGCGTGGAATCAGCTCGCGCATCCGCGACACCACATCACGGGCACGATAGCGCGCATTGGCGCGATGGCAAATCGTTGAAAGCGCATCGACCTTATCGCTATTAATCAACAGATCGACTTTAACAACATCTGCGGCGCGATATTCTTTGAACTCGTAATCCATGGAGGCATAGCCGCGCGACACAGACTTTAGTTTGTCAAAAAAATCGAGCACGATCTCGGCGAGCGGGATCTCGTAATGCAAATGCACTTGACGGCCATGGTAGGTCATATCAAGTTGCACACCACGCTTACTATTACAAAGCGTCATCACTGTACCAACATACTCTTGTGGCATAAAGAGGGTGACATTGACAATGGGCTCGCGCACTTCGAGGTATTTGCCCACCTCAGGCATACGCGAAGGACTTTCAATCTGAATCACACTGTTGTCACGCAACTCGACCTCATAGACTACCGATGGTGCGGTAGTGATGATATCCATATCGAACTCGCGTTCAAGCCGCTCTTGCACGATTTCCATGTGCAATAAGCCTAGAAAGCCGCAACGAAAACCAAACCCCAGTGCCTGAGAAACCTCGGGCTCGTACATCAGGGCGGAATCGTTAAGTTTAAGTTTTTCAAGAGAGTCGCGCAGCTGATCGTATTCACTGCTCTCGACGGGATAGAGACCCGCAAACACCTGGGGCTTGACTTCTTTAAAGCCAGGCAGCGGCACGGTGGAGGGCTTAGCAAACGTTGTAATGGTGTCGCCGACCTTCGCATCAGCCAACTCTTTGATCCCCGCAATGACAAAACCGACTTCACCCGCGGACAAAAACTTACGCGCCTCGGACTTAGGCGTAAACACCCCCACTTGTTCACACAAGTGCACGGCACCGGTAGCCATGAAAGAGATTTTATCTTTTGGTGTAAGTACGCCATTCACGATGCGCACCAGCATGACAACGCCAACATAATTATCGAACCAGGAGTCAACGATCAACGCCTGCAACGCAGACTTCGGGTCTCCTTTGGGCGCAGGGATCCGCGCCACAACGGCCTCGAGGATTTCGTCGATGCCCATGCCGGTCTTGGCACTCGCCAAAATCGCATTCGAGGCATCGATGCCAATGACCTCTTCGACTTCTGCGCGCGCACTTTCAGGGTCGGCTGAAGGCAAATCCATTTTGTTCAACACGGGCACGACCTCAACACCGAGTTCAATTGCGGTGTAGCAATTCGCGACAGTTTGCGCCTCAACGCCCTGCGAGGCATCCACCACAAGCAGTGCACCTTCGCAGGCAGACAGTGAACGGCTGACCTCATACGAGAAGTCAACGTGGCCTGGCGTGTCGATCAAATTGAGGTTGTAAATA
>CAJBTJ010000274.1 GCA_903958565.1 uncultured beta proteobacterium
TGGGATCGAGACAACGGTATGGGTTCGATGCGATGGCCGTTGGCGAGTCGATCCAGGTTCATGAAAGGCTGGCCAAGCGAGTACGAGCTAGCCTATCTCAATGGACCAAGGCCCATGGTCACGGTAGGCATCTGCCAGAACTCTGGCATTAACTTTGGATGCGGATACGAGGACAAGCCCTTGCCACCCACCTCCTGCCGGAAATTGTTCAGCTGCTCCTCAGTCAGACGTCCCTCAAGATAGGCTCGTCCATAAACGCCCGGAGAGGAGTGCCCTTGAAAGTACACAAGATCGCCGCCGCGCTCAGGCGTGTCAGCATGCCAAAAATGGTTTTGTCCGCAGCCGATCATCGTCGCGAGCGACGCAAACGAAGCGATATGTCCGCCCAAGTCTCCGCCATCGGGCGGGTTATGTTTGTTGGCTCGCACAACCATGGCCATCGCATTCCAGCGGATGTAGTGACGTATGCGCGACTCGAGTTCTTGGTTGCCTGGGTGTGGAGGTTCCAAGCCTGCAGGAATCGTATTGAGGTAAGCCGTATTGGGCGAAAAGGGAATGTGCGCCCCCGAGCGGCGCGCCAGATCAGTGAGTCGTTCTAATAGATAGTGGGCACGGTCAGGCCCCTCTCGATCAAGAACCGCTTCTAGTGCATCGAGCCACTCTTGGGTCTCAAGCGAATCGACATCGTTCGCGGCTTGGATTTGGGCAGCTTGTGGTGCCATAGCGATCTCCTGATCAGGTAGGCTTACTTTGTTAAGCCTACTTTGTTTTGAGTATTTTTGGCATTCTAGGTAGAAGTTTGCGCTTGAGCAACAAAAATTTCATTAAGCGGTACGGATTCCCGTATTATGAAATTTAAGGAATATTTTGTCGCGCTACTACGACTAAAATACGACCCTAATATGGATAACCCGCATGTCCAATCCTCCTAAGTCGGTAGTCTCCATTCCCTTCCAGGACCAAGCGCGTATGAACCGTAGGCGCTGGTATTGGCTTACGCCCATGTTGATATTGGTGTTGTACGCCTGCGTCATGAGTGCCTTCTTTTGGCTGCAGCGTTTACATGACGGCAGCGTCATGTTTATCAGCATCGACCAAGAAATGCGTCAGCAACGTCTGATTTGGGTGGTCATTGGTTTATCGGTCGTGATCGTTATCGCCTTGCTGATGCTCTGGCGCTACACGCACTACCGCTCCAAAGCCGAGGCTGCACTCATCACAGAGACCGGCTTTCGCAGAGCCATGGAAAACTCCATGTCGACCGGTATGCGCGTGCTGGATCTCGAGGGGCGCATCGCTTATGTCAACCCAGCCTTCTGCAGAATGATCGGTTGGAACGAAGCAGATCTCATTGGGCGACTCCCCCCCTTCCCATACTGGGTCCCAGGACAACACGACAGTCAACAACAAGTGCTCGACAGCGTGCTTTCAGGTAAGGCGGCCAGCACGGGGGTCGAGATCGAAGCACAACGTCGCGACGGATCACGATTCAGTGCGCGTATGTATGTGTCGCCGTTGCTAGATCCACGCGGAACACAGATCGGTTGGATGACCTCAATGACCGACATCACCGAACCTAAACGCATCCGCGAAGCACTGACGGCTGCACATGAGCGATTCATGACGGTGCTTGAAGGTCTCGATGACGCGATTTCGGTCACTGCAGACACCAATGACAGTGTCGAACTGCTCTTTGCCAACCGAACCTATCGACGCTTGTTCGGCTCGCAAACACAAGGGCACGAAGAAATGCTAGCTGGGCGACGAGGTCGCTACACCGATGAGTCAGTCGAGGTGTTTTCGGAGTCGGTACAAAAATGGTTTGAGGTGCAGCACCGCATGTTGGCCTGGACGGATGGCAGACGTGTGCGTCTTCAAGTTGCTCGAGACATCACGGAGCGCCGCAAGCACGAAGAGGCCTCACGGGTTCAACAAGAAAAAATTCAAATCACCAGCCGTCTGACAACAATGGGAGAGATGGCTTCCTCGTTGGCACATGAGTTGAATCAGCCACTCACTGCGATTGCCAACTACAGCATGGGTGCTGTGGCGATGGTGAAAGCCGGCCATACAGACATGGGGATCTTGCTTCCCGCCTTAGAGAAAGCAGCTGCACAAGCGCAGCGAGCAGGCAAAATCATTAGTCGTATCCGTGATTTCGTCAAACGAAGTGAGCCTCGGCGCCAGAACGTACCGATTCAAACGATCGTGGATAACGCGGTGAGCTTGGCCGAGATACACGCTAGAAAACGACAGCTTGAGATCGTGCGTAACATCCCGGAAAGTCTGCCTGACGTATACGCCGATCCTATTTTGATTGAGCAAGTGCTTCTTAATTTGCTTAAAAATGGTCTGGAGTCCATGGACCAGTCTACGCTCAACACGCTCGAGCTTGATGTCACCTTAGATGATAATCAGATTGAAGTGGCCGTGAAGGACCGGGGCCACGGGCTCACCGAACCGGAGCGTCTCTTCGAGCCGTTTTTTAGTACAAAGTCTGAAGGTCTCGGCATGGGATTGAATATTTGCCGCACGATCATAGAATCACATCACGGGCGCCTCTGGGCAAGCAGTAATCCGGATGGTGGAACCATTTTTCGCTTTACACTACCGTGCGCCTCTAACCTAGAGGCAACGCACAGCAATCAGTCCGAGGAGTTACCAGCATGAATACGCCAAACGTCGCAAGCACTGTCTTTATCGTTGACGATGACGAGGCGGTACGAGATTCACTCCGTTGGTTGCTTGAAGCAAACGGATATCACGTCAACGCGTTCGCGAGTGCGGAGAGTTTTTTAGCCGCATTTGATGACAAGACCGCTGGTGTCTTGATTGTTGATGTGCGGATGCCTGGAATGAGCGGTCTCGAGCTTCAGGAACAACTCATTACACGTAAATCGTCGATGCCCATCGTGTTTATTACGGGCCACGGCGATGTTCCCATGGCGGTTTCGACGATCAAGAAAGGCGCGATCGATTTTCTGGAGAAGCCCTTCGATGAAACGGACTTGCGCGAAATTGTCGCCCGTATGTTTGAGCAAGCCAATCAGCGCTTAACCCAAGCCCGCGCTCAGCGCGAGCACGAAGCGATGCTTGGTCGACTCACGGCCCGAGAACAGCAAGTTCTCGAGCGCATTGTCGCTGGACGACTGAACAAGCAAATCGCCGACGACTTAGGAATCAGCATCAAGACCGTTGAGGCGCATCGCGCCAACATCATGGAAAAGCTTCAAGTCACCACGGTCGCAGATCTCATGAAGGTTGCCTTGGCCAAGCCAGAGGTCAACGCATGACCGGAAGGGTTATAGACGGAGTAAAGCTTGCCGCAACCATTCGGGAGGATGTTGCGGCGCGCGCGGCAGTACTCACAACAAAAGGCGTCAAACCAGGCCTAGCCGTTATTCTTGTCGGTCAGGATCCCGCATCACAGGTTTACGTGCGAAACAAAGTAGCCGCCTGTGAAAAAGCAGGACTGCACTCAGTGTTGGAGCAATATCCTGCTGACATGACACAAGAAGCGTTGCTGAGCCGTATAGAGACACTGAACTCCGACCACCGCATACACGGGATACTTGTTCAACTTCCGCTTCCCAAACACATTGATTCTCACCGCGTCATCGAGACGATTTCTGCGCAGAAGGATGTTGACGGGTTTCATGTCAGTAATGCGGGATTATTGATGACGGGCACTCCCCTTTTTCGGCCTTGCACACCCTACGGTGTCATGAAGATGCTTGAATCCGAGGATGTCGTCTTGCGTGGTGCGGTTGCAGTGATTGTCGGGGCCAGCAACATCGTTGGCAAACCCATGGCGATGTTGCTCCAGGCAGCTGGGGCGACGGTCACCATTTGCAACTCCAAAACGCGCGACCTCGCTTGGCATACGCGCCATGCGGATATTGTGGTCGTTGCAACCGGAAAGCCTGGCATGGTCACAGGCGACATGATTAAACCTGGTGCGATCGTAATTGATGTCGGGATTAATCGTGGCGCCGACGGAAAATTATGCGGTGACGTCGACTACGCATCGGTCAAAGAGGTTGCGGGTGCAATCACTCCCGTTCCGGGTGGCGTAGGCCCCATGACCATCGCCATGCTGCTCGTCAACACCATCGAAGCGGCCGAACGCGCTCAATTACTGTCCAGATCAAGATGAACCCACTGAATGTCCCGATCCAAGACTTCGTCGATTACGCAGCAGTGCGTCCCGAACATATCGAAGAAGCGATTCCTGCTTTGCTCGCCAAAGCGAGATCTGCTGTTGAACTAGCGGCACTTGATGATCGCCCAGCCACCTGGGAGCTGGTTGTAGACGCTGTTGACAGCGCTAGCGAACCCCTTTGGCGTGCCTGGTCGATTGCCGGTCATCTCAATGCGGTGATTAACACGCCAGAGTTGCGTGAGGCGTATAACGCCATGCTTCCAGCTATTAGCGAATACTCAACTTGGGTAGGTCTGCACACAGGCTTATATGCCCAGTACAAACGGTTACAAGAAAGCCCTCAGTTTGCACGGCTGTCCGCCCAACGCCAGCGTGTCATTGAGCTTTCACTGAGGGATTTCAAACTGAGTGGGGTCGAGCTACAGGGCGCGGCACGTGATGCCTACGCAACAAACTCGGATAGGCAGGCACAAGTCTCGCAAAAGTTCTCTGAGAATGTTTTAGATTCGACCGATGCCTGGACGCTCGCGATCGACAACCTGGATACGCTGTCGGGCGTCCCGGCAGACGTACTGAACGCAATCAAGGATCCCGACGCGTCGATTTGGACTTTGAACTTAAAGATGCCCTGCTATTTACCAGTCATGCAGTACGCAAAAGACCGGGAACTGCGCCGCACGCTTTATCACGCATACGCCACGCGGGCATCTGATCAAGGCGATTCAAGGTTCGATAACTCAAACTTGATCTCAGAGTCGTTGTCCTTACGCGCACAAGAGGCAAACGTATTGGGCTTTAAGCACTACGCCGAATTACGTTTGCAAACAAGGATGGCCAAGAGCGCACAAGAAGTCACCGATTTTTTGCGACAGCTCACTGTAAAAGCCAAACCCTTCGCGCAAAGAGACCTTGCGGAACTCACCGAGTTCGCTCGCACCGTGCTTAATCTATCCGATCTCCAACCGTGGGATATCGCCTATGTCTCGGAGCGCTTGCGTGAGTCGCGTTACGATTATTCCGAAGACGAAGTCAAACAATACTTCACCGAGCCGCGCGTCCTGAGCGGCCTGTTCGACGTCATCAAGACATTGTTCCACGTTGAGCTCATCGACCTTCCGGTAA
>CAJBTJ010000275.1 GCA_903958565.1 uncultured beta proteobacterium
ATCCGCACACCGTCACGGATCGTGCGAAGCCAGGCTTGATTGCGGTGAATCAACTGGGTAAGCGCTTTGTGAATGAAGCCGTGTCCTACCATGAGTTTGTCAAAGCGCAGGTGAATGCGCAAAATAATGCCGTACCAGCGTATCTCCTGTGCGACAGTCAATTTTTATGGAAGTACGGGCTGGGCAAGATAAAACCTTTCACGCGTAGGCTTGATGCAGATATTGCATCGGGCTACTTAAAGCGCGCGCAGACCATTGCTGAGTTGGCTGCAAAACTGGGCGTCCCGACCGAGAATCTGACGCAGACCGTGGAGTCCTTTAATGTCCATGCAGCACGCGGAGAGGATCCGGTGTTCGGGCGCGGCTCGAACGCGTATCAATGTCATCTCGGAGATATGGATCAACAGCCTAATCCCTGTGTCGCGATGATTAATCGCGCACCGTTTTATGCTGTCGAGGTCATCCCTTCAGACTTGGGGATGTCCGCTGGATTAAAAACGGATACGAATGCCTGTGTACTTGGTCCAGACGGTACCGCGATCAACGGGCTGTATGCCTGTGGCAATGATATGGCTTCGATTATGAATGGCGCCTATCCTGGGCCCGGCATTACCCTAGGCCCCGCACTGACTTTCGCATACCTTGCGGCCCGACACGCATCGCGTCGGGCCTGATGCCCACTATCTAACGCGCGTGCGGCTTGCCGTAAATCGGTTCCTTGTAAGGAATAGGCGGTAACTGCCAAGTTCCTGTGGACGGTGGGCGAATGTTCGCATCGACGTGTACGTCGATCACGCAAGGCCGTTTGTTTTTGATGGCGCGTTCAATGGCCCCCTTGAGATCCTGAGGCTTGGTCACGGTGATGCCATCTGCACCGCAGGCTCTCGCCCACGCAGCAAAGTCGGGATTATATTGCTCACCGGTTTGCCCTTTGTAAAACGCAGTACCGATTTCTCGGCCATCGAACAGGCCGTACTGCAGATCGCGAATCGCACCCCAGGCGAAGTTGTTCCACACGATCCAGACGACTGGTAGGTTGTATTCCACTGCCGTACATAAAACGTACGGCGCCATCGTGAAGCCACCATCCCCCACCACCGCTACGCATGGACGATCGGGGGCGGCGAGTTGCGCGCCAAGAACGCCACACACTCCAAAACCCATCGAAGAATAACCCCAGCTATTGAGCATGCTTTGAGGGCGCTTGGCCCGCCAGAACTGCATGAACCAATTGTGATGCACACCAGAGTCCAGTGACAGAATGGCATCGTCGGGCAACATTTGCTGCACAGCACTGACTACAAACTCAGGACGTAAGGGGCTTGTCGAATCAGTGAAGTGTGGCGAAACAAACTTGTCCCACTCTGCTTGCCATCCTTGGACTTGCTCGCGCCACTGTATCCAGTTATTGATGTGAATGGCAGCACGTGCCGAAGCGCCGGCTAATAGTTGACCCATGAAGGTCTTGGCATCCGCGATGATTCCAAGCGTAGGCGGGTAGTTGCGCCCGAGCTCTTGCGGATCGATATCGACATGAATCAATTTGGTAGTTGGAAAATTCCATGAATACCCTGGCAACCAAGTTGAGGACGAGCGGTCGTCAAAGCGCGTGCCAATCGTGATCACCAAATCCGCGAATCTGCCCGCCTGATTGGCAGGATACGCACCGTTTCGCCCGATAAAGCCGAGCGCAAGAGGGTTGTTCCCACCGACACAGCCCATGCCGTTGGGTGAGGTGATGACGGGGATGCCATATTTGTTGACGAATTCTGTAATCTCTGGACCCGCCTCAGCGAGCGTGGCGCCGTGGCCGATGAACAATACGGGTTGTCTGGCCTGCTCAAGAAGCTTCAGCGCTTCATTGATGTCATAGTCGCTCGCGCCTGGTCGATGCGGGCGGTCGAGATGAGAGCGTGCCGGGATCTCAACATCGGCCTCTTCTTGGAATACGTTGTAGGGGATATCGAGGTTCACTGGACCGGGACGACCGGTCACCATGGTATCCATCGCTTGGCGCAAGGCAAGCGGCAACATGTCTACACGTGTCGGTTGAAAAGCGCGTTTCACCACGGGACGCAGCACTTGCGCGAAGTCCGCTTGATTGTGTTTGTATAGCTCTTGAAAAGGCGCACGGTTGTGTTGCGAGGTGGGTACGTTAGCGGTGATCGCCATAAAGGCAGACGAATCGGATAACGCCGTCGCGAGCGACATGACTAGGTTGGCCGATCCTGGACCGGTTGAAGTAAGCGTCGCGACGGGGCGATGCTTGACGCGGTAATAGGCGTCAGCCATGTGACCCGCACATTGTTCATGGCGAGGCGATATCAGTTGAATTTTGTCCCGTACATCGTACAAAGCATCGAGAATGCCGACGTTACCGTGCCCGCAAATACCAAAGATGTAGGGTACACGTTCTTGTACCAATGTCTCGGCGATTAACTGACCGCCTTTCATCATTGCCATGTTTTAGTCCGCTGTGTGGAGTTGAGACAAAAAGTCAGATGGGTGCGATTTGATCGTGTACCGGTGTCGTAATCACCAAAAACACCAAGGTATCGAGCCCGGTGTTCGAGAAACTATGCCTCACCCCCGGAGGGATATAGACATAGTCATGCTCGCGCATCAATTTCTTCTGCTCATTTAACGTCAAGATACCTTCACCCTTGAGCACGTGATAGATCTGCTCTTGCACCTGGTGAACATGTTCCTCAACAAAAGCCATCGGTTCGTAAGATGAAATCCGATAGTCAATGCGCTTGCTCCCTGAGTTCTCTTCAGAGACAAGCGCTTTGGATAGGGCTCCTCCGTGATGTCCTGGGAATTCCTGCCAAAGCACTTCCGCGATGTGGTTGGTAAAGGCGGTAGGGTGGCTGGTAGTGGAAGTCTTGCTCATACGGTTCCTAGCGAGATGGCTATGTTGGGGAAGGTTTTTATTGACGAGGAATGTTGGCGCTAATCACCACATCACCGAGACGTTTGATTTCGGCGGCGATGAAGGCGTTGAACTGCTCGGGAGTGGTGGGTGCTGGGATCACGCCTTGGGCATTGAGTGATTTGACGACAGCAGGAGAATTCAGCACTGTCGCGGCATCTTTAGAGATTTTGGCCACAATCGCGGGTGGTGTTTTGCCAGGCGCCATGAGTCCATACCAGTGGTCGTAGATCATGCCTGGGATAACCTCCGAGATCGCTGGGATGTCGGGCATCAATGCTGCGCGCTTGTCGGTACTCACCGCTAACGCAATGAGCTTACCTTCTTTGATGAAGGGCAGGGTCAGTCCCAAGGGTGACCAGTAAAAAGCAGCGCGGCCGGCTGTCGTGTCGACGAGTGCCTCGCCTGTGCCTTTGTAAGGAACGTGCACAATATCAAGCTTGCCCATGCCTTTAAACATTTCGCCGTTAAAGTGCGTGCCACTGCCTACACCGGCAGACGCGAAATTCAACTTACCTGGTTGCGAGTTAATGAGCTTGATGAGATCCTGCACAGTTTTGACGCCAAGCGATGGAGAAACGACGAGCACGTTCGGTACGCTTGTTCCAAAGGTCACGCCCGTGAAATCTTTGAGCGTATCGTAGGGTAAAGATTTGTAGAGCGTCGGATTGATGGCGTGCGAGGCTGAGGTAAACATTAATGTGGTGCCGTCGGGGTCTGCGCCTGCGACGATGCGACTACCGATCGTGCCACCCGCACCGGGACGATTGTCGACGATCACGGGCTGACCCCAGATCTCTTGAAGCCCACGTCCAAGTTCACGCGCAACGATATCAACCTGACTGCCGGCGGTGAAAGGCACCACGATTTTGACAGGCTTGCTTGGAAAGTTGGTTTGAGCAACGGCTGGCCCAGCCAGAGCGGCTCCTAATACGGCGATGCCTAAGGTTCTTACGATTGTTGACAGCATGATTATCGTCTCCTGGTTTTTATGGTTCTAAATAAACACAACTATTACAACTGCTTCATCCCGTCGGGTTCTCCGACCTGTCTGTTAAATTTTTATCGTATCGTGGCCATGCCCGCCTGAGCGACTTGAGCGTCTTGGTGCGACAGCACGCCAGAGACCCCAATCCCCCCGATCACTTCCCCATTGTCGATGATGGGAAACCCGCCTTCGAGCGGGGTGACGCCTGGCACTGCCATGAAACGTAAACCCTCGCCACCTGCGGCAATCCCATCTTGAAACATTTTGGTTGGTCGACGGAAGTTCACGGCGGTTAACGCCTTACCGGTCGCAATTGCCATGCTTGAATGCTGTGTGTGATCAAGACGCTGCGCCAGTACCAAGCTGCCGGAAGAATCCGCAATCACGATGGCCACGGGCCATTGATTTTTAGTCGCCTCCGCCTCGGCAGCAAGCATCATTTTCTTTGCTCGCTCGAGCGTAATGGGGCGCCCATAAGGCATGGGTTTGTCTAGAATTGGGGTGTTTGTTGTCATTTTTTAGGTGGCAATGTTTTTAAAGGGGCTAGCGATCTTATACTTGACCGCGCAAGTGGATAACAAGGTATTTTGTCTGATGCTAGGGAAGTCCCCAAGCGAGGAAGCAGCCATGGCAATTTTGGATGTCGACCATGTCAACGTCACGACGAGTGACCTTGAGCGGATGAGGCGTTTTTATACCGAGGTGCTGGGGCTGACGGAAGGGGTGCGACCGCCTTTTTCCCGTCCCGGCGCCTGGATGTACTTGGGTGAGCGCGCGGTCGTGCATATTTCTACGGGGCGCGCACCCGTTGGCCAAAGTAGCGATGCGTTTGACCATATCGCCTTTAAAGCGAATGATCTAGAAACCACGCGCGCGCGGCTTCAGCGCCATGGGGTTGCCTTTACCGAATTCGGTGTGCCTGATCGACAACTTCATCAGCTATTTCTCAGAGACCCTGAGGGAATGCAGATTGAGCTGGTGTTTTCTGGAGAAGACGCGCGCCTCGCCCGCAACGAAGGAGCGGCAGTCGATGTGACGCAGCGGGACGGGCTGGCGAAATCTCTTTAGTGAGAGATGGACGAATGCTGCCGATTGATGTGCAGCAAAATGTATAACAAGTATTTTCTTGGCGTTGTGCGCAGCGCATCACCGCTTGGCAATGCTCTGCGACCAACAAATGATGCTTAACGTTTAAACGCTTAATCTACCCGAGCACCAGAGTCTTTACCGATTTTTTCCCAGGTTGCAAGGTCATCTTTTAGAAGTGCTGCGAACTGTTGTGGCGTGTTTTGCAAGGGATCGCAGCCTTGTTTGATCAGCTTGTCTTGAACGTCCTTATCTGCCAAGGCGGTTTTGATCGCGGCA
>CAJBTJ010000276.1 GCA_903958565.1 uncultured beta proteobacterium
AGTGCTTCTTTTGCCGTGACTTTCTCAAGCTGGTAGCCATAGATTGCTTGTGGGATCGGCACGCCAGTTTGCTTAACTGACAGCCAAATCACAGGAATCAAGTAGGCAATGATCAGAATGATGTATTGCGCGACTTGGGTCCATGTCACGGCACGCATGCCGCCCAAAAATGAGCAGACTAAGATACCAGCGAGGCCCAGGAAAATACCGATTTCAAACGGAACGCCTGACAGGCGCGTTGTGATCAGTCCGACGCCGTAGATCTGTGCAACCACGTACGTGAATGAGCAAAGAATGGCGGCAATGATACCCAGCAGGCGGGGTAAGTTGCCGTCATAGCGTGCACCCAGAAAGTCAGGGATGGTGAACTGACCGAACTTGCGAAGATATGGAGCAAGGAACAGCGCAACTAAACAGTAGCCGCCTGTCCAACCCATGATAAACGCCAGGCCAGAATAGCCCGTGAGGTACAGCGTACCGGCCATACCGATAAACGAAGCGGCCGACATCCAGTCAGCGCCGGTGGCCATGCCGTTATAGATGGCAGGTACGCGTCGCCCTGCGACATAATATTCCGCAGCATCGTTTGTGCGGCTCATCACGCCAATTCCAGCGTAGAGCAACACGGTCGCGCCTAAAAAGACATAACCAATCATTGCGCGGCTTAGGCCCATCTGTTCAGCAATCGCTAAGACGATCACGAAAGCAATAAAACCGCCGGTATACCAGGTGTATACCTTGTTTAAAGATTTTTTGAATGCGGCATTCGTCGTATTTGACGAAAACATACCGCCTTCATCAGGTGTCATTCCGGCCATGTTATTCCTCCTCGTCTTCGCTGACGCCATGTTCCACGTCGAGCTTGTTCATGTATCTAGCGTAGTACCAAATGATTACGCAATAGACAATCAGGGAACCTTGAGCGCCCATCCAGAAACTGAATGGCCAGCCAAAGAAGTTGAAGCTAAGGTCGCGAGCGAAATAGCTCACAACAAAAGTCACAACAAACCAGATGGCCAGCAAAATTGCTGTGACATTTAGGTTTTTTTTCCAGTAAGTCCGATGTTTTTCGGTTAGTTGCACAATAATGCCTCCTCATCGTTTCGGGCCAGGTCCCCCTGGGTCCATTGGTAACACTAGGTCATACAAAAAAGAACGTAAATAAAACAGATACTGCGTGACTGCATAGAACGGAACTGCATACATACTAAAAAAACTTGTAAGTCGTTACTGCATCTGAAAAAAAACTTTAAACGGCCAAACCGGTCTCGCGCGCGAGTTGTGCGGCAAACTTAGGTTCAAAACCTTTCAAATGCTTAATAATTTTTGTTGTTTCATCTGGCGCCTGCCGATCCATATGGACACGACCGAGTTGGTACCATGCGTAGGGACTCATGGGCTGCAATTGGGTATTCCTTTCTAAAGCCGCAACGGCCTCGTCGAGTCGCCCCTGTTGAATCAGTGTCAGTCCCAGCCCATACCATGCTTGATCAAGTTGGTCATTGAGCGCCAAGGCACGACGAAACGCAGTCTCTGCCTCGAGGGGATGTTCTAATTCTTGATGCAAGAACCCCAAGTTAAACCATGCGTAGGCCGGAGCCTCAGGCTGCTTGACGAGCACTTCGTACACTTCGATTGCGCCTTGCTTATCGCCAAGCTCGGCTTTGAGATGCGCCAAGCTGCCCAACGCGTAACTATCGTGGGGATAGACTTGCAACATGTCTTGAAATACCGTGATCGCACGCGCGCGCTGTCCTGCAACGATCCAGAGAATCGCCTGCCATTTGCGCAACATCCAATCGAAATTAAATTTCATTTGCAGCTCGTCATCCCAACGGATACGCAGTGTTCAATTTTTGCGACGGTCACCGCCAGATACAGTACGGCCACCACACAGAAAGCAACAAAAGGGTGATGTCTCGTTGCGATTTGCTTTGGAGCAATCAGCGCTGCGATATAGGTCCATGGTTTATTCACGACGGTGAACAGTTGATAAAACAAATTCGTGTCGCGCTTCGCACCAGCCAGAATAAAAAGCAAACCCTGCCCGAGCAGCGCCAGAATGCCGATGTATAACAACAATTGCGCGGCGTTCAAAAAAAGCAGCAAACCAAGTCTCCGTTCATAAAATGTTCCATCAAACCATGGCGAGGCATTTTATGTTGTTTGTTTAATTGCCGTACTTTAAAAGCGGGAACTGACAGGTATCTGACAAAGCCCAAACGGTCGGGAAATCTCTAAGTCCGTTATCGATGAGTGTGCGGTGCATCATTTTTTGCAATGCAGCAAAGGCATGGCCAAACTGACAGCAGTTCGCCTAGGAGAGGTTTGCCTAGGACAGGGATAGAAAGTGAATTTCAATTCTCGCGCCGCGATCGTAAGGCGGCTTTTGCTGCGAGTCCGTAATCAAAATCCTCGCGTGATGCCGAGTCGCAATATCACGGACTATCGCTAAGCCCAAGCCGCTGCCTTCGGCTTGGGAGCCGAGTACGCGATAGAAGCGATCAAATACACGTTCGCGCTCCTCGACAGGGATCCCAGGTCCAGAGTCTTCCACAGCCAGTATGACCTGACGGCGTTGGGTGGTAATACTCACGGTAATGCGCCCAGGCGCAGGCGTGTATCGAATCGCGTTGTCGATCAGATTGTTGATCGCCTCGCCAAGAAGCAGGCGTTGACCGCGAAGCATGACCGCAGCATCCGTTCCCTCGAAGCCGAGGTCTATGCCCTTCTGTATCGCGATGTCGACCCAGCCGAGTGTTTGCTCCCGGGCGAGCTCAGCGATGTTGATGGGGGGCATGGCGATTGAGTTGGGATTCTCTGCATTGGCCATCAGCAATAGTTGATTCACGAGGCGAGTGGCGCGAGAGGTGCCCGCAATAATCTGTTCGAGACTGGCTTGTGTTTCACCGGAAGGCGTGTTGCGCATCGCGAGTTCGGCTTGC
>CAJBTJ010000277.1 GCA_903958565.1 uncultured beta proteobacterium
GTGGGAGGCTACGCACGCCCCATGCCAGCGAGCTGGATGGCACGACAGGCCGTCTTGGTCTCAGAACGCTGCAAGCAAGCAGACCTCGTGATTTCGACTGCCTTGATTCCTGGTCGCCCTGCACCAACGTTAATTTCAGCCGAGACGGTGCGTGCCATGAAGCCGGGTTCAGTCATTGTGGATCTAGCCGTTGAGCGTGGTGGCAATTGCCCACTGTCGCAAAAAGGCCAAGTCGTGCAGGAAAACGGCGTGACACTTGTTGGTCTGACCAACTTGCCCGGCATGATCGCAACCGATGCCTCTGCTCTGTATGCACGCAACGTATTGGATTTCCTCAAGCTCATCATCGACAAAGAAGGCAATCTTGCGATTGCGCGCGATGACGATATTGTTCAAGCCTGCCTCGTCTGCGAGGGCGGCACAAATTTAAGGAAAAAATAATGGATGCGCTTGATCCTACCTTGGTGAACCTCATCATTTTTGTACTGGCAATCTATGTCGGCTATCACGTCGTCTGGAACGTCACCCCTGCCCTGCATACGCCTCTGATGGCCGTGACCAACGCGATCTCAGCGATCGTGATTGTGGGTGCCATGTTGGCAGCTGCGCTCACTGAAGGTGGCTTGGCACGCGGCATGGGTGTGTTTGCTGTGGCGCTGGCTGCGGTCAACGTGTTCGGCGGTTTCTTAGTCACGCGACGCATGCTTGAGATGTTTAAAAAGAAAGCGCCCAAAGAGAAAACCGCAGACAAAGCAACCACTACTGGAGGTCACGCATGATTTCCATTAACGTTGTGACGATGCTTTATCTGGTCGCGTCGGTATGTTTCATCCAGGCGCTCAAAGGTTTATCTCACCCCACGACCTCCCGCATCGGTAACGCCTTTGGTATGGCCGGTATGGTGATTGCTGTGCTGACGACGGCTGCGCTGATTGTCAGTCTGGCGCGCGAGGGGCAAGCGGGCATTGGCTTAGGTTGGGTGGTGCTTGGCTTGCTGATTGGCGGATCCATCGGCACGCTCATGGCCAAACGCGTTGAAATGACCAAAATGCCTGAGCTCGTGGCTTTCATGCACAGCATGATCGGTCTGGCCGCTGTCGCGATCGCGGTTGCAATTGTTGCTGAACCCCATGCGTTCAATATTGCCGCCAAAGGTGCACCAATCCCAATCGGCAACCGCTTGGAATTGTTCATCGGAACCTTTGTCGGTGCCATCACCTTCTCTGGCTCAGTGATCGCGTTTGGTAAGCTGTCAGGCAAATACAAGTTCCGCTTGTTCCAAGGCGCGCCTGTTGTCTTCCCCGGTCAGCACATGTTCAACCTCGGCATGGCAATTGCGATGGTCGGTTGCGGCATCTGGTTCATGGTGACGCAGGACTGGACACCGTTTGTGATCATGACCCTGATCGCGTTTGTGCTCGGTGTCTTGATCATTATCCCGATTGGTGGTGCAGACATGCCCGTCGTGGTGTCGATGCTTAACAGCTACTCGGGCTGGGCCGCCGCGGGTATTGGTTTCTCGCTTAATAACCCGATGCTGATTATTGCGGGCTCGCTCGTGGGCTCGTCCGGCGCGATTCTCTCTTACATCATGTGTAAGGCGATGAACCGTTCTTTCTTTAACGTGATTCTGGGTGGTTTTGGTGGTGCGGCCGACGCAGGCCCTGCCGCGGGCTCTGGTGTGCAGCGCAACGTTCGCTCAGGCAGTGCAGATGATGCCGCCTTCTTGCTCACCAACGCAGAGACCGTCACGATCGTTCCTGGTTATGGCTTAGCCGTCGCCCGTGCACAGCACGCGTTGAAAGAATTGGCCGAGAAGCTCACCGAGCATGGCGTGATTGTGAAATACGCCATCCACCCGGTAGCGGGTCGTATGCCTGGTCACATGAACGTGCTACTTGCTGAAGCTGAAGTCCCCTACGATCAGGTGTTTGAGATGGAGGACATCAACAGCGAATTCGCTCAGACAGACGTCGTGTTAGTGCTGGGCGCTAACGACGTAGTGAACCCTGCTGCGAAGACAGACCCTAAATCACCGATCGCCGGCATGCCGATTCTGGAGGCATACAAAGCCAAAACGATTATCGTCAACAAGCGTTCGATGGCGTCTGGTTATGCAGGCTTAGATAATGAACTCTTCTACCTCGACAAAACCATGATGGTGTTTGGCGATGCGAAGAAAGTGATTGAGGATCTCGCGAAGGCGGTTGAGAATTCGTAGAACTGCCTTTATTTCAATACCTTAGGTTGGTTTAAGCGGATGTGATCTGGAGACGGATAACTACAACTTATTCCACGCAGAAGCACTCGATGACACTTTGCCACCCAGTCGTTTTTACCCCTGTGAGCGTCTAGCTCCGAGAATATTGTTCGGTGTGTGCCAGCGTGTGCATAAAACTAGCGAATGTCGCCATTCACTTCGATAGTTTCATCACACATTGGCCGAACGATTCGGTCTGGGGCTTCATACCCAAATCTGTGCAACGCACCCGGGCTGCGTCCATGGACATCGTCGGACTGCTGCTAGGCGTGGTCGTCGGCGCGAAATTTGCACCTTGCCGATAACGAGATCGCATACAACTGGGCATTCGTCTTGACATCCAACGCTCCCAAGGACCAACCATGCAACAACCCCGCAAGTTTCACAGCTTTGCACCGCTGGGCCTGCTAGTTTTATTAGTCTTGGGGGGGTGCTCCTCGATAACCGGTGAGACGCAGCAAAGTATTTCAGTGGAGGCCATGACGACTGCCGGACCAGTAACCGGAGCGCAATGCGAACTCATTAACGACAAAGGTAAATGGTTCACTATGACCCCGGGGTCGATCGTGATTGCGAAATCGAATCAAGACCTTGTAATTACCTGTCAACGAGAATCGCATCAGCCCGGTATCGCCACAGTAACTTCGGTGACAGGTGCCGGTATGGCAGGTAACGTTGGCCTAGCGCTGCTAATTCCTATCGTAGGTATCGTCGGGGCCGTGATGGACCATAACTCGGGTGCTGTATACAAGTACCCGCCTTCAATCCAAATCATCATGGGTCAAACCATCGCAATCGATGCCGCAAATATGGCGCAAAACGACGGTGTTAAGCCCGCAGTAGCTGCTCAGCAAGCAAGCGCTCCTACGACAATGACCACTATTTCGATTACGGAGGATGGGGTTAAAGAAACCGTTGGTCCTCTACCGACAGCTGCTCCGACGCAATCAGCAGTCCCTGCTACCGCACCAAAGGCCACCGTCTCACAAGAAGGGCTTGATGCTGCAAAAAACCGTTGCCTTGAGCTTGGTATCAAGCCACAAACGGAATCCTTCGGAGAATGTATCCTAAGGTTCACGAAATAACGCCTATAAAGCCCCGCTTCGCCGCCCGATTTCTCTCGGAAAACAAAAGGGGGCTTTGCTATTGATCGCTCCACGAGTTCCGCGATCGCTTTCGAGATCCCCGGAGGGGACGTTGTTTGAGCAAAATACAGTGCATAGGTCTGCACAAAGAAGCTATCGATTTACGGGGGTGCGGGTACGGTCGGGTGTCGCTTGACTGAAATCGACAAGGGGTGGGCTGAGGTGATAGCTCCGGTATCTCAGTTTTTACGGACGAAAGGCTTAATCAACTCTTGCACTTGCACATAAATAATGGTTGACACCCAGTCAGCGCCGATATTATAAAAATGATGCATTCATAAAATACCTTTAACTGGTATCAGCCACTGCTGCGCCGGTAACCCTAGACCTTGGAGTCTGCTATGAACATTGAACTTGAAGAAGTTGTTGTACAGGATGTCTCTGATGATGCACTGGAGCTGGCAGCCGGTGGTGCGCAGGGGGGAACAATGAATTTTTGGACACTGATAA
>CAJBTJ010000278.1 GCA_903958565.1 uncultured beta proteobacterium
ATTTTCGGGTTGAAGTCTCCTATCCATTGCATTTCATATTGCGTATACGCCACGCCCATCCAAAAAGAAAGTATCCGCATCCCCTCGCCCCCCACCCGAGATAAAGGTCGATCCCGTCCCGCCATCAATCACATCCGCGCCCGCCTGACCATCTGCGGCTTTGTTGCCTGAGCCCGCTAATTTTAAAAAGTCATTGGCCGCACTGCCTACGATCACGGCGTTGCTAGAGTAATCAATTAATTGATAGTCAATATCCAGCGGCCCTTGATACACATCCGGAAACACATACTCGGTCACAGCCTCGCCTAGAGAACTATAAACAGCCTGCGGCGCAACATCATTGACCAACGTACTGACGGTATGGCGTGTGCCACCCAAGTAAATATCTTGTTCATCGGAGGGAACGGACACGATCTCGCCTGAGCTGAACTTCAGCAGCAAAGATGCGCCATCCGGTGTGTATCCAAGCGCTGCGATTTGATCGAAGGTCTGTTCATAGCGATAGGCGCTCGGGATGTCTTGCAAACCAATCGTATCCCCGCTGAGCGAAAACTGCTCCGCCCCAAACAAACCAGAAAGCGTAATCGTAATATCCGCGCCCAAGACCGCATTCGAACCCACATACACATACGTGACTTCCTGATCTGATTCAATCTGAACTTGGTTAGCGCCCAACGATGCGCCATTGCCAGTGCCCACCAATCCGTTAAAACTTGCACCGGCCACACGCAAGACGTCTCCAATCTCAAAATCGGAGATCGTATCTACGCCGTTCCCAGTTCGTGCAAAACTAAACGTGTCATCGCCCTGCCCACCCAACAACAGATCATCGCCTGCAAGTCCATCAATCTGGTTATCCAACGCATTGCCGATGATCCAGTCGTCGGATACACCGCCGATCGCATTTTCATACTGGCCGTAAAACCATCGTAGATTGAGCGGGGCTTGCGCCGCCGTGATGGTTGAACGCGCGTCTTGTGTACTCATCGCCACGCCCACCAGATATTGCGCATCGGTGATGGTTGTGCCCATATGCAAATAAGCACCAGAGGTATACATACCCAAGTCAACCGTATCGATACCGCCTATATCAAAGTAGGTCCGATATCCCGCCGTCCCCGCCTCAATCGTATCGTTATCGACACCATGCGTCCCTGCACCAAGTCCATACGCTTGCTGCAACGCAATCACATCCAAAATCATCGGTGTGTGGGCGTAAAACACTGTGTCATCACCAGGCAAGAACGACTCTGTGTCGTCATACGACATGATGCTGAAATATTCTTTGTACATGTCACTGGCGCTCGACGTCCGAAAGCCCAGCGCATCAAAGCCCAGATACCGTGTGGCCGCATAGTCCGCAGAGATGGTCGGCACACCGTTTGCATAACTGGTGTGCGGATGCGATAACCCTAAGGAGTGACCGAGCTCGTGCATCAAGATCTGCCGGGAGCTGGTATTGAGCTCCAACGAGGTATCCACTAGTGCCCAAGCATTAAGAAAGATATCCCCCGCACCGCCTACGTAATCTAGTGCGAGATCATCGTCGCTTGCCCCAGATATTCCAGCGAACCCGACGCTGCTGCGATTAATCCAGGCGATATTGATATCGGACTGCCCCGTAAAACCGACGTCCTCAGGGTTTGGGCTGCCATCCACGCCGGTGTCAAAGTCACCGACCCACTGAAGATTTATATTGGCAAACTGGTTATATATGGACAAAACCTCGCGGACACTGGTCACCATGACCTCGTCCCAATCGACCTCGCCTGAGGACGTGCGATTGAAGTACAACGCGCTGTAAAAATCCGAATAGGCAGGGCTCAGATAGTCCCAGTAACTAAAACTATCCGAAACCGATACACGCACGATTCCAGACGTTTTGAAATTCTGCCAACCAGAATAAACGTCGAAATTGAACATTGCCCGGCTGATGGCCGAGCTTGGCGTGTAGTTGACGTAGGTGCTCATAGACCCTCAAAAGCTCACTTAGGAGATCGTTTGATTAGGTAGAAAGTCTAACGAAATGTACTATCTGCAACAGTTCAACCGGACTATTTTGTAAACTACGGTAAATTTGGTAACAAATATAGTTAACACTGGTGACTCGCGGCAAGCACTTATTACCCTCTGATTGACTCACTTGACATACTGCTTTTGATGCCTCGCTGGCCAATAATACAGCCTCTTTTATTGTCGTTATCCGCACTACTGCTTAGCCTGCAGTCGGCAGCGTTCGCCCAAAATATGCACGAAGCTGTGCAGATTGCCCTCAAGCAGTATCCAAGCATATTGGCCGCGCAAGCCAACCAGCGCGGGGCCGAAGCCGACATCACGCGTGCCCAAGGCGCGCATTGGCCGCAGGTGGCTTGGTCCGGCACATACAACTCGTACAACGCGCCGAGAATCCCCAATAACTGGATCCAGTCCCCCACCGTGAGCGTCAATCTGTGGTCGGGCGGGCGAATTGAATCTGACGTTGAACAGTCCCGCGCGCGCGCTGAATCTGGGCGCCAGCAAGTCAATATCACCCGGGATCAGGTGGCATTGACGGCCGTTCAGGGCTACTTGAATTTGGCGCGTTCTCTAGAAATGCACCGCATCGCTACAGAAAACCTAGCGGCTCACCGCAGGATTTACCAGTACATCAGCACCATTGTTCAAGTCGATGTCGGTCGGCAAGTCGATCTCGAGCAGGCAAAGGGCAGGATGGACAACGCCGCCCTCGCCCTAGAGCAAACGCGAGCCGCGTTAGCCGATGCCAATGCCAGACTGCGAAGAATGCTGCTGGGACAAGTACCCGCACAGCCCCAGGGTTTCGAGGCCATTCCCGGCCAACTGCCGCCCGATCTGGAAAGTGCACTGAGCTACACCGGCGAGACGAACCCCGTGATCGCACAGCAAATGGCCTTGATACGCGCTGCCCGCGCCAATGTACGCAGCGCCCAGTCGCAACACTCGCCTCAAGTTAATGCGACCTATGGCAAGCAGACCTATCAAGGCACTGCGCAGGGCGATTACGTCGCCCAAGTCACCGTGACGGTGCCGATTTTTCAGGGGGGGACGGCTTATGGTGCCAACCAAGTGGCCCAGGCACAGTTAGAGGCCGCCCAGCACAATCTTCAAGACGCACAGCTGACCCTCAAGGAAACCGTGCGCAACTCTTGGTCGAGCTGGAAATCCGCGGAAAACCGA
>CAJBTJ010000279.1 GCA_903958565.1 uncultured beta proteobacterium
ATGCAGTTCGATACGCTGAAGGATTTCTCCTCGGTCATGTTGTTACAACGCGTGCCAAACGTGTTGGTTGCTAATCCTGGGTTTGCACCTAAAACGGTCGCAGAATTGATTGCTCTCACGAAGCCCAAAACGTCGGTTGTGCATTATGGGACGTCGGGGGCAGGCAGTGCGCAGCACTTGGCGGGCGCCTTGTTTAACGCCTTGGCCGGTACACATTTAGAAGCAGTGAATTACAAGGGCGGGGCGCTTGCGATTACGGATGTGCTGTCGGGACAAGTACCATTGGCCTTTGCGACCGTAGGCACGATTCTGCCTCATGTGAAATCGGGCAAGCTGCGCGTGCTTGCGTCGGGAGGAGAGAAACGTTCAGCTGTTCTGCCTGACGTACCAACAATGATCGAAAGCGGAGTCGCCGGCTATTCGAGCTATGAGTGGAATGCAATCTTCGCGCCAGCCGCGACGCCGGCAGCTGTCATCACACGCTTGAATCAAGCCCTAGCGAATGTGATGAAGCAGCCTTCAGTGATCACGGGCATTGCAGCGTTCAGCGGTGAAATTATTGCTTCATCGCCACAAGAGCTAGAGTCCTTCCGACGCGCTGAAATCAGCAAATGGCAACGCGTCGCAAAGGAATACAACATCAAGCTGGATCAATAGTTATTCAGGCTTTAAGCCTGCTTCGGCAAACGCCTGCGCCCAAGCTTTGAGCTGTTCTTGAACAAAGCTTCCCAGCTCTTTGGGCGTTGATCCACCTAGATCGAAACCCTGCTTGGCGATACGGTCTCGTACGTCCGGTCTAGCCATCGCCGCGTTGATTGCTTCGCTCATGCGGTTTGCCAGCTCAGGTGACATGTTCGCTGGGCCAAAAAGCGCGGCCCACGTTCCTGCCTCAAGTGTCGGGATCCCAGCTTCGGCAGCGGTCGGGACATCAGGCAGTAGTGCAGAGCGCTTGGGCAGCAGTACTGCCATCGCACGAAGCTTTTCCGCGCTGATGTGAGAGAGCGTGCTGGTCGGCGTGGCGAAGGTGAACTGTACATGTCCGCCAAGCATATCGTTGATGGTTGGACCCTCTCCTTTGTAGGGGATCAGGTTGGTATCAATCTTGGCTTCTTTGGTCAGTTTAGTGTGCATCAGTTGCGTCACGCCGCTGTAGCTTCCGTAGTTGAGTTTGCCAGGATTCTTACTTGCGAACTCAAGCAGCTCCTTGGCATTTTTTGCAGGGACGTTCGGGTTAGCGACCAACACATACACATAGCGCCCCACCATGGAAATAGGGGTAAAGTTTTTAACTGGGTCGTAGGGCGGTTTTTTACGCAGGAGCGGAACCTGCATCATCGGCGTATTTGAGGCAAGAAAGAAGGTGTAGCCGTCTGGGTCTGAACGCATGACGTATTCGGCGGCAATCGCGCCATCTGCACCCGGCTTGTTTTCTACGACGACGGGCTGTCCCAGCGCTGTGGTCATGGATTGCGCCAGAATGCGCGCAACGACGTCCGTTGAGCCTCCGGGCGGGAACTGTAAAACGATGCGTACAGGCTTGTTCGGCCATGTTTGTGCGTTTGCGAAGCTACAAAGCACTGACAGAACAGAGATTGCAACGATATTGCGTAAGAGGCTAAGTTTCATTTTTATGCATTCGTAAAGTGTTAGTTTGTCTCAAATTGTTGGTAATCGCTGCGACAAGATCGCATCACCAACTCCCATTGTTTTACTATAGCTGGACGCTGACGGATCTAGTGGTATGCCCTAGCGTGTCAGGAGAGGCCAGCGATTACGCTTTATAGTGATTCAACAATCAGGAGAGACGAGTGAAAGTTCTGGGAGTTCAATTTGACTAAGCCGATTGCCCGTTATTCCATTCCTGAGCTAAAGGACTTGCCCCAAGACATCCGACAGGTCATCCTGGATGTACAAGAAAAATCGGGGTTTGTCCCCAACGTGTTCTTGGTGCTTGCTCGCCGGCCGGCGGAGTTTCGGGCATTTTTTGCCTACCACGATGCGTTGATGATCAAAGAGACGGGGAGCTTAACCAAGGCCGATCGCGAGATGATCGTCACCACCACGAGCGCCAAGAATGACTGCCTCTATTGCGTGGTGGCGCATGGAGCGATTCTGAGAATCTATGCAAAAGATCCCTATGTGGCAGATCAAGTCGCGACTAATTATTTAAAAGCTGACATTACGCCGCGTCAACAAGCCATGCTGGATTTCGCGGTCAAGGTTTGCCTTGATGCACAGACAATCGGTGATGCTGACTATGTAGCGTTACACGCGCATGGATTTGACGACGAAGACATCTGGGATATCGTAGCCATTACCGGATTCTATGGCATGTCCAACCGGATGGCAAACGCGTTCTCGATGCGGCCCAATGATGAGTTTTATCTATTAGGCCGTATTCCTAAGATAAAGAAGCCGTCTTAGGGTTCGCAACGGTCTCCGAAAAACGACGGTCTGCTGGCTATTCGTCCCTCTACAATATTGCTTTTGCACGCTATTTGGAATCACATCATGTCTGGACCGCTTTCCCATATCAAGGTACTTGATCTTTCCCGCGTATTGGCTGCCCCTTGGGCCGCTCAAAACTTGGCGGACTTAGGTGCCGACGTTATAAAAGTTGAGCGACCTGTTAAAGGCGATGACTCGCGTGCCTTTGCCCCCCCATTTTTAAAGGACACCGAAGGCAACGTTACCCGCGAGTCGGCCTATTACTGTGCAGCCAATCGTGGCAAGCGGTCGATTACGGTGGATATTTCCAAGCCTGAAGGGCAACAACTGGTAAGAGACCTGGCACGAGATGTAGACGTGATCCTAGACAACTACAAAGTAGGGGATCTCGCGCGCTACGGCTTAGGGTACGAGGATATCAAAGCGATCAATCCGGCGATTATTTATTGTTCG
>CAJBTJ010000280.1 GCA_903958565.1 uncultured beta proteobacterium
CCGTTTAAAAAGAAACTATCCCATGTCTGCCCAACCGGAGTAATCACTCGCTCGACGCCACGCGCTCGCACTTCAACCTTTTTCACGGAATCAGGCAAACGAAGCTCCGCAGGAATACGCACCGCCTGCGTGCGATTGTTGGTGAACACTGAGGTGATTGGCATAGGGCAAGCATCTTTATTCATATTGGATATGGCATAAGTATATCCCAAGTACAAGAGATAAATAACTCTATGATGGATAAATTACAGACACTCAATTGATTCATGGACTCTCTCGGACCACACTACCGCGCGCTGGTTATCGGCGCCTCGGGGACAATCGGCGCTGCATTCGTGTCTGCGCTTCAAGCGGACAGTCATTGCGCACAGGTCACAGAATTGTCGCGCCGCACCACACCGCGCTTTACCCTGGAAGACGAGGCAAGCATCGCTGCCGCAGCGAGCGCCCTCAAGGACCAAGGCCCCTTTGCCCTCATCATCGATGCAACGGGCGCCCTGACGATTGACGGCGTGGGCCCTGAAAAGCATCTTGGGGCACTCGATGCACACAAACTCCTGCGCAGCTTTCAGGTCAACACGATCGGACCGGCATTACTTCTTAAGCATTTCTTACCGCTATTGCGCAGCGAGAGAGCGATCTTTGCCAAGCTGTCTGCAAGGGTCGGCAGCATTAGCGACAATCAAAAGGGTGGCTGGTATGGGTATCGGGCATCGAAGGCCGCGCTCAACATGATGCTGCAAACGGCGGGGATTGAGTTCGCGCGGAAAAACAAACAGGCGGTCATCGTGGCGCTTCAACCCGGGACCGTCGCCTCACCCTTGTCACAACCGTTTGCGTCTGCTTCGCACACGATCTCTGCAGCAGAGTCGGTATCAGGGCTACTCAAGAGCATCGACGCGTTGGAGCCACTCAGTGGCGCACACTTTGTCGACTACGCTGGACAACCGATTACGTGGTAGTTCGAGACCAAGCACTAACCGGTGAAGGCGTATTCCTGTAACTGCTCGAGCGTCACAAATTCCAGCGCGCGTGCGTGCGTGCACTCAAGTATCACGGCAGGCGCAACGCCCGCCGCAAGCGCCTCTTTCCAGCGCAGCGCACATAAGCACCAGCGATCACCGTCCTGTAAGCCCGCAAAACGGTACTCCGGTCGGGGCGTCGATAAGTCATTACCGCGGCTGCGTGAAAACTCCAAAAACTCATCTGTCACCATGGCACACACGACATGACTACCGAGATCATGCATGTCCGTATGACAACAACCATCCCGAAAATACCCCGTCAGAGGGTCGTAGGAACAAGCAACTAACTCAGTCCCCAGCACATTACGCGCAACATCCGTCATTAAAGCCCCCACCTGATTTGAAGAGATTCTTCAGATAATATAGGCTGATTCCATCATTACGCTCACAGAAACCCTATGAAATCCGCACTCCTCGCTCTCGCGCTCCTCCTGGGTGTAGCAGGCCCGACTGTCGCGCAACCCTATCCAAACAAACCCATCAAGGTCATCGTTCCCTACCCTGCCGGTGGCAACGCGGACATCACGGTACGCGTCGTTTCAAAGAAGATGTCAGAGATACTTGGCGTTGCGGTCGTTGTTGAAAATCGCGGCGGAGCAAACGGCATGATTGGTACAGACATTGTGGCGAAATCTGCACCCGATGGCTACACCTTGATTGCTCCGGCAAGCGGCCCGATCGTGATCAATCCTGTTCTCTACAGCAAAGTACCTTATGACTCGATCAAGGATTTGCAACCGATCAGTCAACTGACGTCGTTTCAGTATGTTCTGATCGTGCCCGCTGCCTCGGCCATTAAAAGTATTCAGGAGCTCGTTGCGCAAGGCAAGGCCCAGCCCGGCAAACTGAGTTATGGCTCAACTGGCATTGGAGGCGGTGGCCACTTGGCAGGCGAAATGTTCGGATTGCTAAGCGGCGCGCAGTTCAACCATATTCCCTACAAAGGCAGCGCCCCCGCACTAGTCGATTTATTAGGTGGACAACTCTCCTTTACGTTCGACACCGTCTCGACTTCAACACCTCTCATTGCAGAAAAACGAGTACGCGCCTTTGCCGTGTCGGGTCCCACACGTGCGAGCTCGTTACCCGACGTCCCGACGATGGCAGAATTAGGATTCAAAGATTTTGATGTGACGCAATTTATCAGTCTGCTGGCGCCCGCCAGGACAGATCCCGCAATTGTCAAAAAACTACAAGAGGCGGTGGCCCTCGCGTTGAAAGATCCTGATGTCATACAACACCTTCAAGTCAAAGGCGGTAATGACCTCGTGGGCAGCACACCAGAAGCCTTCGCGGCGTTGATTAAAAAAGAGCTCGCGATGTACGGTGCGCTGATCAAGAAAGCAAATATCAAGCAAGAGTGACGCACCTATCGCGCACCCAACCGGCTAAGGCTCAGGCATGATGTTTGCTTGTTACCTGAGTCATTATCACTGAAGGAACTGACATGATTCATCCACGTCGTCTTTTTGCATTACTCGGCCTTAGCCTCACGCTCGCGTGCTCGGCGTTCAATCCGGTGCAGGCGCAAGACGCTTACCCCAACAAACCAATCAAAGTTGTAGTGCCCTTCCCTGCGGGTGGCGCAACCGACATCCTGACGCGCGCGATCACTGAAAAACTCGCGCTGCGCATTGGTCAATCCGTGATCATTGAGAACCGGCCCGGCGCAGGTGCGAATATTGGTGCGGCAACGGTGGCCAAGGCGCCCCCTGATGGTTACACCATTCTGATGGGGTCGATTGGATCGCACTCAATCTCTGTGACCTATCACAAAGATCCAGGCTACAACTTCAAGAAAGACCTCATGCCGATTTCAAGTGCGGGGTCCTTGAGCAACATCGTGGTGATCGGCAATGATGTCCCAGCAAAGAATCTGCAAGAGTTGGTGGCGTACGCGAAAGCCAATCCAGGCAAGTTAACCTGTGGGTCCTCGGGTACAGGTGGCCTCATCCATTTGACGTGCGAGATGTTTAAGATCGCTGCGGGCATTGATGTTTTGCATGTGCCATACAAAGGTACTTCTCTGCTGATGCCCGATCTGATTTCAGGTCGCGTCACGATGGCACTCGACACACTTCCTCCCTACATACCGATGTTGAAAGAAGGTAAGGTACGTGCACTCGCCATTACCACCGCAACGCGCTCTTCGCTGGTACCGGACTTGCCGACCATTGCAGAATCAGGCTATCCAGGGTTTGAATCTGTTGCTGTGTATGGTTTTTTTGCACCGACGGGCACCCCCACTGCAATCATTAAAAAGCTCAATGCAGATATCAATGCAGTGCTGCTCGACCCAGAGCTGAAAGACAAGCTTCTAAAAGTAGGGATCGAGGTCCAAGGCAGTACATCGGAAGCACTCGCCACGTTTGTTGACAAAGAAATCGCTAAATGGGCTGCTGTGATTAAAGCTGGCAATATCAAGTCAGAGTAACGCGACAGCAAATAATCAGCTCTGACTGCGACGCTCTAGGAGACCTCACGGGTCTCTTTACGTCGCAGCAGAACAAGCGGCGGGATCACAAGCAACCAAGCGATACGCGTTTGATAACGGTAGTGCGGTTTTGATAACGCACCCGTCGCAAACGCATTGGCGAATAGACCTGCACATACCAACAAAAGCAAGGCAAACGCTCGCATGTCGCGCAGCAAAATCGCTCGCCACAGGCAGTACAGTCCCAGCACGACACTTAACCAGAATACGACTGCAACCAGATGATTCAACCACTGCACACGACCCTGTAAAGTATTTCGCCACTGCTTAGAGGCTTTAAAGCGTGCGAGCTCAGCATCCGAGAAATGAGCCTGGATACTTTGAAGAACGGTCACATCCAACGAGTCTGCGTGTAATGTGTCACCAAGCTTGATCATGGCAAGTTGCTGACTTGTATTGTTAATCATTGAAGCGAGCACGCCTAAAGGATTCTCTCGTGTAGCGAGCATCACTAGGGTGGAGGCCTCAGGCGCTAAGCCAATTGGACCGCCAGGATGCGACCAAACCGGTCCTTGGCTATCCCACAGGAACGCATCGCTATCAGAGGGCAAGCGATCTTTCCATGCGCACAAATGCCAGCCGGCACTGGGGCAGCGCGCGTCTAGCGTCGAGTTTACGTGCCCATCTGCAGCAAAGCGCGCCAACATAAACACAGACCCAAATGGCGACACTGCGAGCTTATTAAAGGCGTAATAGTTCGTAGATACCAAGAGGCCCAGCGCAAGCACCAAGGGCAGCATGACGACGCCCACACGAGAAAACCGCAGTAAGAGAACGACCACCACGCACGCGGCCGCAATCACCAGATGCGATAAGTGCACAGAAATCGCTAACGCCCCCACCAAACAAAGCCAAACGGCTAGCGAGCGCGATAGGCGTGGGCTAAAGCCCAAGACAAAGATACTCAAAACCACGAGCGCTGAGAAAATGTCGGGCATCAAAAGAGAAACGAACCAGGACGCCCCGGTACAAACAGCAAGAACCAAGCACAGTAATAAAAACCTGCCCTTACTGGGCGGGCCAAACACAGCCAGGGTCAACCACAGAAGCTGAGACACAAGAATGGCTTGAGCCACAGCAACGCCCCATAACGACTGCCAGCCATGCACCAAAAGCATCCAAGGGCCGTAGATGATAGGTTTGTCCCAATTGAAGAACCCGGGTGTAGGTTGATAAATGAAGACATTGGTGTCGCTATAAACGAGCGGATACCCATTCCAAATAGCCGGCCAGACAAAAGGCAACGCTCCTAGCAAAACCACAAAAATATTCTTTATTTTTTCAGTGCGCATTAAAATCCTGATGTACTATTTATATGAATAATTGAAGTACTAGTTTAATCGAAACATGATGTACTATTTTTCTTTACTTTAACGCAAGTCATGCCGCTACCTCGCTCAATTCCATTAGGTCAAGTTCAGTTCACTGCCAAACGCTATGCCGAGCTACTTGCTAAGCGTGGGCAGCGCATTCCTCGGGCCTTGGCTCAGACAGCAAAATCCGCCAGTGCGGCACCTGACACGCTACTCGATTGCATCAATAAACTGGAGCATCTTGGTTTGGTCAATCAAACCGACTATTTAAAGATTCGAACCGCGGCTCGCATCAGGGTGTTACGAGGGTCGGGCAGCACACAAAGCGATTACGGCGTGCAAGAGGCCAATCTACAGCGTCTGCGTCGCGCTCAACGCAAGGCGCAAAACATTGAGGTCCATGCACAAGCCCTCGAAGACTGGCACCGTGAGGGACGCCTTAAAACCTACAGCGAGATTATGGAAGGTCTACCCGTGTCTCAGGTGGTTCGGGCGGACAAGCTACTCATGGATCTACTCAACCGATACCCCTGCCTCTCTGTGGCGGAATACCGGTTGATGCTTGAACAATCCGATCAAACCAAGCGAGTCAACCAGCCATGACGGTCTGGGGCACGACCATACTGAATATCAGTCAGCTCTTGGCGTAGAGACATGGTCAGTTTGCCTGCAGGCGCGTTCTCATCACCTGCCACAAAACCACGCCCCTTAAGCGCCGAGATCGGCGCCACGACTGCCGCTGTGCCGCATGCAAACGCCTCGACGATATCGCCCGAGGCGACTCCGTTACGCCATTCATCAATTGAGATTTTGCGCTCTTCGACCTTGAGACCACGATCCCTGGCTAATTGCAAAATACTCAGGCGGGTGACGCCTTCAAGAATACTGCCCGAGAGCTCGGGGGTTACTAACGTGCCATCTTTCTTGACCAGAAACACATTCATCCCACCGAGTTCCTCAAGGTATTTCCCCTCTTGCGGATCAAGGAACAAGACTTGGGAACAGCCATTTTTATAGGCTTCTTGTTGAGGCAACAAGGAGGCCGCATAGTTGCCGCCGCACTTAGCCGCACCCGTACCACCCACCGCGGCGCGGGTGAAGTCTTCGGACAACCAGATCGATACCGGGGCGACACCCTTAGCAAAGTAAGGCCCCACAGGGCTTGCGATCACAAAATACGTCGCTTTATGCGCCGAGCGGACCCCCAAAAAGCTTTCATTCGCAATCGTAAAGGGGCGCAGATACATGCACGTGTCAGCTGCGGAAGGCACCCACTCCGCATCCAGAGTAACCAACTGCTTTAACGACTCAATAAACGCTTCGGTCGGCAATTCTGGCAGCGCGAGCCTATGCGCCGAACGCTGCATACGCGCAGCATTGGCTTGCGGACGGAAAGTCCAGATCGATCCATCCGCATGGCGATAGGCCTTCAAGCCTTCAAAGATTTCCTGCGCATAATGCAGTACGGAGGATGCCGGATCAAGTAACAAGGGGCCGTAAGGCTTGACCTGCGCATCGTGCCAGCCCTTCTCAACGGTCCAGTCAATCGAAACCATATGGTCGCTGAAATACTTGCCAAAACCAGGGTCGGCAAGAATCGCGTCTCGCTCAGCTTTGGAACGCCCCTGCGTTGAACGCGTGGACTTAAAAATCAGAGGTGTATGTGCAGTCATGATCGATACCAGAGTATTGGACTTATGTTCATTCGATTATAGCCACGAGACAGAAAAGGATTAGCCGTCCCGCCCAGGCTCGGAAATCCCCTGCATTCGCCGCAAACGCGCCTCCTGCTCGCGACGCGTCGCTTCGATTTCCTGCATCAGCCCATCCATATCCACAGGCGTGTGGTCGATGCGCGCCTCGCCGGTCAACGACGTTTCGTTCGTGAGCGTCCCTCCAACATAATGCTGCCAGATCTCTTTGCCATACTGCGTTGTCAGCAACTCGGGCGCGAATTGCCCAAAATAGGTCGCTAGGTTTTGCACATCGCGCTGCAAATGCACTTGCGCTTCATTGTTGGCGGCTGCATCAATTGCCTGAGGCAAATCGATAATAACGGGACCATCCTCAGCCATCAGGATGTTGTACTCGGACAAGTCGCCGTGAATCAGGCCCGCAGACAGCATGCACACCACCTGACTCAATAAAAATTGATGGCACTCGCGCGCGCGCTCTGGCGTGAGCTCGACATCATTGAGTCGAGGTGCCACATTGCCCTCAGCATCCGTGACCAACTCCATCAACAGCACACCATCCGTGCAGATGTAGGGCTTCGGGACGCGAACGCCCGCACTAGCCAGTTTGAATAAGGCATCGACCTCAGCGTTTTGCCAAAGCTCTTCTTGCATTTGTTTGCCATAGCGAGTGCCTTTTTCCATGGCTCGCGCTTGGCGACTGTTTTTAACTTTACGGCCTTCGGTGTATGAAACGGCGTTCTTGAAGCTACGTTGCTTAGCATCTTTGTACACTTTGGCACAACGCACGTCATCACCGCAGCGCACCACATAAACGGTCGCTTCTTTGCCGCTCATCAACTGACTCAGGACATCGTCAACCAAGCCTTCTTCAACCAGCGGCCTGAGCCGTTGCGGGACTTTCATTGCACCTCCGAGCAAACTCTCTAGCCCGTAATGTACAGGTTTGCCCGCCCCAGCGCTTAGCCGCGCCAACCATTCCGGTGGTGGTGATGGTGACGATAAGGCCGGTACTGCGGAATACGAACAACGGGTGGAGCAACAAAAATTGGAACAACAACACGTGGCGCGGGGGAAACATAGACCGGCGGGCGGTAATACACGGGCGACGGGGAGACGTAAACCGGTGCTGGGCTATAGGTTGCCACGCCATAGCCCGGATCGTATCCATACCCACCCGCACCTGGCCCGTAGGCCACGCAACCGGTGCACATGAGAAGAGCACCCAAAGACAAGAACCGTGTGACAGGCATGGCTGGACTCCGTTAACAGTGGCAATGGGCGTACGTTATGCCTATAAAGCCCTGCTGTTAAGGGGGCAAGCGCTTAGAATTTGTTTCGATTGGTTACAAATCCTTTCAGTCTGTTCAACGCTGCAAAATAGTCTCAATGGCGAGCGCCACAGCCGACAAATTGGCATCGTCGCCACGCGTCGAAGACACCATCAGGCCGACAGGCAGCTCACCCTCACGATGACAAGGCAGACTATACGAACAGCCGTCGAGCAAGTTAATCGTGAAGGTGTTGCGCAGCATCTGGCCGTTCGCTTTGAAAAACTCCTCGTCAGACGCAATTAGGCGGGCGATCTCAGGTGCAATAATCGGCACGGTCGGACACACGATCGCATCAAACCCAGCGATTGCGCGCTCGACACTGGCAATCCACGCACGACGCTTATCTAGCAAGGCAATATATTGCTGCGCCGTGATGGTCGCACCCAGCGAAACACGGGCTGCCACACGTGGGTCAAACGCGTCTTTATCGCGTGCCAGACGTTCGTGATGGACGGCATACGCCTCGATGGGGGAGAGGCCTCCTGGGGCGTTCACTTTGGATATCTCAGCAAGTTCAGCGAGGGGGATTTCCACAATCTCAACTCCTGCGGCCGAGAGCGCGGAGAGACTGCGGTCAAACGCCTGGGCCACGGTCGCATCAAGCCCATCTAGCACGACGGTCTGAGGAACAGCCAGCCGCAAGCTGCCCGCCGTACGTTGGCGCACCGCCAATCGTTGGCCGGAAAGCACGGCATCTACTGTGATGCAATCTTGTACGCTGCGCGTCATCGCACAGACGGTGTCCAAAGACCGCGATAGCTCCAGCGACCCATCCAAAGGCACCCTACTCTGCGTGGATTTAAATCCCACCAAACCACAGAGCGCAGCAGGAATACGAATAGACCCACCCGTATCCGAGCCCAAGCCCGCGACGGCCAGACCCAACGCAACCGAGACGCCGGCACCTGACGAGGACCCGCCAGGAATCCGAGCAAGCTTGGGATCCGTTGGATTCACCGGAGTGCCGTAATGAGGATTAATCCCGATCCCAGAAAACGCGAATTCGGTCATATTCGTCTTGCCAATGATGGCGGAACCCGCCGTGCGTAACCGTGCAATCACCGGCGCATCGTGAGTTTGTACTGGCTCTCCCTTACACACCACCGAGCCTGCCATAGTGGTCTCGCCCGCGACACCATACAAGTCTTTAATCGAGACCGGCAAGCCCGCCAGCGCAGATTGCTCGACGCCAGCGGCCTGCGCGGCATCGGCATATCGCGCCGCGGCTAAGGCTGCCTCTGGATAAAGCTTGGTGAACACGCTCTTAGCACTTGCCTGGGCAGCACCTTCAAGCGCACGCGTAACAAGCGCCTCGCGAGTGGTTTCCCGACGGGCAAGCTTGCGGTTGAGTTCGTCGATGGTTTCAGTGATCTGCGTCATGGGGTGTCTTTGAGATAAGAGGGAGTTAAGCTCCACAATGTAAGGAACTGGCGCGAACCGGTCAAGCGGAGGGCTGCACGCCCGACGGGCTTCCTGCTACGATTAGGCCAAAGCAATGCCATTTTCTATCAAAAACCTCTAAGAGACTTCCAGATCATGTCAAACAATAAACCTGCTCAACTTCACGCACGACTCAAACAGCCTGGCCTGGTCACCGCACCCGGCGTCTTCGATATGGTGTCTTTACGCCTTGCCGACAGTTTCGGCTTTGACGCTCTGTACATGACGGGCTTCGGTGCGGTGGCATCACATATGGGTCTGCCTGATGCAGGGTTGGCCACGTACAGCGACATGGTGGGACGCGTAGGTTCCATGGCAAAAATGGCGCGTACGCCTCTCGTAGCAGACGGCGACACCGGCTACGGCGGTCTATTGAATGTGCGACACACGGTACAAGGCTATGAATTAGCAGGCGCGTCGGCCATCCAGCTTGAAGACCAAGAGTTTCCAAAAAAATGTGGGCACACTCCAGGACGTCGTGTCATTCCCATGGACGATATGGTCAAAAAAATCCGCGTCGCGGCTGAGTCGCGTCAATCAAAAGATTTTTTGATTATTGCGCGCACGGATGCACGCACAACACTCGGGCTTGACGAAGCATTAAGAAGAGCCGAGGCCTACGCCAAAGCCGGTGCGGACATCCTGTTTGTCGAATCGCCAGAAAGCGAAGAAGAAATGCGAACGATTGGACGCACGTTTCATCAGCCCTTGCTAGCAAATATGGTTGAAAAAGGACGTACACCCGTGCTGAGCAAGGCCGATCTTGAAGCGTTGAACTTCAAACTCGCTATTTTCCCTGTGACCGCCCTGCTCGCGGGCGTCCAGGCGATGACCCAGGTCTACAAACACTTCAAGAGCACGGGCTCGTCTGTGGGCGGAAAGACGGATCTGTACGACTTTACAGACCTGACAAAACTCATGGGTTTTGAAGAAGTGTGGGATTTCGACAAAAAGCATGCAGACTGACTAAAATTGACCCACCTGCATTGCTAAGGATGCAGTGTTTAATCTTCTAGGACAAGGAAAATGAAACCTTCACGTCGCCAGTTCATCATTTATTCATCGGCCAGTTTGGCCGGACTCGGTTTAAGCGCACAAGCGCAAGCACAAGCCATGCTCGGCGAAGCAGAGCCGGCCGCAGCCGGTCTTGGCTACAAGGAAGCTGCAACGGCAGTCGACAAAGCAAAGTTTCCAAAATATGCTGATGGACAGCTCTGCTCAAACTGCCAGTTGTATGTTGCGAAAGGACCTAATAATGGCACCTGTGCAATCTTCCCAGGCAAACTGGTCGCAGGCCCTGGCTGGTGTAACGCTTGGGTTAAAAAAGCCTAACTCACTGGAGAAAACATTGAACAAGCACCTCACAGTACTTGGGCTTTGTTTTGGTATCGCCGGCATCGCGCCGGCGATGGCACAACAGGCCCCCAAAGCATCGATCACGACAGAACAGTATGTCGCCTACTGCAACAACAAGAGCGACATCGCCGCTCAAAACTTTTGTCATGGTTTTGGTCAGGGGGTCTACGAAACATATGTCGTGAGTCGTCATCCAAAAAACGCACCGCACTTTGTCTGTTTAGAACCCACCGGCGCATCACGACAACAACATATTGACGGATTTATGAAGTGGGCTGCCAGCAACGCGCGCTATAACCAGTTGTCAGCCGCTGACACCATCTTGCGTTATCTGGGCGAAACGTATCCCTGCAAGCGCGGCTAAGCCACTTGGCTCACGCTCTGCTTAGACCGTCAATCCACGCTTTGGAGTACTCATCATGAATAAAACTCTCCTTGCTTTGCCAGTATGCGCAGCTTTGCTGTTAACTGGCTGTTCCGGCATGAACACCACTCAACAACGCACGCTCTCCGGAGGTGCAATCGGTGCGGCCGCAGGCACAGGCATCGCCCTCATCGCTGACGGCAATCCCGTTTGGGGTCTCATCGGTGGCGCTGCAGTAGGCGCCTTAGGCGGTTATCTCTACGACAAGCACGAAGCAAACAAGTCGCAATAAGGCGCGACGCCAACACCCCTTGCCGCATGACGATAAAAAGCCTCGGGTTTTCCGAGGCTTTTTATGTTCTGTGCTCCGTTTATTTAGCGCCTCTTGGGAGGTGCTTGCGTTTTCCAACGACGGTGGACCCACCACCACTGCTCAGGGTGCCTAACAATCAATAACTCAAGCGCTTGGTTGTAGGCTCGGGTGTTGCGCTGAATCTCAGCGCCAACATCCTCATCGATGATTGGCGTCAACGCCGGCAAAAACTCCAGTACATGCGTGCCATCAGGCTCACGCCACGAACAAGCGGGTATCACTGGCGCACCGGTCGCCAATGCAATGACTGCCATGCTTTTATATGTTCCGGCCGCATGGTCAAAGAACTCAACAGGGATGCCCTCTGGGCGGCGCGCATATTGGTCAAAGGGGAACACTACCGCATCCCCTCCTTCAATCGTCTGCACAATTTCTTCCAGAGAGCCCCGACGTCCCACCACACCAAAGCCTGCGTCATTAAAGCGTCGCGTCAAAAAATCACTCAACCAACGCGGTTTAATTGGACGACGCAAAAAATGAAAATGACCTTTGACTTGCGGAAAATGTTCAACGCCTGCGACGGTCGAGACTTCAAAGTTTCCGAAATGTCCGGTCAAAATCAATAGACCCTTTCCCGCTTTAAAGGCCTCCATCATGGGTGGCACGCCCAAAACACGCACCATGTTTTTCTTTTGCTCACGAGAGAGGAATCTGAATTTGATCAGTTCGGTCAATAAAGACCAGAGGTGTCCGTAGTGAGCTTGAGCAAGCTTCTCGATTTGTGAGGGGTCGACTTTGCCGCCATACGCACGCCCGAGATTCTCTAAGATCACACGACGGCGATAAGGCAAGCACCGATAAATAAACTTTCCCGCCCAACTAGGCACGATCGCTTTAGGCACACGCAGCGCGACAGCTGTTGCGGTCGTCTCAGTGTGCGTCAGCGATATTTTTATCTCAGCGACTAAGTGTCTGCCCAACACGATCTCAGCAGTGGGGGTCACTTCAATATGTGGGGCGCCATACTCGTCACGACGCACGGAAAAATCCATCGCCGTAATGGTATTGAGTGCGGTCTCAGAGGCAAAGAGCTTGAGGCACGCCTCTTTTGCAGCGAACCGCGCGGCAAGGCTTGCCAAACGACCTGACCCTACACCCGCGTCGGCGATCTCTGTCGCAGAGAACAGCTTGTCGAGGTCGTCAGGCATTGCCTCTACGAGGCGTGCAACACGAGAAATTTCGACCGTATCGACCGCACAACCGTCGGGAAGTCTATGTTCAGTCACTGCGTCAGCCGAAGTTAGCGGACTGCACGCAGCAACACTGCGGCATTGGTGCCAGCAAAGCCTCTGCATAACACTAGGACGACATCGCTGCGTGTCGGTCGCGTTTGCTGTGCAACGTTCAGGCCGGCGCAAGACGGGGCCAACTGCTCAAGGCTTGCAATACCAGGCACGACACCACGCCGGGCCGCCTCGAGGCCAATCGCAATATCGACCAATCCAGAGGAGGCAAACAGGTGGCCTATCGACCATTTGTTGGCGGTCACCGGAGGCATATCTTGGCCAAAGACTTTCCGCAACGCAGCGGTCTCAGAGGAATCTGACTGTTCCGTTCCGTTGCCGTGCGCGACGATCATTCCCACCTCAGCAGGCGTCAGACCCGCATCGCTCAAAGCGAGTTCGATGGCACGACTTAACCCGTCGCCGTCCGCACGGATACAAAATAGGCCTTCACCCTCAGAGGCATCGCCACCGCCAAGGTACTCACCCAGAATCGTCGCGCCACGCTCTTTTGCACTCGCCTCAGTTTCGAGCACCAGTGCAGCCGCACCCTCACCCAGCAAGCAGCCATCGTGGCGTGTATCAAACGGGCGTAAGAGGTCTTTGGAGACCAACCCAACACGATCGAGATAGAGCAAGGTTTGTGGCTCAATGGGTGCGTCGTGCGCGATGGCGACAACTCGTTGGGCGTCGCCCTCGCGCAAGGTCCATGCGCTTTCGATTACTGAAAGAATTCCGCTGGTTGTGTGATTCGTCATACAACCGTTTGGACCTTTCAGTCGATTACGAATACTTACGTGACACAGCACATTATTAGGCAAAGAGCGCAACAACCACATCGGATTCACAGTATTTGGAAGCTCTTTACCAAAGATCTCGAGGCTCTCGCCACTTTCAGCCATTAACGGAAAGAAGTCATGACTGACTTCAAACGCACCGCCCCCAGAACCCACATAGCAGCCAGTCTGGTCTGCGTATTCGGCGGCGGCAGCTTCCTCAAGCGCTTGTGTATAGGCGGGCAGTCCGGCCTGCTCAATCGCCTGCGTGCCAGCATAAATACCGAACACATCCGAGCGACGCACAAGCTTTAGCAATTTTCGGTCACCAAGTAGTTTGCCACCGTTGTACTCCGAGACCTCGGCCACCAGACTATTTGGCCATTTCTCAGAATCCCAGTCTGCGCGCGGCGCGAACATCGAACGCCCGGCTATCAAGGTATCGACGATTGCGGACGGATCGAGCCCCGCTGCACAAATCGCACTATTTCCAGTGATAACGATTCGACTCATTTCAGTTACCGTCCTGCGGCGATCAGAGCCGCGGTTTCTTCGGGGTTTCGCAAGGCCAAACAACTGTTGCTACCGCCAAATCCTAGAGAATTCGATAGCGCCATACCGATACGCGCCGAGCGCGGCACATCGCGCACAATATCCACATCACAGTCCGGATCTAATTGCTCAAGATTGGCGTTCGGAGGCATCAGACCGTCGCGAATCGCCAAGGCGCAGATGCCGGCCTCGACTGCACCTGCGGCTGCAATCAAATGCCCCATCACACTCTTGGTTGAACTGACACCCACTTCTTTAACGCGCCCCTCAAACACCACGTTCACGGCCGCGCATTCGCTACGATCATTCATCGGCGTGGAGGTGCCATGCGCGTTTAAATAATCAATGTCAGTGCTGAGCGCACCGGCATCGGCGATTGCACGACGCATTGCTTGAATCGGACCATCGCCAGACGGATGCGAATCGGTAATCCGATAAGAAGACAGAGAATTGCCATCGCCAGCGAGTTCGGCATAGATCTTTGCGCCACGTTGAACGGCGCTATTCCACTCTTCGAGTACCAGGAAACCAGCACCCTCCCCAAGCAAAAATCCATTACGCGTCAGATCGAAGGGTCGACTTGCACGCTCGGGATTATCGTTATCCGACGACACGGCTGACAACAGACAAAACCCTGAGAGCCCAACCGGCGAGATCATTGAATCAAAACCCCCGGTGAGCACTCGGTCAGCCAAACCTCGGCGAATCAATCGCAGCGCCGTACCAACCGCTTGTCCACCCGACGCGCACGCGGTATGGACGGTCGATGCGTAGCCCCGAATACCAAATCGACGTAACAACAACGAGATGCCAGCCGTTGACAAGCTGCGACTGAAAGCCATCACATCGTTGGCGACGGGCTCCTCAAGAATGCCGTTTGCCTGAAAATCGCCTTCCGGCGCGGCCGTTTTTTGTATCGCAGCAATCTCGGAATGCGCCATCGTTATCATCCCGGCGCCCACTACACAACCCCAGCGCGTGGCATCTTGTTGGTTTGGGCGCACGCCGGCGTCCGCAATCGCTTGATCCGCTGCAGCCAACGCGAAACGATGCGCCCGGCTGGTGTACTTGAGCAACTTAAGATCATCGATGGGTGGCAGACTATCAAAGCCTTTGACCTCCGCGGCGATACGCGTCGAGAATCCTGAGGCGTCAAACAAAGTGATTGGCCCACCGCAACCTTTAGCAGCCTTGATACGCGCCCACGTGGAGGCAACATCGAGCCCCGCGGGAGTCACGAGGCCAATACCTGTAATCGCTACGCGGCGTCTTGCGGTCATGCGGCTTCTCCCGAGTCTGGCGCAAAAAACATTTTGGCACTAGCAATTGTGCGGCCATTCGCGGATGCGCCGACTTTAATCAAAAAGGGTTCAAGATCCTCTGGGCTGGCGCTGGCCTGCTCTGCAGACAACACAAGCGAAGCGCCAGGAGCGGTGAACGCTCTCACTTTGACGTTGGTAATGCGAGAGACTCGTACTGGGCCACCCGCAGCAGCTTCGGCCAAGCGCTGAGCGAGCTGCTGCTGCGCATACAGCAATAATGTGGCCGGATAAACAGGGCGCGAAGGGAAATGATCTTCAAAAAACGCGGCGACCTGCGGGACCGCCAGAGTCGCTTGAATGCGCTCAGGGCGGTCAGAAGGCAGTGCAGTCATATCAGGCAAAGGTACGCCAGCAAACGCTCCAGGAGCACGCCCCACCGTCTTGAGTAATTCGAAGTCAGCGGCAAGTGCGGCAGGCGCGTCAAAC
>CAJBTJ010000281.1 GCA_903958565.1 uncultured beta proteobacterium
GTCAATCTAGGGTTGACCTCTAGATGTAGATCTCTCCGGAGGGGTCTGACAGACGATACACTCTATGTGTTAACTGCAGGGCAACACAACTCCAACAACAAACTAGGGAGCAAACATGTCTTCTATCTTTTCCAGTATACGAATCAACCGTCTAATTAGCACAGCGCTGCTGAGCTTGTGCAGCGTTGTCGCAGTAACAAGCGCACACGCTCAAGCACAAGCATACCCAAACAAACCCATCAAATTTGTTGTGCCCTACTCCGCTGGCACGACCACTGACGTGATCGCGCGTCTCTATGCACAGAAACTTGGCGAAATTTTGGGTCAATCGGTGGTGGTCGACAATAAGGCAGGCGCCGGTGGCAACATCTCGGCCGAGTCTGTTGCTCGTTCGGCACCGGATGGCTACACACTCACGTTTTCAACGAGCGCCACCCACGCCACGAACCCTGCCCTCTACGGCAAGATTCCTTTCGATCCCATCAAAGATTTCACGCACATCACTTTGATGGTGGCCGCCCCCAATATGTTGGTCGTGAACCCAAAGATCCCAGTGAACAATATGGCTGAACTGATCGCCTACGCGAAGGCCAACCCCGGCAAGCTCACCTATATGTCAGCAGGTTCGGGAACTTCGCCTCACATGGCGGGCGAATTGCTTAAAACCATGACGGGTATTGATATTCAACACATCCCCTACAAGCAAGTTACACAAGGGTTAACCGACTTGCTCGCAGGTGAAATCGCCATGTCGTTCTACCACGTCCCGGTGATTTACCCACATGTCAAATCAGGCCGTCTCAAGGCGATGGGTGTCGCAACATCCGAGCGCAGTCCGATTGCTCCGGATGTCCCACCTATCGGCGATACTGTGAAAGGCTACGACATTCGCCCATGGTGGGGCTTAGCGGGTCCTGCGGGTATGCCTCAGGACATCGTCGACAAGCTTGAGAAAGCGACGATGCAATTCCTGAAAGATCCGGATATGCAAAAACGACTCGTCGATATCGGCGTAATCGTCACACCAATGAACCAGAAAGACTTCAACGCATTCATGGCCACAGAGCTTGTTAAGTGGACCAAACTCGTTAAAGACTCTGGTGCAAAAGTTAACTGATCAACGAAGCAAAGGTCGACTAGCATGAACTCCAATGATTCACCGCAGTTACTCCCTACAACCGTCGTAGGGAGCTATCCGCAACCGGACTGGCTCGTCGATCGAGCGATGCTTGCAAAGGGTGTGCCACGCACGCGTATGCACGACATGTGGCGCATCCCGCAAGAGCGGCTAGAACAAGCACAAGATGACGCGACGATACTTGCTATCCGCGATATGGAGCGTGCGGGTATCGACATCATCACAGACGGTGAGATCCGCCGCGAAAGCTATTCAAACCGGTTTGCGACCGAACTCGAAGGCATCGATGACCGCAACCCTGCGATCGTCGTGTCCAAAGCGGGCGTAGAGACACCTGTTCCGCGCGTTGTCGGGAAAATCACTCGCACCCATGCGGTAGAGGTGCGCGACCTACTCTTTCTGAAGGCAAACACGGATCGCAAGACAAAAATCACCTTGCCCGGGCCTTTCACGATGGGGCAGCAAGCTAAAAATGAGTTTTATCGTGATAACGAAGAAATGGTCATGGATTTCGCGGCGGCGGTAAATGCCGAGGCGCTTGAACTCCAGGCTGCCGGAGCGGACTTCATTCAGCTCGATGAGCCCTGGCTTCGCAACAACCCCGAGGAAGCAAAGCGCTATGCCGTTGCTGCGATTAATCGTGCGCTGCAAGGCATCACGGTGCCCACTGTTGTCCATCTATGTTTTGGCTATGCCGCGGTTGTCACCGGCCAAAAGCCAAGCGGCTATTCGTTCTTGCCCGGGTTGAGTGGCACGATCGCCAAACAGATTTCTATCGAAGCGGCACAGCCCAATCTCGATCTTGGCGTATTGAGAGACTTGTCTGGTAAGAAAATTATGTTGGGTGTTCTAGATTTAGGAACACACAAGATCGAAACAGCTGAGCAAGTGGCCCAACGCATTCGCGCGGGCTTAAAGTTTGTCGACGCAGAAAACTTGATTCCCGCCCCTGACTGCGGCATGAAGTATCTGCCGCGGGATGTCGCCTTCGGCAAACTTCAAGCGCTTAGTCAGGGTGCTGCCATCGTGAGGGCAGAGATTAGTTAGTCTGCGCAGGCCTGAGGGTGCATCGTATGCCAAGCAGTTGCCTGCTCGTACGCGGCCCCTACCCTAAAGATTGACGCCTCATCGTAGTAACGACCCACGATTTGCATCGACAGGGGCAGACCCGTTTTAGAAAACCCATTAGGCACTGCCAATGCGGGATGGCCTGTTAGGTTGAAAGGTACGCGGGCCTGTCGAGTGTAGGTACGCACGACCTCGGGCATGTCATCAATGACGCAGGCCGGATCCATCGAGTTCGCCACCAAGAGCACATCAACTTGTCGTAACACTTGATCCACTTGGTCCATCAGCGCCTCACGGCACTGCATGGCATGCACGTAGTCGCCTGCTGAAAGAAACGCCCCGCACAGCAACTTACGACGCGACATTTCCGCGAAATCTCCGGGTCGCTCACGTAAAGACTTGGCGTGCACGGCCCAACCTTCCGCCATTAAAATGATTTTTTGTGGCCCAAAAAATTCCTGTAACGTCGGAAGGCGTATTTCCACTAACTGAGCACCTAAGCCTTCGAATACGCGGCATGCCTCTTCGAACGCAGCGGCCATATCAGCCTCTGCCACTTCGTCTTCAAGGTGGAAGTGCCGCACAACGCCAATTCGCAAACCGGCCACACCTTGATCTAGTGGGCGAGCCTTGAAAGCGCGCGGGCTGGTTGACGTTGCCGTGAGCACCTCCAACAGTAAAGAGGTGTCGAGCACGGTGCGCGCCATCGGACCCACGTGATCCAACGAAAACGACAGGGGATACACCCCACGACGCGAGACCAAATCATAGGTAGGTTTTAGCCCGACTACACCACAGGCGGCGGCGGGATGTCGTACCGAGCCTCCGGTATCGGTTCCTAGTGCCAAAGGCACCAGCCCTGCCGCGAGGGCTGCTCCGGAACCTGAGGAAGATCCACCTGGGTGGTGACTGGTATTCCAGGGATTACGTGCCGGAGGAAAAGGTAAATCAAACGACGGTCCGCCAATGGCAAACTCATGCAGCGCAAGCTTACCCATCAGTATTGCGCCACCCTGACGCAAGGCAGTAATGCAGTCCGCGTCCTGTGTCGCGACGCTACCCTGCATCACCTTGGAATGACAGGTCGTTGTTTGTCCGGCAATGTCAATAATATCTTTAATACCGACTGGCACACCGTGCAAGGGGCCAAGGCTGTTGCCCGAATGAAGCGCTTGCTCGGCCTGTCGCGCCGCTTTTAAAGCATTGTCAGCGTCAACATGCAAAAATGCGTGATAGCGAGCGTCGATCTTTTCTATTCGCGCTAACTGCTCTTTGACGACGTCCACAGGCGACAAAGATTTTTTTGCATATGCATCTCGCAGCTGGGCTGCTGTAAACCAAGCGTTCATGCTTTCACCTTCATGGCAGGCCAGGGCTCAGTCGTGTTGACTGCGGGACCTGAAAAAGATTTTTGCACGTTGAGCGCAACGCGCGCCGCCGTGAGTACGTCTTGTCGGTGTGCCTGCAAGGCAAGGTCTAGACCCGCCATTCTTGCAAGCATCATGATTTGAGCCTCGTCGGACTCAAGACTTGGGGTGGTCGTTTCTGCCATAACAGTCACTCCTTAGCGAAGACTAAATTTCTTTCTGCGAATAAAGTCACCAAACTCTGCGCGCTCAGGAACCGAGTAATGACGCGCCTTGTCCTCTGACCAACCATTAAAAGATACATCGGGGTATCGCTCAGGATAACGCTGCCGTCGCAAGGGAAACTGTGCGTGTCGACGTTGATCATACGCGTCAATCTGTTCTTGGACGCCCTCTTCTGAGAACACATCCGTGTGCACCGTCACCTCCAAGCCTAATCTTGGGATGATTCTGCCAGACTCAACCGGGTAGCCGACGCACAGGCCCGCGACCGGAAATACGGCATCGGGCAGCCCTAAAATATCGCTGGTCGCTGCGCTGTGGTTACGCATTGCGCTAATTGGCACAACCCCTAACTCTAGTGCTTCTGCCGCACGAATAAACTGCGCCATCACAATGCCCGCATCGACTGCCGCATTCATAAAATGATCGAGATGATCGTTCACAAAAGGCTTGCCGCGCCACTCGCCTATCTGACGGATACGACGATTATTGCCGCAAAACACCAACACAACGGGCGCCTGGCTAATCCAGGGCATATCTGGAATTAAATCTGCTAAAGCCTGTACTTTAAGGCGATCGGCCACATGGATAATGTCGGCCTGCTGCAAGTCGGACTTAGACGGTGCTGACAAGGCAGCCGCAAACAAAATCTGCAACAAGGCGGCATCCACAGGACGCTGCGTCCAACGTCGATGCGAGCTGTGCTCGAGCATTCGCACTAGCTCGTCGATTCCAGACAGGTCTCCTGCGAGTCGGTCAACCTCAGCGGCCGACAGAGCAGATTCAGTTCCAAATCGAGCGGCAATCGCTTGCCGGAGCCGATCGCGCTGCGCTGACGTGGAATCACTCATGATTATTCGTCCCTGAATTGCATTTGATACAGAGAGGCATAGGCACCTCCCTGAGCCAGTAGCTCTTGATGAGAACCTTGCTCAACGACAACGCCCTGATCCATCACGACGATCTTATCTGCGTTCTGAACGGTCGACAAGCGATGTGCGATCACCAGAGTCGTACGTCCCTGCATGAGGGTCTCAAGGGAGGCCTGCACCTGTCGCTCTGATTCATTGTCGAGCGCCGAGGTGGCTTCATCCAAGATGAGTATCGGCGCGTTCTTAATCAACGCGCGCGCAATGGCAAGTCGTTGACGCTGTCCGCCCGACATGCGCGTTGCGTTCTCGCCTACTTGAGTCTGCAGCCCCAGCGGCAACGCATCCACAAAATCCAGTAAGTTTGCTGCGCGCAGTGCATCACGAATTTCTTGCTCCGAGGCCTCATGTAGAGCGCCGTAACCAACGTTCACGGCAATCGTATCGTCGAACAAGACAACGTCCTGACTCACCAGAGACAACTGCTCTCGGAGATCGCGCAAACGTAGGCTAGAAATATCGCAACCATCGATACAAACCTGCCCCTGTATGGGTAATACAAATCGCGGCAACATATTGACCAGTGTGGTTTTGCCACTACCCGAACGCCCTACTAGCGCGACAGTCTGACCGGGCTCAACGGTCACGCTAACGTTTGACAGCGTATCGGTTTGACCATCCGCAAACCGATGCGATACGTTGTGGAACTCAACTTTGCCTAGGGCGCGACCTTCGAAAGTCTTGGTGCCTGTCTCAGGTTCGGAGGCTTGATCCACCAGCGTAA
>CAJBTJ010000282.1 GCA_903958565.1 uncultured beta proteobacterium
CCGTGCGAAGCGATACTGGCAAAGACCAACGAATGTCCATCCGCAGGTGATTTCGCCACTTGCTGCGAACCAATCACGCCACCCGCACCAGGACGATTGTCGATCACGACAGTGCGGCCAAGGCGCTCGCCGAGCTTAGGCGCCACCGCACGGGCCAATAGGTCCGTTGTCCCACCAGCCGGGTAAGGCACGACGATTCGAATCGGACGGTCAGCAAACGCGGTTTGCGCCGCCGCACCCGAAGACCCCAGCACCCCAGCGGCGAGTACCGAAGTGAATATCCCTAGCCATTTGAAACGATTATTTTTTTTCATGATTGATGTCTCTTCTCCGTTGATGGTGGACTGATGGTTTGACGCAAGCAAGGCATTACGCCTTGGGCAAAAGATGTTGGCCTCGTAACTGAGACCGTAACGCCTCGGGCACCTCTAACTCAAAATTCAACACCGCGGCGGATAACGCCTTGCCATAATTATCAAGACACAAGCTGCGCGAGACTCCTCCCCCAAGCGCGCCTTGCGCCACGAAATTCATTGCATGCAGTGGGTCCACGTCATAGCGCGTCACTGCGCCTTTAATAGCGCCTGCATAAAAAGCCTTGAATCGCTCAGCAGTCAGTTGCTCTTTCAAGAGCGGATATAGCTCGGGCGTGTAGGCAAAGACGGCGATATTCGAGGTGTCGCCCTTATCCCCGGAGCGGGCATGCGCAACATGTTGAAGTTTTACTTTCATGGCTCAACTCACAAAATAGTTTACAGAGGGGGTCACACGTTCGCGAGGCACCAGCGAAGACCAGACGCCGATGACTTCACGAGTGCGATCCTGATGCGGCACGCGCTTGCCGGTATGCGCAATACCAGACACTGCCATACCGTCTACCTCACGACCGACTTTGGCAGCCTGCTCTCGAGTCTTTGTGCGTGCGGCGACACGCACCGCCACCTCATAGGGCTCGGGCGCGTCTTTAGGCGTGGCATCGCCGTGGATCGCATTCAAGCCAAGGTAGTCGATTCGAATGTCTTCTGCCTCGAGCTTCACAATCTTGAAGCGCTCTTCCAAAATCTTCTTGGCGAGCTGCGCGCGACGTAAGGCTCCTGGGCCGGCGTAAAAAAACATGTCCTCCCCGATAAACCCCTCGGTGCAACCAATCGACACCTTCAAGGTGGGCGTGCGAGGCTTGCCACCGATGCGACTGACCTTGACACGATCCGCACCCACTTGCTCCAGCACCGCTGTAGAGAAATCCACCACCACATCAGGTGTTAAATAATTGAACGGGTCATGCACCTCATACAACAATTGTTCTTTAATTGTTTCCAGCGTGATCGCCCCACCTGTGCCGGCAACTTTGCTGATTACAGCGCTGCCGTCCGGGCTGACCTCGGCGATCGGAAAACCAAAATTCCAAGGCTCTGGCACGTCCTTAAATCCTGGATCAGAAAAATATCCACCCGTCGCTTGCGCGCCGCACTCTAGAAGGTGACCGATGCCCGTCCCTTGTCCTAACTTCACGTGATCCAGAGGATCCCAGCCAAACTCAAACATCATGGGCGCTAAAAATATCGACGGATCCGCCACACGGCCAGTGATCACGATTTGGGCGCCCGCCTGCAAGGCTTGCACGATTGGCTCAGCCCCTTGATAGACTTCGGCAGAAATCAACGTTGACTGCAGACTCGCCGTGGGCTTGCCGTTCTCAAGAATGGTGTCGGTCAGTTCAAGTACATGTTCCGTGATTAAGCTTCCATTCACGGAGGCAACTTTAATGCCGGTATAACCAAACTCCTTGAGCCAATACACCACTCGCTGCGCCGCGGCGTCGGGGTTAATCCAGCCTTGGTTGCTAATGATCTTGGTGCCACGCGCCATACAGGCGGGCAAGACTGCACGCATTCGATCATCGAGATACGTGTCGTAACCAGGAAAACTCGGGTCACGCCGTGCGCGCACCTGTGCGGCCGACACCGTGGCCTCGGCCATGGTTTCAAAACACAAGTAATCCAAATCACCTTTCTCTGCATTGAGTGCTGCAGGTTCCACTCGGTCACCCCACCAAGCGGCGCCGGATCCAATTCTGATAACGTTTTTCATCTTCTTCTCAAATAAAACGCCCTCAATTTGTTGAGGGCGTACGATCCACACTCTTGCTAATAAACCGTCTAAACCGTCGCGACAGCCGTCGACGGAGACCCCACTGCACCGGGTAAGCGCAGGGGTGGTGCCGTCAACAAGAAGCGATTGCGCCCGTGTTCACGCAACCATTTGGCTAGGGGCGTGAGGTAAAACATCTCACCTAAATGCACACCGAGCTTGAACAAGCAGTGTTCATGCAACGGCAAGGTCGCGCAACAACCCACATGATCGACAGCAGGATAGTGTTCGACGGCGTAGTTATCTGCCATCAGCACGACCAACTGACTGTCGGTGATCCAGTTCAGTAATTTCTTGTCGCGACCGTTCAACGCAGCGCAACTGTTTTCCAATGTATGCAGATCAGGCTTGCCTTTCATGTCCATCAGTATTTGTGCAAACCCGGTATGCAAGCACACCATGTCGCCAGGCTCGACCACCACCTTGTCTTGTTCCATTACCCGCATCAGTGTGTCGTAGCCAACGATCTCACGTTTATTCCCGAAATGCGCGTGGAAATCGAGCATGACACCCCGCCCCTGCACGCAGGACTCCGCCATGTTTTGAATGCCTAATGCTGTCGCATTGGAGGTCGAACGCTGATCGCCCGGCTGTGGCACACCGGCGTCTTTCGCGTCGGTCGGACCTTGAATATCGTCGCCGGCGCGGTAACCGTTGTAATAGACCGACTCAGGGATGCCGTCACCATTTGCATCAAAGCGAGACCCAACATGCGCCAAGCTATCCCATTGCGTGGAATATTGAAGGTGCATCACCACCAAGTCATCACTGATCACGTCAGTGTGTAGCTCGTTATCGCGAAACAGCCCGTAGTTCATGTTGGGACGATCACCCCGCAGCGTCGGTCGTATGACAGGCGGGAAGCGCC
>CAJBTJ010000283.1 GCA_903958565.1 uncultured beta proteobacterium
CGCCAACTGCAACCACCACGCCACAGGGCTCGTGTCCAGCGACGACCGGCGGTGCGTCGTTATAGCCAAGTGCCTTGAGGCCCTCGCCGCGTGGAGCGCGATAAAACTTAAGATCGCTACCACACATACCAGAGGCCTTGATTTCCAGCACGACCTCATCGTGCCCCGGCGTCGGATCAGGAAAGTCGAGATACTCAATTTTGCTGTGGCCTGCAAATACGATCCCTTTCATTGCTTATCCCCTCGGCATTCAGTCTTATTAAATTTAGTTTTGTTTGCGAATACTAATGATTGTAGAGAATCATACAACCCCAGCAGAACAACACTTGCCAATCGATTGGTAGTCAGTTACCTTTTGCTGCGGAGACACTGCTATTAAAACAATCGCACCACAACAATAGAGTTCAACATGAAAAATTCTAGTGAATCGCTACTAGACAAGACCTACTCTGGCCCAACGATGGGCAGCATGATTGTAAATTTGCTGAGCCGTTACCCGACTCGCTCAGCCTTCGTCAATCCTGATGGTACGCACATCACCTACGAGACCATCGCACGACGAATCGCTTACCTGTTGCAACGCTTTGAACAGTTAGGGTTAAAGCGCAGCGACACCGTGGTGCAGATGTGCGGCAATCGAGCAGATGTTTTTGTCGTGATGGCGGCTTGCTATATCGGCAGCTTCAGATCTGTTGCGCTTCAGCCTCTCGGTGGTATTGAGGACCAACTCTACATCTTGAATAACTGTGAAGCCAAGATACTGATCGTAGACGAGGCTCGGTCACAACGCGCCAAAGAACTGAAGCAACGTTCCACACAAGCATTCGATATTTTTAGTCACGACACCGGCCCAGATGCAACAGGCATTTGGGATGACTTTGACCCCGCGATCAGCTCAATCTTGACTGACCTCAGCGAACCCGACGATATCGTTCGTTTGATTTATACAGGCGGTACAACAGGCAAATCGAAAGGGGTGATGGGTACGACCTGTTCGCTCGCAACCAATGCGCTCTTTAGAATGGCGGGTCACAATTGGGTCGATCTGCGCCTACTGTGCTCCACGCCCCTATCGCATGCCGCCGGCTCAATGATTGTCCCCGTGCTGTGGCATGGCGGCACGATCGTGCTTCATGATGGTTTCGACCCAGACAGACTTATTATTGACGTTGAAGCCGGAACTGCTAACGCCTTGTACCTCGTTCCAACCATGATCTATCGTCTGCTTGATCATCCCAAGAGCAGTCGCTTGGCCAAAGCAGGCCTGCGCATGCTGATGTATGGCGCAGCACCCATTTCACCGCCAAGGCTTTTACAGGCCAGGCAGCTCCTTGGCCCTATTTTGATTCAGCACTACGGGCTCACTGAAGCACCTAGCACCGTACTGAGCTTGTCCGATGTTGATCACTTAGATGATTCCTTGCTTGCTTCGGCTGGCAAGCCATACCCCGGAGTCACCGTAAAAATATTAGACAACGACGGGCACGAAGTCCCTCGAGGCACGGTCGGTGAAATCTGCATTCGTGGCGACCTGGTGATGAAAGGCTACTTTAAAGAACCAGAGCTCACAGCGCTTGCACTCAGACACGGTTGGCTCTACTCAGGCGACCTGGCCTATCAGAATGAACGTGGTTATTTCTTTATCGTTGATCGCGCAAAAGATATGATCATTAGCGGTGGCTTTAACGTGTATCCCAAAGAAGTAGAAGATGTCATCGCCTCACACCCTTCTGTCGCCTCGGTTGCTGTCATTGGCATCCCAGATGCAGACTGGGGCGAAGCGGTTAAAGCAGTCGTCGTACTCAAAGCGGGTTGCGATGTGTCTGCACAAGAACTTACCCAAAGAGTGAAAGCGGCCAAGGGTGCGGTCCAAGCACCTAAGACAGTGGATTTCGTCCAGACACTGCCCCTGACCTCTCTTGGAAAGCTAGATAAGAAAGCGTTACGCGCTGTGTATTGGAACGACAAGACACGCAGCATCAATTAAACCAGCACCCTTGCGGAGAGCATGATGACTAATCGACCATTCAAACAGTTTTTAGCCCTACTCACACTATGCATCAGTCCTGCGATCGGCATGACGCAAACCTATCCGGATCGACCGATCAAGATGATCGTTCCCGCACCCGCAGGATCCTTTGCTGACATTATCGGTCGAGAGTTCGGCACACGCTTATCAAAAAAACTTGGACAGCCTGTCGTGATCGATAACAAAGGTGGCGCAAGCGGCGCGATCGCCTACTCTGCTGCGGCCAAATCACCCGCGGACGGCTACACCATTTTGGTGACCAACACCGGCCCCTCTGCCATCAATCCAGAGTTGTTTCGCAAAAAAGGCCTCACCTACAACCCGATCGCCGATCTAGAGCCAGTCGCCCTCATCTGTTTGACGCCCGTTGCGCTGCTTGTCAAAGCCGACTCACCCTGGAAGTCGGTGGCGGATATTGTTAATTTCGCAAGCAAGAACCCAGACAAACTATCGTTTGGTACGACCGGTAGTGGTCAGTTGAACCACTTGTCGGCAGAGTATCTGAATTCGGTGGCAAAGATACGCACGACGCACATCCCCTACACCTCGGGCCCTGCAGCCATTACAGACTTGATAGCCGGTCGGATTGATTATCTGTTCTATCCACCCGCCAATGGCAAACCAATGATCGACGACGGTCGCTTACGTGCTCTCGCGGTCACGAGCATGAAGAGAACGGTTTCGTTCCCTGCAGTGCCCAGCCTATCCGAACTGGGATACAAAGAATTCGATCTCAGCGCTTGGTTTGGTCTTGCCGTGCCCACGGGAACGCCTAACGATATCGCTCAAAAACTATGGACAGTATCAAAAGAAATTGCCTCAGATCCTGAGTATGTAGCAAGACTGACTCAACTAGGGATTGACGATGTCCTACATTGGCAAAAAATGTCACGCGCTGAGTTAA
>CAJBTJ010000284.1 GCA_903958565.1 uncultured beta proteobacterium
ACCGCGCCATCGAATATGTCGGCTCTGCGGTAGAGGCCATGGAGATAGACGACCGCATGACGCTTTGCAATCATGCCGCGGAGTTGGGTGCCATGGCGGCCATTCTCGAGGCAGACGAAAAGACTTTCGCTTGGTTGCAGGCGCATGGCGCAAAAGCACCCGCCCCAGTGTTCGCTGATCCAGATGCACAGTATTTAGAGCAGATCGATTTTGACGTATCAAGTCTGACCCCGCAGCTTGCGCGTAAGCATGAGGTGGACGACATCGTTTCCGTCACGGAGGTCGTAGACCAAAAGATTCAATTTGCGTTGATTGGAACCTGCACAAACGGTCGTCTAGATGATATCCGTCAGGCTGCATCGATTCTAAAAGGAAAGAAATTAGCACCAGGCGTACGAATGATCGTGACGCCTGCCTCACGTCAAATTTATTTGGCCGCATTACGAGAGGGGTTGATTGAGGTGCTGACTACGGCGGGCGCCTCTTTTGAGTCGGCAGGCTGCGGTACCTGCGTGGGCATCACGAATCGCTTGGTGCCTGGAGACGGCGACACGGTGATTTCAACGGCAAATCGAAATTTTAAGGGTCGCTTAAGTAATAAGAATGCGGATATCTGGTTAGGTTCTGCGGCAACGGTAGCGGCTTCAGCCTTGACCGGCCGCATCACGGATCCGCGCGAGGTGGTGGGTGGAACCTGGAGGTCTGCAGCATGACGACCGCGCAGACTTTACAAATTACTGGGCTTAGCTTTGTGCTCGGCGATGATGTCAACACAGACATACACTGTTCGAATAAGTACTTGCCAGGTAAGGATGTCGCGTATGTCGCGCAACACGCCTTTGAACAACTCTCGCCAAACCTAGCGACCCAATTGAATGCGAGTGCGGGGGGTATTTTGATAGCAGGACATCACTTTGGAATCAACTCGTCTCGTGAACAGGCCACGCATGTGCTCCATGCGATGAATATCCGTGCCGTTGTTGCGAAATCTTTTGGAAGACAGTTTTTCCGTAACGCGATTAATAATGGATTACCTGTCTTTGAGTGCGATACAGATCAGATTGGTGCCGAGCAGGCCATCGACATCGATTTTGGAAAAGGCGAACTGTTTGTGGCGGGTCGGACCGTTCGGCAAGCCCATCCCTTGCCAAAAGAGATCCTTGCTATTTTGTCCTTGGGCGGTTTGATTCCTTTCCTTAAAAAATATCCTGACTGGAAGTTTGCATGACGATCGTGACCGCTACGCAAAAAAGACGAGCCTTACGTGAGTTGTTGCAGGGCAAGCAGGCTGTGCGTGCACCCGGAATCTATGATGGTTATGGGGCGCGTTTGGTTGAGCAAGCCGGATTCTCAGCGGTGTACATGACGGGCAATGGGGTGTCTGCGAGTCTTCTTGGGCGACCCGATGTGGGCTTAATCGATTTGACCTTGATGACAGATCATGCGCGCCGGGTCGCAGGGTCTGTCAGTATTCCCCTAATTTGTGATGCGGATACAGGGTATGGCAATGTGGTGAACGTGCGGCGGATGATTGCCGAGTTTGAAGCAGCCGGTGTCGCAGCGATTCACATGGAAGATCAGATCTCACCGAAGCGCTGCGCGCAGATGCCTGGTGATCGTTCGGTGTTGAATTTTGACGAAGCTGTGTCAAAAATCGCCGCGGCTAGTGCGGCCCGTTCCGATGCAGAATTTGTATTGATTGCGCGCACGGATTCGGCGGGTGCGCTTGGTTTGCCTGAGGCGATCCGTCGAGTGCGTGCGTTTGCTCAAGAGGGCGCAGATGCGGTCTTTGTTGAACTGAAGGAGAGTCCTTCACTCATGGACGATATTGCCACTATCAAGGCTTCAGTCTCTGTACCTGTTGTGGTGAATATGGATAGTGGTGGCGGGTTAGCTGACCTATCGTTTGACGCAATGAAAAATGCCGGTATTGATTTGGGCATTTATCCAGCCATGGCGCGCGGCGCTTTTGGGTTTGCGATGACGGCTGCACTCGGGCATTTGTCGAAAGAAGGCAACATGAAGGGTTTTGCAAAACAAATGTTCAACTCTGCCCAGTACAACGCAGCACTGGGTATCGATGAAATCGAAGCGTGGGAAAAACGCTTCGATCGTTAAGTGCGGATGCGCATGCGCGCTCCTAGGCTCAGTCCAGAAACTTAACAAAGTTCGCTACGGGTTCGCGCTCACTCACCAATGAGTTTTCGATTTTGCTCATGTCCGCGACGCCGAGTGCGAGTCCGCACATGACGATTTCGCCCTCTGGAATTCCAACGATCTCTCGGATAACGGGATGAAAACGATTGAAGGCGGCCTGCGCACAGGTATCAAGATTGCGACCACGAGCTGCCACCATAAAGCTCTGTAAGAAGCAGCCAAAATCTAGCCAAGAGCCAGTATTCATCTTGCGTTCAATCGTGAAGATGATGCCTACGGGTGCACCAAAGAATCTGTAGTTTTTTCCGTGCTGGGCGTGCATGCCTGCTTTGTCGTCGCGTCCGAGTCCCAATAACTTATAAAGGGCTAAGCCGACTTTACGACGCCGATCAATGTAAGGGGACTCCCATTCGGTTGGGTAATAGCGGTAATCTTCTTTGAGAGCTTCGAAGCGTGACTTGTCGTTGTAGATGTCCACGATGGCATCGGACAGTCGCTCTTTGATCGCACCGGTCAATACATAGGCCTTCCAGGGCTGCGTATTCGAACCAGAGGGGGCACGTGCGGCGACTTCGAACATCTTTTCAATGTCTTCGTGGGACACAGGCGTGGGCAAAAAGGCACGCATTGAGTGACGAGACATCATGGCCTCGTCAACGATTTGTTGTTGTGTGGTTTGGATCATCTGGGTACCTTCATCGGATCATTTGTAAAGCAAGACAGGTATTTTGCCGCATTTTTTTGAAACTCATACAATCAAGTCGAACAATAAAGGAGATTCTTAATGAACGCTGACGCGATCGACGCATTTAGCGATAGTGCGCGTGATTTGTTAAGCCGCAATGCAGCGGTCGCGCGGTTGCGGGGGCTAAGTGATACGCAAACGGGATTTGATCGTACGGCGTGGCAAGAGATTGCGAATGCAGGTTGGTTGGGAGTGTTGGTTCCCGAGGACGATGGTGGGTTGGGTTTGGGGTTGCGGGAGATGTCTGCTATCGCACAAGAGGTGGGACAAGCGCTCTTTCCGGAGCCCTATATCGCTGGAGCGGTGCAGGTCGCGACGGCACTGACGGGCTGTCCATCCAGTGCTCTGCGTGGTCAGCTGCTTGAGTGCTTAGTGGATGGTTCGTGTGTGGCAGGCTTAGCCTGGCAAGAAAAGCTTGGGCAAATGCAAGCTGCGCAGGGGCAGGCTACGCAGCTGATTACACAAGGCGATGCATACGAACTGTCGGGCAAAAAAACATTTGTGAGCCCGGGGCGAGGTGCCGATGGCTGGATAGTTCTGGCGATGCGGCAGTCCGAGCCTGTTCTAGTGTGGGTGCCTGCTCAGGCAACGGGCGTTGTGTGTGAGGACCTGCAAGGGGTGGATGGCTTGCCCTCAGGTACCTTGAGCCTAAACAAGGTTGCCGTGATTGCATCGCATGTTCTGATGCAAGGGCACGAGATTTTTGCGCTTGTTGATCGTGCGAATGACCGAGCACGCGTCGTTCAGTCGGCAGAGTTGCTGGGCGTGATGCGACGGTCGCTGAGCCTAACACTAGATTATATGGTTACGCGCAAACAGTTTGGCCGAGCGATTGGCAGTTTTCAAGCCTTAAAGCATCGCGCGGTCGATGCGTACATTCAAGTCGAGTTGTCTTCCGCGTGTGTGCAGGACGTTCTTGCACAAATTGAGCAGGGCGGTGATCTGGCTGTTTTGGCGAGTCGTGCTAAAGCGCGGACGATTCACGCAGCGCTATTGGTGACACGTATGGCGATACAGTTTCATGGCGCAATGGGCTTTACCGATGAGTGTGACATCGGCTTGTATTTCAAGCGGGCATTAAAACTATCAGCGCAGCTTGGAAACTTGAACGCGCATCGTCAACGTTATCTTGAGCAGTCCGCGCCTGAATCCGTGATTACATCAACGGACATCAAAACAGATTTTCCAGTGGATGCAGATTGGGACGCAATGTCGGAGACAGATTTTCGACAAATGCTGCGTAGTTTTTATGCCAAAAATTACCCTGAATCGCTGCGTAATGTGCCGCGACGCCTACATTGGCACGAAATCAAAGATTGGTACGCGACCTTGTCTAGCCAAGGGTGGGTGGCTCCGGCCTGGCCTAAGCGTTTTGGTGGAATGGGCTTGTCGCCAGAAAAGATGATTGCCTATGTGGAAGAGCAGGAGCAGTACGGTGTTGCGCGTGCCCCGGACATGGGAATCGTCATGATCGGCCCGTTATTGATCCAACGCGGAAGCCCTGAACAACAAGAAAGATTTTTACCAAAGATTATTGCGGGTCAGCACGTATGGTGTCAGGGCTACTCTGAGCCTGGTGCGGGATCGGATTTGGCTTCGTTGCGGACTGAAGCCGTGCGAGAGGGCGACGTGTTTGTTGTAAACGGCCAGAAAATATGGACAACGCTTGCGCAGGATGCAACGCATATGTTCGCCTTGGTGCGCACCGACAAGGACGCGAAAAAGCAGTCTGGCATCAGTTTCTTGCTGATTGATTTGTCAGCCCCGGGGATCACGATCAGGCCGATCAAAGATATTGTGGGTTACGAGGAATTCTGTGAGGTCTTCTTTGATAATGTGCGCGTACCCGCTGAGAATTTGGTCGGGGAGCTTAACGAAGGCTGGGCCATCGCAAAGGCTTTGTTGGGATTTGAGAGAATCTTTCTTGGCAGCCCCAAGCAATCGCGCTACGCGATGAGCCAACTCTCGACTATGGCAGAAACTTTGGGTCTATTTGCAGATCCGGTGTTTTCTTCGCGCTACGCTGAGCTGATGTTGGATGTTGCGGACCAAGTCTCAGGCTACACACATTATGCGGATATGGTGAAGCGCGGCGAGGCGTTGCCGCCAAGTGTGTCTCTGTTGAAAATATGGGGAACGGACACCTATCAACGGATTTGTGCACTGATGGTGGAATATGCGCAAGAGCATGGCGCCTCGGGGCTCAATGCGGAGCTCGCGCCCGCGGGATTGAATGTTCCCGCTATCATGCTGAATTCAATCCCTTCCACGATTTATGGTGGCAGCACTGAGGTGCAGAAGGAGATTCTGGCGAAACATGTACTGAAATTGCCGGATTAAGTGCGGTCAGATTATTAAATGTGCGCCCTAAATGGCGCGCCTTAGATAGGAGTGATAAGTTGGAAACGATTCAATACGAAGTCAGTGGCGGCGTAGGGACCTTGACCCTCAATCGTCCGCAGCGCAAAAATGCGATCGATGCTGTGATGCGTGAGGAACTCAAAGAGGTGGTGGCGTCCATGCCCCGTCAGCGAGACTTGCGTGCCTTAATTATCACGGGTGCGGGTGCAACATTCTGTGCCGGCGGAGACATCAGCGTCATGGGCGCGGGGACACTGAGCCCTGAGGACGGTCGGTATCGCATGCGTCATGACTATCTTTCCTGGATCGAGACACTTATTCGGCTCGAGATCCCTGTCATTGCCGCAGTTGAAGGCGCGGCCTATGGTGCGGGATTTAGTTTGGCGCTCACGGCAGATATCGTATTGGCTGCGCCAAGCAGTCGGTTTTGCTTGTCGTTTATGAAGCTCGGCTTGATTCCTGATTGCGCGGCGTTTTATACGCTGCCTCGCATTGTCGGATTGCAACGCGCCAAAGAGCTCGCTTTTTCAGCGAGAGAGTTGAGTGCACAAGAGGCAAAAGATTTGGGGATTGTCCTAGAGGTACTCCCGGAGGGGCGCGTACTTGAGCGCGCGCAACAGATGGCGCATTGCTTCGCGCAAGCGGCTCCCGCCGCGCTGGCCATGACAAAACGAGCCTTCAATGCGTCGTTGAATAGTTCGCTGGAAGTCATGATGGACATTGAGGCGGATGGCCAAGCGGTGGCGCGCACGAGTCAGTGGCATACGGATGCTGTGCAGCGATTTTTAAAGAAAGAGCCCTCCGCATTTAAGTGGCCTCGTTCGCTGGATTGATGTTTTATTCCTCGTCCAAGGCAATCGGGCGCGTGCCGCTCACGCTGGTGTGTGGTGAGCAGAGCGCTCTGAGACGCTTATTTGTGAGCCGATGGTTGGGGCAGTTACCGCCGCAATGCTTTAAGTTGCTGGCGCAGCGCCCCGAGTCTATCGATGCTTTTGATGGGGTTGACGTCCAGTGGTTTGATGGCGCCATGGGGACAGTAGACGAGGACTGTCTCTGTTGTGGGTTGCGCAGTGGGTTGGGCGACGCGTTACGCAGTATTTTTTTGAGCGCCTTGTCTGAACGCGGAGAGCGACTTGAGCGGGGGTTAATCGACTCAGGCAGCATCCGTGCCGAACAGCTCCAACAGACTTTAAAGCACACGCCTTTTCTAGGACAGAGGTTTGTGTATCAAGCCACCTTATGGGTGCTCGACCCGTCGGAGTTTGATGTGCGGCGGCTGCGCGAAATCCTGTTCGGTGTGTCGAGTGGTCCTGTCGGCGCGCGCCATGATCTGTTGCCTATTGGTTGTGTGGTTGTCAATCAGCCCGCAGGCTGGGCAATCGGAACGTTTGAGACCGCCTTCGAGAAGATTCAGAGAGCTGTCTTAGCGGTGTCTCCAGAAATTGGTGTGGTGCGTTTGTTTTCTGAATCCCTTGCGGCGGATATGAGTCTTTTGCCGGGCCCTGCTAAATCACGGTTAGTGGGTAAATAGCCTCAGTCTTGGTTAAAAGGCTTGAGATTAGAGGGGGAAGTGCGTTACACTTGACTTCAATCGCTGTAACCATATTGCAGTAAGTTCATCGCGTCACGTGGGGTAAAGCGTGGAATCAATGCGCGTGAGACGAAATCGCTGGTGCGAATGAAAAGCGCGGGCGTTGTAAAAAATATGTATGAACTAGGTTCAGCCAGATTGCCAATTTGTTTACTCTGCGCAATCTTGGGCGTTAGCCATGCACGCTATGCGTGAGGCGTTGGTTCAAACCGTAACGATTCAATTGCTCCGATCTGACTAAGACAGCAAGCGTGTCCACAGAGACTTTCACGTCTTGCAGGTTAATTCTGCGATCAGGATGGTTGCGCAGTGATCCAGTTAGATAAATATTAAATTGACGGCTGAACGGGATCTACAAAATAAAACTGGCCGAGCGCCAAAAGCGATCGACCAGTTGTATTTGGTTGCGGGGGCAGGATTTGAACCTACGACCTTCGGGTTATGAGCCCGACGAGCTGCCAGACTGCTCCACCCCGCGTCTGAGGAAAAGAAGTATAGCCTACATACGACTTTAGGACAAGTTGCCTAGAGCGCTTAACAGGAAATGAAAGACTTATGAATGGTCAGCAAGACAACAAGCACGGCAGTGACAATGAAGTTCCGACGGAAGACGCGCAACCTAGCGACCAGGTCAGTGATCTCGCAATGACGGCAGTGATCGTTGTAGAAACCGAGATCGATTCACAGGTTCTCGCGCATGCGGAAAAAGTCATAGAGACGGCATTGCTATGCGCCTCGGGACCGATGCCGCTCAATGAGTTATTCAAGTTGTTTGATGAGCCTTCGTTTACTGGAGCGCAGTTGACGCGGCTGCTTGAAGGCTTACAGCAGGTTTGGCTTGATCGCGGCATGGAGCTAGTCGAGCTCGCAAGCGGCTGGCGATTTCAGAGCCGAGCAGGAATGCAGCGTCACCTCGAGCGTCTGAGTCCGGAGCGTGTGCCGAAATATTCGCGTGCGGTCATGGAGACACTCGCGATTATTGCGTGGCGTCAGCCGGTCACACGTGGCGATATCGAAGATATTCGCGGCGTGACGGTTTCGTCGCAAATCATCAAAACACTCGAGGATCGCGGGTGGGTTGACGTGATTGGCCATCGCGACGGTCCGGGGCGTCCTGGTTTGCTTGGTACGACGCGTCAATTTTTAGATGACTTAGGCTTACGCGCGCTCGATGAGCTGCCTGCCCTGGGCGAGGCAGAAATTAGTGAAGCCTTGCAATCGCTCGTGCTGGAAGGCGGCATGACTGCGAGCAACCTCTTGCTGACGCAGAGCGCAGCGCACGCAACGGATGTTGTTGACTCGTTACCGCTAGACTTAGTAGAGGCGACCGACGCATTGCAAACAGACTCTGCTGAGCGAGGAGATCTGGCTGAACAAGAGGACTCAGTGATTCAAGAGAATTCTGCTGAGCAAGAAATTGAAATTCCTACATCAGTGCCCCCATCAAATCTGGAGTCCAAGTGACTAATTCGAATACCGAGCATCCTGACAATCAGGCGTCAGTCTTAAAGCCCGAACAGGTCTCTGAATCACAAGAATCTCCAGAGGGTGCGGCGGCATCGCCGGCAAAGTCGCGCGGACGCAAGTTGCGCACGCCTTTTAGGCGTCGTCGTAGTGACGCACCTGAGGCGTCGGCAGCAGAAGGCGCTGCAGCGCCTGTTAGAAATACTGTGACGGATTTGTCGATTGATGCCGCGCAGGATCAGGCCGATACGGTGGATCTAGGTGACCCTGTCGAAGCCGAAAAGGAGGCGCAGGAGGCGCTGTCTTATCTGGGCAGCACCGACCGGAGCGAGCAGCGCCTGAACAAATATTTAAACAGTGATCTGTTAATGCCAAAGCTGCATAAGCTTTTGGCAGATGCGGGCATTGGTTCGCGGCGCGAGATGGAAGAGCTTATTATTGCGGGTCGCGTATCGGTCAATGGTGAGCCGGCGCATATCGGTCAGCGTGTGGGGACCAACGATTTAGTGCGTGTGAATGGTAGACCGATCACACGTACCAATACCAATAAACCGCCGCGCGTCATTTTGTATCACAAGCCTGCTGGCGAAATCGTGAGCCACGATGATCCGGGTGGTCGTGCCAATGTGTTTGCGCGTTTGCCTAAGATGAAGGTTGGCAAATGGTTGTCTGTTGGGCGTCTGGATTTAAATACGGAAGGACTGCTGATTCTGACGACCTCTGGTGACTTATCGAACCGGTTGTTGCATCCCCGCTATGGTAATGAGCGCGAGTACGCAGTGCGCGTGCTTGGAGAGCTTGGGCCGCAGCAGCGCCAATCTTTGTTGGATGGCGTCGAGCTTGACGACGGCCCAGCCAGTTTCGGAATGATTGAGTTCTTAGGCGGCGAAGGCAGCAATCGTTGGTATCGCATCACGCTCAACGAGGGGCGCAACCGCGAGGTACGTCGAATGTTCGAGTCGGTTGGCTTGACGGTGAGTCGCCTGATCCGTACGCGCTTTGGCGATATTGTGTTGCCAACGACGCTACGTCGTGGTCGTTGGGAAGAGTTGGATCCAAAATTGGTCAGCGCCTTGATGATACAGGTCGGCTTGCTGCGTGATGATGATGAGTCTGGAGACGGTAGATCGCGTGCCCCGAAGCAACCCACATCGCACGATAGCGCTTTGCCCCCAGGTTTCGGCACGATGGATCGCAATGGCAGCCACGGTGCGCGCATGGGGCGACGGGGTAAGGTCCAGGGCGGCCGTTCCGGCAAGCCGGCGCCGTTTACGCATCCGACTGAGTCAGCGCCCACGGTGTTGACTGTGGGCGGAGGCTACGCCAATGGTCATCCGGGTGGCGGGCAGGGTGCGGGACGTGGAGGCCGTTCCGGCAAGCCGGGAGGCGCTCCTAATGCGCGATCCGGTGGCCGGCCGGGTGGTCAGGGTGGTCCTAGCGCAAAGCCAGGTGGGCGCGGACGTCCGGGCGGTCGGTCCGGCGGGCGTCCCGCGTCTGGGCAGCCAGGTGTCGCGGGTGAGTCCGCACCACTAGAGGCTGGTCGGCCGCGTAGTGAGGGCCCTCGTCCGCGGGGACCGGCTGGTGGCAGTGGTGCTCCGGGTGGCGCGGGTGGCAGACCTCCGAAGAACGCGGGTGGTCCTCGCGGTCCCGGTAAGCCGCGTGGGCAAGGGCGCTCCCGACCTAAGGAAAATTCAGGAGCATCTGGATCGGGGCCCAAGGGAGATGACTGGCAACCTAAAGGGCCTTCAGCGCACGAGTCTCGCTTAGGATTCTCAAAGTCGTCCAGAGGTGATCGTTCATAGGGCGTCCGCAAGCCGCCAAATGATTGTCACGACAAGAAAAATTGTCGCTTTCATGCTAGAATCATGGGCTAATGCGTATTTACTTTTGTGCGCAAATAGGCTTTGAATCGCGGTGGTGTAGGGATTGCTTGCGCAGTTATTGTGCGCGGTTCCGTAGTCCGGTTGCTGTTGGCGTAGCGCTGATTCGGCCTGAGCATCGTAGTCATGTCTTAACTAGTTGTAAATGGGCTGTTATTCAGCCCATTTTTTTTGAGTGTATGGCAGATCTTTTTACTCTTACGCAGCAGGCCCTCGCATCGTTAGATATCGAATTTATCGATATCGAACGCGGTGCATTGGGATTGTTGCGCGTCACGATTGATCGCCCTGAGGGCGTACGTATCGAAGACTGTGAACAGGTCTCCAAACATTTGTCGCGTGTGTTCGAGGTTGAAAACATCGATTACCGTCGGCTCGAGGTCGGTTCGCCTGGGGTGGACCGGCCGCTTAAAACCGAGTCTGATTTCAAGCGGTTTGTGGGTGAGCGTGTTGAAGTGAAGTTGCGCGAGGCAGTAGATAATCAAAAGGTTTTTTCGGGTGTGCTTGTTGACCTGAGTGGGTCGATCAGTACAGCAGGTGCCGAGGCGCAGTCTAAGCCTTTCGGTATCGAGTTTGAGGCAAAAAAGGGTGAGTTTCGGCAAGTGGGCTTTGCGTTTAGCGACGTGGAGCGTGGCAAGCTGGATCCAGTCTTGGATTTCAAGGGCAAAAAGCGATGAGTCGCGAAATTCTTCTGTTAGTTGATGCGTTGGCGCGTGAAAAAAACGTGACCCGTGACGTGGTGTTTGATGCGCTTGAGGGCGCGTTGGCTTCGGCCATGAAAAAACGCTTTAAAGACGATGCGGACATCCGTGTGTCGGTGAACCGGATAACGGGCGAGCATGAGGGGTTTCGGCGCTGGCTGGTCGTTCCGGATGAATTGGGTCTCCAAGAGCCTGATCAGCAAGAAATGTTGTCAGATGCCCAAGAGATCGTTTCGGATATCGAGGTCGGCGAATATATCGAAGAGGCCCTAGAGCCCATCGAGGCTGGGCGCATTGGTGCCCAGGCGGCCAAGCAAGCAATCTTGCAGCGTATTCGCGATGCCGAGCGTGAGCAGATCTTGAACGACTTCCTCGATCGTGGCGAGACAATCGTTTCGGGATCGATCAAGCGCATGGATAAGGGCGACGTGATCGTTGAAACAGGCAAAATAGAAGCGCGTTTGCCTCGCAGCGAAATGATCCCGAAAGAAAACCTTCGGGTGGGTGATCGTGTACGCGCCTATGTACTCAAAATCGATCGCACTGCGAGGGGGCAGCAGGTCATTCTGTCGCGCACCGCGCCAGAATTTATCCAACAGCTGTTTGAAAACGAAGTGCCTGAAATCGAGCAAGGCTTACTCGAGATCAAAGGCGCTGCGCGCGATCCAGGCGTGCGGGCCAAGATCGCAGTGATTGCCTACGATAAGCGGATCGACCCAATTGGTACATGTGTCGGGATGCGTGGTTCACGCGTGACTGCCGTGCGTAACGAACTTGGCGGTGAGCAGGTCGATATCGTGCTGTGGTCGGATGATCCTGCCGAATTTGTGATCGGCGCGCTGGCGCCAGCAAACGTAGAGTCAATCGTGGTTGACGAAGATCGTCACGCGATGGACGTTGTCGTAGACGAAGAAAACTTGCCTAAGGCGATTGGTTCCAAAGGACAAAACGTCCGCTTGGCCTCTGAGCTGACCGGCTGGCAAATCAATATCATGACGCCGGAAGAAAGTCAGAATCGCCAAGAGTTAGAGCGTGCGACGCTGCGGTCCACCTTTATGTCACGCCTTGATGTTGATGAAGAAGTCGCTGATATCTTGATTGATGAAGGCTTCACTGGGCTCGAAGAGATTGCCTACGTGCCGATGCAGGAATTGTTGGAAATCGAATCGTTTGATGAAGACACGATCAATGAGTTGCGCACACGTGCGCGTAATGCGCTGCTGACCGAGGCGATCGCTCAAGAAGAGCGTGTTGAAACGGCGCAAGATCTATTGACGCTCGAGGGCATGACCCCTGAATTGGTTGCGAAGTTAGCTGTTGCAAATATCAAGACGCGTGACGATTTAGCCGAGCTCGCAACGGATGAGTTGTCGGAGATGAGCGGATTAGATGGGGCCGCTGCGAGCGAAATCATTATGGCAGCGCGTGCACACTGGTTTGAGAACTAGTGCGTTCAGCGGTTGCTTTGAATTACACCTGAAGTTGTAACGCTGTAAATAGGTAAGAGAGAGTCTAATGTCGAGTAACACAGTCGCCCAGTTCGCTATCGAATTGAAAATGCCTCCCAACGTACTGCTAGAGCAGTTGCGCGGTGCTGGCGTCGATCTCAAGTCGGTAGACGATAATGTCACGGACGGCGACAAAGCTCGACTACTCGAGTCTCTGCGTCGTTCGCATGGCGCAACTGAGGGTAAGAAAATTACGCTCACGCGCAGACAGACTACTGAAATTCGCCAAGCAGACGGCTCGGGTAAGTCGCGCACGATTCAGGTAGAGGTTCGTAAAAAACGTGTGTTCGTTAAGCGTGACACACCAGAAACAACAGATGTTGCTCCCGTTGCTGCGGTGTCCATAGAACCGGTGGTGCCTGCTGCAGATATTCCAGCGCTTGCGAGGCCAGCTGTGGTCGAACAGACTGCGGATGTTGCGCAGACGGCTGTGCAGACTTCTGACGTGGCTGCGCCAACGCAGGCTCCTGAGGTTGCCGCTTCCGCTGAGATCACTCCGACAGAAACTGTTTCGGTCGCCCCTGCATCTGAACCTGTGGCAGAGTCTGAGATAAAGCCTGAGGTTGCGCCTGAGTCAGTAGCCGTTGCACCAGTCGTTGGGACGCCTGCAGGCGCTGAGGCCCCGGCAGACCCAGTGCCGAGCGAGTCCTTGGACGCTGCCAAAACGACTGCCAAGACCGCTCGTGGTCGTGCCGTGACCCCCGCGCATCTAGAAGGTGAGGCGGGTGTGC
>CAJBTJ010000285.1 GCA_903958565.1 uncultured beta proteobacterium
CGCGATACGACTTTCTTTGGTAAGGCGGCCCTTCAAACGCTTGAGCCGCGCGTCTATTATTTGAGAGTACCCTACCGGGATCAGTCACAGTTTCCTGTGTATGACACGACTATGGCCGATTTCAGTTTTTCGTCGGCTTTCCAGGAAAATATTTTTACAGGCTTTGATCGTATTGCAAACGCAAATCAGGCTACGTTAGCCCTGACGAGCCGCTGGCTTGATGCAAATAGCGGTTTTGAGCGATTGCAGTTATCGGTCGCGCAGCAGTTTTACTTCGAGGATCAGTACGTCACCTTGCCATTTCAGGCTCCCCGTACCAATACCAAGTCTCAATTCTTGGTGGGCGGCAGTGCGGCACTGACCGACACAGTGAATGTGTCGTCCCTACTCCAGTACAACCCCTATAAAAGTGAGTTGAGTCGAGCTCAGATTATTGGCCGCTGGCGTCCCCAGCGCTTGGCTACACTGGCCTTATCTTATCGTTATCAGGTGAATCCGCCGCCGGATGCCTTGTATCAGCCGCAGGGGCAAAACCAAGTGAGCGCTGGCTTTCAGTGGCCGTTAACAAAAAAGTGGTATTCCATCGGGCGGGTCGACTATTCATTTAATAAAGTGAATGCCCCCAGCGCGGTTGATCCATCGAATACCATTGCAATGCCCAAAGTCACGCAGGCCGTAGTGGGTCTGGAGTACAAAGGCGATTGCTGCTGGACGGGGCGTGCCGTTTTTCAGCGGTATGTGGTCAGCGTGGATCAAACAAATAGCGCAATATTTTTTCAGCTAGAGCTAAGTGGGTTAGGCAACTTAGGTCAAAACCCAATGGGTATTATTGGGCGAAGTATCCCTGACTACGAGCCCATCAACCCGCCTGTTCCGGGCGTGAGTAAATTTGAAAGGTACGAATGATGCGAATAATTAAAATCTTACGTTGTTGGATGGCGCTGATTGGATTTTGTATGGGTGCTACGCTGGGCATGCAGGTTGCCGCGCAGCCTTCTTCGAGCGGGGTGACGCGGGAGTCCCCACCTCCCAGGGCTACTGCGGCTGGGGGGGAGCGTGATGCAGACGCCATCGTTGCTGTTGTGAATAAAGAGATCATTACGCGAAGAGAGCTCGAGGCCCGCGTGCGGTTGGCTAAAAGAGAACTGAGCGGACAGCGCGTGCAGTTGCCGCCCGATAATGTGCTGGAGCCCCAGGTTCTGCAGAGACTGATTACTGAAAAACTTGAATTGCAAGAGGGGCGTCGACTCAATATCCAGATCACGCCGAACATGATTAATACTGCCATTGAGACGATCGTCAAACGCAATAACGCGACCGTCGCGCAGGTGCGGCAGCAATTGCAGGCTGCGGGTGTACCGTGGTCTGATTATGAAAATCTGATTCGTCGCGAATTGTTGCTCGAACGGCTAAGGCAGTTAGTGGTTGACCGAACGATTTTGATTACCGACGCTGAAGTGGACGCTTTCTTGCGCGAGCAAAAGGCTCGCGAAGCTGGCGGTCTGCCTGCTGTTCGACCAACGCCCGCACCTGCGCCGCCGCCTCCCCCACCGAAACCGCAAGCCGTGCAGCCGGCCATCATGGGTATTGCGCAAATTTTGGTACGAGTGCCTGAGGGGGCGTCCGCTGATGAAGTGGCTGCATTACGCAAAAAAGCGCAAGAGTTGCTTGCTCGAGTTCGCAAGGGCGAGAGTTTTGAAAATGTCGCCAAGGCGTCATCGGAGGGGCCGGAAGCGAGCCGTGGTGGTGATCTCGGTGTGCGTCCACTGAGTGGGTGGCCGGATCTTTTCCTCAAAGCGGTGGCGAACGTGCCTGATGGACAAATTAGCAATATCACTCAAAGTCCAAATGGTTTTCACATCCTGAAGGTAGTGGGTCGTGCTGGGGGTACACCTCCACCCCAGGCGCAACCGGCACCTCCACCGGCACCAACTGGTCCGGATACTCAGTTACCTAAAGGACCGATGCCTGTTCAGCAAACCCAGGCGCGTCATATCTTGTTAAAGAGCTCGGCGGTCATGACAGATGATGTCGCGCGTCAACGGCTGGCGGATATACGTCAGCGCATTGTGCAGGGCGGGGAGTCTTTTAGTGATTTGGCTAGGCGCTTTTCGAATGACGCATCTGCCCCACAGGGTGGGGATCTTGGCTGGCTGAATCCCGGCGAAACGGTTCCGCCATTTGAAAAAGCGATGAATGCGCTCAACATAGGTGAGTTGAGTCAGCCTGTTCAAAGTCAGTTTGGCTGGCATCTGATCCTGGTTGAGAAGCGTCGTACGCAAGATATGGCAGATCAGTATTTACGTAACCAGGTCCGGCAGCGTCTATTTATTCGGCGTTCCGAATCAGAATTTGATGCGTGGTTGCAGCGAGTGCGTAATCAGGCTTACATCGACAATCGTCTCGAGAAAATTGAGCGGCTAAATAGGAATTAGCGCGTGACTGCTCATCAGGCACGCAAACGTTTCGGCCAAAATTTTTTGGTAGATTTAGCGGTCGTAGATGCCATCGTGAGGGCGATTGCACCTAAACGTAACGATGTGATGATTGAGATCGGGCCGGGACTGTCAGCGCTCACAGCCCCCTTGCTTGAGCAACTTGAAAAACTCACGGCAATTGAAATAGACCGCGATCTCGCTGCTCGACTCAGGCAGCGCTTTTCTGCTGATCGGCTGACTGTCGTTCAGGCCGATGCCTTGCAGGTAGACTTCACCCAGTTCGGTCAAGCATTGCGTATTGTTGGCAATTTGCCCTACAACATTTCTAGCCCCTTACTCTTTGCTTTGGTTGATTGTGCTGATCATGTGCGTGATCAGCACTTTATGCTGCAGCGAGAGGTGGTGGATAGGATGGTGGCGCAGCCTGGTGGTTCAGAGTACAGCCGACTGAGTGTCATGCTGCAGTACCGCTACCAAATTCACAAATTATTTGATGTCGCGCCGGAGGCTTTTGACCCGCCGCCGCGTGTCACCTCTGCGATTGTGAGAATGATTCCACTGGGTGCAGAGCGTTTGCAGGCTCTAGATGAAAAGCTCTTCGCGACAGTTGTGCAGCGCGCGTTCTCTCAGCGTCGCAAAATGCTGAGAGGGGTGCTTGGTGAGTGGACTGCCTTCATTCCCTGGGAGGCGCTTGGGGTCATGCCCACTTGGCGTGCAGAGCAGGTTTCAGTCGCAGGTTTCGTTGGGATGACGGATGCGCTATTTACTGCCGGCGTTCGCGCTTAGGCGGCTGGCGAGCCACACCCGTATGATGTCTTGTGCGCGATCCTCAAGGAGTGTGGATGCGTTGCGGCAAGCATCGGCTAGTGTGCAAGGCCCTGAGGCTAGACTGAACGCCGCATGGATACCTGCTTCGTATAACGCTTGGTAGCCATCTCCTAACGACCCCGCGATTGCGATAACCGGAACGCCTGCACGCTTGGCAATCTGCGCGACGCCCATTGGAGTCTTGCCAAGCAAGGTTTGCGCATCCATGCGCCCTTCACCCGTAATGACTAAATCTGCACCTTCAATTGCGTGTGCTAAGCCGCCAATCTCCGCCACGACCTCTGCGCCTGGTTTGAATGTCGAGCGCAACCATGCGTGCGCAGCAAAACCGAGTCCGCCCGCGGCGCCGGAGCCGGGTGCGTCGCGCATGTCGCGACCTAGTGTTTGAGCGCACAGTTCTGCAAAATGAGCGAGCGCTGCATCGAGCGTTTGTACCTGAGCGGGTGTTGCGCCTTTTTGCGGTCCAAAGATCGCTGAGGCACCCTTGGAGCCACACAGAGGATTATTCACATCGGAGGCAATCGTGACGCGGATATTTGCTAGGCGGGGATCAAGCGCGCTTGCGTCTAGCTTGGCGAGTTGTGCCAAGGCCAGCCCGCCACGCGCAAGAGGCGCGCCATGCTTGTCTAGCAAGCGCAGACCGAGTGCTTCGAGCATCCCAGCACCTGCATCATTGGTGGCTGAGCCTCCAAGGCCCAACACGATATGCTGTGCGCCGGAGTCAAGTGCATGACTGATCAGCTGTCCGACGCCGTAGCTCGTTGCGCGCAGCGGATCGCGCTCGGCAGCGGGAATGTGTTCTAAGCCGGCGGCACACGCCATTTCTATGACTGCGCCATCTTCAGGCAATCGCGCCCATGAGGCCTCAATCGGGCGTCCAAGTGCATCAAGCACGGTATTGATGCGGCGTTCACTTGTTGTGGCACCTAATATCGCTTCAACCGTGCCTTCTCCACCATCAGCCATCGGTATGCGCACGATCGTCGCCGTTTTAAGCGCACGCCTAATACCGCGTTCGATCGCCAACGCAACTTCGGGTGCGGATAGCGACTCTTTGAAGGAATCGGGAGCGATGACAATTTTCATGTGGAGGGCAGTATCAGCGCGATCAGAGCGCGTTAGTCAAATTTCTTTTGCACAAATTCTATTTTGTACCCGTCCGGGTCTTCAACGAATGCAATAACGGTCGAGCCATGCTTCATGGGGCCCGCTTCGCGTGTGACTTTGCCACCTAATTGTTTGACACGATCACACGCCTCGTACGCATTTTCAACTTGCAAAGCGATATGGCCGTAGCCTGTGCCAAGATCGTAAGAGGCGGTATCCCAATTGTAGGTGAGCTCGAGCGCCGGCCCGTCGCGCTCATCTTGATAGCCGACGAATGTGTTGGTGAAGCGACCAGTGGGGTATTCGGTACTGCGCAGTACGCGCATCCCTAATACTTTGGTGTAGAAATCGATGGAGCGATCGAGATTGCCGACGCGCAGCATGGTGTGAAGAATTCGCATAATGAGACCTCGGGGTAGCCAAAATGAAATAAGAAAGAGATAGTTTCCATGATAACCCTTCGATCTATTGGTTAGATCTCGGGAATACCGTCTGGAGTGTGGTGCCGCAGTATGTTTTTAGCGAGATGAAAATCTGGGTAGAGTTGTTCCACCTCTGACCAAAAGTCTTGACTATGATTCATTTCCCGCAGGTGCGCGATTTCATGTGCAATGACATAGTCGATCACCATGGGTGTGAAATGAATGAGTCGCCAGTTCAGCATGATGTTTCCATCGCTGGTGCAGGAACCCCAGCGGGTGGCAGCAGACGATAGTCGCCAACGTCGAATGGTTAATCCAGTGCTTGCGAGAAAGTGTTTGATGCGTACATCAAACCACATTGCGGCGCGGGATTGCAGCCACGCCTGGGTCATGTCGCGCATGCGATGGGTATCGGCATCGTTTGGTAAGGGCAGCCAAAGCGCTTGCCCAGTTTGCGGTGCATTCGCATCGCCTTCAAAGTAGGGCGCGCCGTGCGGAACGTGTGGTCCGGGCACACCGCTACGCAATACAATGCGACATCCCAGATAGGGGAGTTCACCCCCGGATTGCCAGCGTGTCTCTGCCATCGCTAAGCGTTGTTTACGCGATTGCCAGTCTTGAAGCTTCGATAGAATCCAGGGCATTTTCTCGATGACGGCCGCATCGATCTGCGATAGCGTGACCCAGTTCGGGGCTGTGACACGTAAGCCTTCGTCCAGAATGACAAAGCCAATGCTGCGTCGGCGCGAGCGCATCAGGATGAAACCAACCGTTTGATCGCCATGTTCTACGACACGCCATTTAGCGCCAAGGGGAATGGTTGCGGGCGCAATGGTCCAGCTAGGCTTGGGGCTATCTTTACCGGAAAGCAAAAGCTCGAGCTGGCTCATTATTATGTCGAATAACGCTCAGGGTTTAATCGTTGCATTTCACCTTCAATCCAAGCTTGAACTTTCTCATTCAATTGCTCTGGCGTCAGTCCCGTTGATTCGATAACGGGCCCAATAGATACTGTAATGCAACCTGGTCGTTTGATGAAGGCATTGCGAGGCCAACATTCGCCCGCGTTATGTGCGATGGGAATTATTGGAGCACCAGTACGTGTTGCTAATAATGCACCGCCCAATTTGAAGCGTCCTGTCTTTCCGGGAGCGATACGGGTGCCTTCGGGAAACAATATCGGCCAGCGACCTTCGTTTAAGCGCTCTTGGCCCACTTTAACGACCTGTTCAAAGGCGTCGCGACCTTTGCTACGGTCGATAGGCATCATTGCTAGCAACGCGAGTCCCCAACCAAAAAACGGGACACGATGTAATTCGCGCTTATAAACAAAACACACCTCGCGCGGAAGGTGGGAGGGTAGAAACAAGGTTTCCCACGCGGACTGATGTTTTGACAGCACGATCGCAGGTCCATGCGGGAGATTTTCCCAGCCTTGGATTTTCCATTGCACACCGCAAATTGTTTTCGCTCCCCAGACGGCAAGCCGAGGCCAACCCATTGTGAGTTTGTAGCGCCAGCTCAAGGATAGTGGCGACCAAAGCATGCAGGCAAAGGCGTAGGGAATAACCGTGATAATTAGAAACAGCGTGAAAACGGTCGCGCGAATCGCAAGCATCATTTAATGGGTCTCAGACAGAATCTGGTCCACGGCGTTGGCCAGATCTTTGGCCATGCGTGTACCGGCGGGTAAGCCACCTTTGGTTACGGTCTGTAGGCCGTTGCCCGTCTGTACAAGCCACGGCACGCAACCTGCAGCAGCCGAGGCTTGTAGATCGCGCAGCGAGTCCCCTATTGCAGGGACGCCCTCTAATGTCGTGTCAAAGCGGTGGCCAATATCTTGAAATAAGCCAGGAAGTGGCTTGCGGCACAGGCAGTTGTCGTCTGGGCCATGTGGGCATACAAAAATAGCATCTACGTTCCCGCCAAGTGTCGCGAGAGCCTTACGAAGCTTTTGATGAATGTCGGTCAGCGCTGTGATGTCAAAAAGCCCGCGCGCAAGACCAGATTGATTAGAGGCAATCGCAATGGTCCACCCCGCTTGATGCAGCCGTGCGATCGCCTCTAGACTGCCGGGCAGAGGATGCCACTCGTCGGGGTGTTTGATGTATGCGTCGCTATCCTCATTAATCACACCATCGCGATCGAGAATGATGAGTTTCATGGGGCAAGCCTTGAGATATCTGCAACTTGATTCATGAGTCGATGTAGCTGATCAAGGAGCGCCAATCTGTTGTTTCGCACCGCGATGTCATCGGTCATCACCATGATGTCGTTAAAGAACAGATCAACGGCTTCTCTGGTTTGGGCGAGTGTATCCATGGCTGCGACATAATCGCCCGCTTCAAATTGTTGCTGGGCAAGGGGTTGGGCTTGTGCCACTGCTTTGGCGAGTGCTTGTTCGGCAGGTTCAGTCAAGAGCTTTGCATCAACAGCTGGCAGTTGCCCTTCTGATTTTTTTAAGAGATTGCCAATCCGCTTATTCGCCGCCGCGAGACTCGCGGCACCGGAACTCAGCGCAAATTTTTCTGCGGCCACGACGCGTGCGACAACCTGGTGCAGTGGTGGCGTGAGAGCGAGCACCGCTTCGACAGCATGTCGATCGTGATGTGAAATCAGTTGGTTACGTAAGCGCTCGAGAATGAAATCTCGGACTTCCGGGAGGGTCTGCTTGGCGAGCGTTCCAGCTGGGAATTGTTTGGCACTGGTGGCAAGAAGATCTTCAAGTGAAAGTGGGCCAGCGTTTTGTATTTTTAATACTCCGCCTGCAGTGAGTTGCTCGAAAGCGCTGATGAGGCCCAGCGCAGCGCGACGCAAACCGAAAGGATCTCGCTCCCCGGTAGGGGCTAAGCCTATTCCCCAGATTCCCACTAAGGTTTCTGCCCGCTCTGCGATAAATAATATCGCTGCGATCATATTGGACGCAGTGATGGGAGTATCCAGACGGATGCGGTACTGCTCAGCGAGTGCTTGCACGACTTGCGGTGCCTCGTTGTCACCTCGGGCGTAGTAAGCGCCCATGATGCCCTGAAGTTCTGGAAACTCGCCCACCATGTTTGTCGTGAGATCCGCTTTGGCAAGTTCGGCAGCACGTTCGGCTAGGGATGCGTCGGCACCGAGTGTTTTGGCGATATGGGCTGCGATCGCGCGCACACGACTGACACGTTCTAGTTGTGTCCCAAGCTTATTGTGATAGACGATTGAGTCGAGTTGGGCGACGCGTGCATGTAGGGGAGTTTTGCGATCGGTTTCAAAAAAGAATTGTGCGTCAGCCAAGCGGGGGCGCACGACCCGCTCATTGCCTTCGATAATCGCGTGAGGCTTATCGGTTGGCATGTTGCTGACAATCAGAAACTGGTTGGTGAGGGCGCCGGTGTCTTTATTGAAGAGGGGGAAATATTTTTGATTCAGACGCATGGTTAGAATCAGACATTCTTGGGGAACGTCCAGAAAACGCTCTTCGAATGTGCCGACGTACACTGCGGGAGCTTCCACCAAGGCGGTGACCTCATCGAGCAGAGCGTCCACTTCTGGACCTGTTCCGATGCTGGCTTGAAGCTTGAGCGTTTGGGCCTGTAGCTGTTCGGCGATTTGGGCGCGACG
>CAJBTJ010000286.1 GCA_903958565.1 uncultured beta proteobacterium
CAACAAACCCAACTAAAGCCGTTTGCACGAATATCATCTTGGCGCTATCAAGTAGCTTAGACATGCCTGCAAGCTTTCGAAACGTAGCGACGAGCGTGTCGGCACCCATACTTTGGGCATTCTGTATCGCGATCAAATCTTCAAGCGGAAAGGAACCAAACCATGTCGCGAATAAATCACCTCCAGACAGGGGGTAACGCTCTAGCCAAATTTCACTCAACGCAGCTCGACAATTCCGACTGCGCATGCGGGTCGCATCGTCTTGAAAAATACTGAACAAATTTTTTGTTCCTCCTGTTGCGTCAATTAAGTCCGCCAGGTAGAGGTAATAGTCCCCACGTTGAAATCGAAAACGCCAGGCTAACCATTTCAGCCGATACGCTTGAAGGGTATCGCCCAAGTATCTACGAAGGTCTATGCCGCTAGAGCGATCAAGCACGATTGCACCAAGGACTCGATTGTTCCGTAAACATACCGAAGTTTGATTCGATTTCTCTTGGATCGATTTGACCTCTGCTCATTTTGTAAAGTGCACATTCGTGAGCGGACTTACCTCGCATATTCGGATCAGCGCAAGGCATCTTGTCGCGGCTTGCCACCCACCGATGCATTTCGACTGGATCTGCTCGACCCAGCAAGAAAAATAGTTCTGGATCCTGAGTGATCGAAAGCATCTCGGCGACGACCGTTCGCCCTTTGATTCCAGTCATCATAGGCACTTCGCTCTCACATTGACTGCACCCCGATACGTTACAAAATCGAAGTGAGGCGCTTGAAATACTAAACTGTCGTTCAATGCAAGACGACCAACTCCGCCACCAATCGACGCTACGGTTGACATGACGCGCGCATTGTATTGCGCTTGAATTTAGAAATTCAACAAAATCGAGCGAACAATGAGGGCAAAGTTCACGCAAGAGCACTTGATACACGAGAAGTTTAAGCACGCCAGGCGCCGCCAAAAAATCCCTAGGGATACCGATGAAACTTGAGCAAAGGCGTTCGGGTATCAATAATGCGGACCCGGCATGTACCGTTGTGTAGAGACTCACCCCTGACGCAGCCAAATCAACAAACGCACGCCCCGCTGCTTGGTCTCGAATTTCTCCGATTAGTAAATCGTTCATCGCTGAGCGCTTAATCGATTTAAGCTTTCGATCAAACATGATGAGATCATCTCCTTGAACACTGCGAGCAACCGAGTTTTGTAACGCATTCGGAATGGCGTACTCAGCGGGATCCTCCAGAGTAATCACCTTTCGATAGGGAGGTATTGCTCGTAACAGCGATGCAATGGTGGTGGATTTTCCAGAGCCGACAGTCCCAGCGAGGATGATCGCGCCACCTTGAGACAGGCGAGCGTCTTCAAAAAGCTCTACCTGCGATGGCAAGTACCCGAGCTCTGCCAACGTAGGCGCCACCGCCTCCGTGTCGAGTCGTAACAAGCGCATGCATACCGATGGGCCTGCATCCGTAGCAAGCGATGCCCAGCGAATGACATGGCGTCGTCCATGACAGATGCGTACAAACCTGCCCTCTTGTTCTATAGAGGGGTCAAACACTGCGCCGTTACCGCCTTGAACCTCCATCCATGTCACAGCCAACATATCGAGCATCGTGGCCGTGGGAAAGTGTGCGTAACGTGGTGGGCAGACGTAACGACCCGCAATCGTGAACCAAATACTAGACTCCGCGAGTAGCCTCTGGACATTGAAATGAATATCACTCGCTTTTTTAGAGACTGCCCACTCGATTACCTCGGTCATAATTCCGCTAAGTGCGCTTCCCAGTATTTCGCGGGCGCCCGGTTCTTTAACTGCCCTAGGCAACAACCCATCGCCTTGCGCGACCGCCAAAAATAGCGCGGGTGGCAATACATATAAGCCAGGATCGGCCATCGGTCGGCCCTGGGCCTCCAACAAATCAAGGAGCGCCTGCGTTTGATCTTCATTTCGAAATGCCTCCAACACAAAAACGCCAACACTGTTATCACCGAAACACACTGGGAACATCCTGCTTTGAAGCGCCACGACATCCAGTTCGTGCATGAGCGTCTTGACAAAGGGCGGCTTGAGAGATTTCAGAGCACTGCGTGTACTCAACTCAACATAGGGTCGTTGCACCCAAACCGAGGACATCCCCTTCATGGCCGTCTGACTCCTAGGCAAAGCACCTCAGGATTGCCAGCATTCTGTAGGTGCACGCACGGCGGCGCGATGCGCTCTAGTGTGTAGGTACGTGATCGTCCTAAAACCGGTTGTGCGCGTGCTGTACGAAAAACATGCGGCTCGGCATCAATCAAAATTTCGGCTGTGAGTGACTTCCCTACACCGTAGATGGCCAATAACAACGTTTCGCTATCATTGACGACTACTGGCCCCGGACGCTCAAGCGACCCGACAATACTGCGACGAGCCGCGATGAGTGCCGCTTGTGTGTCGAGCCTGAGTAATTCATCTATAGTCACAACTTGATTGGCATTATTAGCCTCGACCGTAGTCGTAGTGCACAACATCGCGCCACCAATTAAGCGCACACTCAGATTGCGCCATTCCGAGAACTGCCTACTGAATCGTTTCAAATAAGTCTCCAATTAATTGCACGACTAACTGACTTCTAGCGATACCCGCGCCGGACATTGCGTCGACCTGTAGACTCAACGTGCGCCAGTGCAAGGGGCTCTGCAGTCCACTGAGCGCAGCAATCGAACGCATGGGACCTTTAATCGCAACGCTTCGCTTTTGCCATAACGCAATAGCGTCGGGTCGCGTCAAAGGAACTCCCTGCGCGTCGGTTGGTGCGGTGATCGCCAAGCGCACAGCGGCCCCAACTTGAATCGATTCAAAAACCGGGCTCACCTCCTGCAAGTAACTCATCCAATCTTCTCTTTCGTGTCGACGAGTAAAGTTAAGTGACTGGGCTGCATGCTGAACAGTCCAGATCAGGACTGCATGGTCTAAGTCAAAGGGACGAAAGATCCAGCCTTGTGGGGCCATTGCCTCAAGGCTCTTGTTCAAGGCCAAACGATGCTCGCGCTGGTAACGCGCCATGCAGCGCCATTCCAATTCCTTTGACTCGCATTGAATTTGCTGAAGCTTCCAGCCTGCGACATATATAGGTGTCTGGCGCCACTCGTCGATCACTCGAGCGATATGCAGAGGGGTATGGATCGGATACATCTCTGCGATGCGCTGCATCACCTCATCCCAACGCATTTCTAAGCTTTGCGTTGGCTCAGACGCGACATGGACTGGATTGAACGCTCTCATGAACACGGTCGCTGCAACGAATACAACTAAAAGGGCGACAAGCAACATTTTGGGCGCTATCCGCTTACCGAGCCTCGTCAATCGACATCTCGCATCCGGTCGAGACAACAGCCATTCTGGTGGTGCCGAAATATCCAAGGACGACAACCAGCAAACGTCCAGCGCCGGAAATCGCACGGCGAGCAGCGCCAGAAGCTCTTGAGCCTGCTCCGGGCTAGCAAACCACTTGTCTGATTGCACGAGCACCGTACCTTCGTGCGCCGCGACGACCCAATAACCGTATTGCGCGTGTGGCAACACGCATGCAACCGTACCGGTGAGATGAGCGCGTGCATATTGCATGGCCGCGGAATGCAATAGATCGCTTCGCTGCTCGTTAGAAGACGCGACCTTGCCGTAGCCCAGCACCGCACTTGGCTCAGGACCAATGAGGTAATGCGTTGCGTTAAAGAGGCGCGCCCTTTCTCGTCCGGCTTGCACGGGTCGGCCACCTAGTAATGGGGTCCATTGCAATCCGAATAAAAACTGCGTGCCCTTTCCAAAAGTAATGGTGCGCAGTTGGTCTTGAGGAGGGAGTTCATGCTTTGCGTGCGCCGCCAACACCTCAAAAGCCCTCTTCTACTTGAGCGGTCAACATGATCACGGTCGCGGTACGTCCCCGTTTAAGTCGATTAGATCCGCCCAACGCAAGTGGTGCCTCAGCGGTCACGCGAGAGCGATCTGTTGCGTCATTTTTTGCATCAAATCCTGAGATCAACATGGGCTGCCCTGGCTTGAGCGCAATTTGTTGTACGGTGCCGTGTCCATCGATCGTGATTTGTTGTATCTGAAAGCGATTACTTTCCTGACCAACAACGACAGACTTAAGCGGCTGCGCCACCGTATTGTCATAGGCAACCGACAACAATATTTGGCCGTCCTCTTGGACATCTGGCAGCAGCGTTAAAAATGCTCCGACCGTCTCCTCTTTTTGCGTCACCGAAATGGACGGACTGACCGAGCCGCTAGGCAGATGTCCACTGAGACCGTTTGTTGATGATTTCACCTGATCGATATAAGTGAACGTCGTGCGCACCGCATGCGTCACAGGTCTACGATTAAGAGTAAGAACAGGGATCGTCACGTGACGTTGAATGGATCCATACTTCGACAGCGCAGTGAGTACCGCTTGGGAGCGCATCGCGTTAGTGTTAGCCCCCAGACGGGCCTGCGTACTCGTAACCGCGGTGGCTGCGGGAGAGCTGGCAAGACTTGCGGCAAACTTTCCATGCGCAAATACGGCGTCCCAATCAAGACCAAGCTCTGAATCTTCATTGGTTGCAATCGTAATTTCCTCAAAGATAAGCCGAATGCGTTTGGTCAAAATTCGATTTTCTCGCTCAAGATAAGTTGATATTTCAGTCAACGCCTCGGGGGTGTCGGTGATCACCACCGAGCTTGATGCTCCGGGTTGGGCCGCGACCACTGCAGCTCGAGTCAGAAACGGCTCCAACCGGCTCTTCACAGCGTCCATGACATGCTGCGTAGAACCGGAAAATGATGTGCTCGAAGAGTGATCAAACCCACTTCCCTTGGCGCTAACGCTACGGCCGAGTCGAGCGTCGGCTTGTGCAGACAGACTTAGTACACGCAAATCAAAGACCCTTGTTTGTGTTCGAAAAAACTCGATGGCACGATCGTGATAGCGCCATTGAACAGACAGGCGCCGTGACGCGGCATCGAGAACATCACTCAGAGGAAAAGATCCCTGAGGCAGAGAGATAGTCTGCGGCATCGCAACACTTCCGTTTGCTTGCGAAATTATTAAGCGCGGCAAGAAGTTTTCAGCGGGTAATAAAGCTTCGGGCTTAATGCGTACTGCAATCCCAGTCGCACGGGTAACGCGCTCAGCAAACGTCGGCAAATCAATTTTTCCATCGTGATACATCAGCGTCGTATCGATCCGCGCCCTCAAGGCCACTGGTAAGGTGAACTCCCGCGCCAATGGCACGGCTCGCCCCACCAACCAAGGACGATCAACTTGCTGCGAACGCTGTTTCTCGTCTTTGTGTGTCGCGATACGTTGAAACTTTTGATGTTCACGCACAATCTCAGACTGCGCTTTAACCGCCACACCAACTTGGTCAAGCAAGCGCTTGTGCAATGCACAACCAGAGAGCAAGACGACTTGCGCCATTCCTACCAGCAGAAGGTGACCTGTCTTCATACAGGCGTACCTTGCTCAGTGGTGCGATCGCAATGTTCAGATAGCGGTACGATTCGCAACACGCGATTTGAATAGAAACATGGCTGCAAGGGACGATCTGATAACTCGGTTGCCCGGACGAGTGCGCGTACGGAATCAATAAAATTATCCGTAAACTCTGCACCCGCTGTTAGTGGAATATCGACATCTACCACCCAGTGATCTGGTTGAAACCTCCAGTCGGCGATTGAAGCCCATCGCCCTAGTGCTTGACGCAGATGTAGATCTTTGGGCGTCACAGCGTAGACAACAGACAAAGAAACTGGCGTCCGCTCGCTAGGCTGAGGGGGAGGTGTCGTGACAGCGCCGCCTGCGCGGGGCTCAGCGACGCGTCGCGCACGTGCGAGCAGGGACCCCGCGCGAAACTGTAACTGCGTCCAGCGCCCATCGATCACGGCATATGGCCCTTGCAAACGATAGGGCAATACACGCTCACCGTGTTCGTCCAGGCCTATCAGCGCGGGCAGCGTCTGTTGCGAGCCCCACTGAAGCCAGATACGCGTCGCATCAGAGAAAATTTGCAATGGCGCGACTGACCGATCACCAGAAAGCCGCCATCCAAAGTCCAGCTTACCCACAGGCGTTTCGTCGGTCGTATCCGTATAAGGTCTAGCGTGTATTCCGACCTTCGTGCACCCAAGCACGCAAAGCGAACACAGCAAGACTAGATTTCGACTAAATATCTTCAACATAGCTTGTCACGAAAAAGAAACAAGCGCTATGTTGTCGCGAGGGGCCCTGAGTAGCAATTGCGAAGGACACGCATGGACCAAAGTGCCATAAAAAAAGGGAGCCACTTAGGCTCCCTTTTTACTCAAACCGACAGTCCTAGCGGCGTACTGGAGCGGCTGGTTTTGCCGTCGATAGCCCTTGATTGGAAATATGCACGGACTGTTCCTGCGCCATTGTCAAGGCAGCAACAGGCGGCGTTTTGCCGGACAGTGCAGCATCGAGCTCACCACTCAGGATAGGTTCGATGCGCGGATAGTTGCGTAACCGAAAGCCTCGACTATTTTTATCGTTCACTTCGCGCATGCTGTCTACAACTTGCTTTGCGCCAGGGATACGATCATAGAACCCGCCTTCGCTCGAACGAAATGCCGCATCGGTTAATGGGAGAAATCCGGTGCGTTGGTGCCAAGCCGTTGCAATCACGGGCTCAGAAAGAAACGCCAAAAACGCCATCGTGGCCTTATTGTGTTCTTTAGATTGGCCTGCAATTGCCCACAACGCAGACCCACTCACGAAAGGGCTGCCTGCTTTGGGTGTGACTTGATCATAAAAAGGCATCGGCGCCACGCCGAAGCTAAGCCCTCGGGTATTTTGCATTTGTGCTAATGCACCCGACGTTGTAGTGATCACGGCACACCGATTCTCAGCAAACATCCGATCGGCTTCGTTCCCGTTGCTGTTGTGAGCGAGGAGTTCCGAACGTTTCCAGCTGACCATAATCGCAATGTGTCGCATGAACACAGCATCGGAAAGATTGAGCTGCGGGGCACGCGCATTATCCAACCCATTTGTTGGGGTCACATAGAGCGAGCCGTTAATGGGTGCTAGATTCTCAAGGTGCGTATTGACTTGATAGCTAATGGCAAAGGGACAGTGGTAATTTGCTTTATCGCGCAAAGCAAGGAGATGATCTTGCAACACTGGCCAGGTCTTAGCAGGTTGCGCAGGATTCAAACCGGCCCTTTTGTAACCATCCACGTTGTAAAACATAACGGGAATCTCGGCCATAAACGGGAAAGCTGTCAGTTGCCCTTTTGCATCACGCATAAACCCTGTCGTTTGATTTAAAAACCATTTAGAGTCTTTGATCGGATACTGCTTGAGCAACTGATGCAAGGGAACGATATCTTTATGTTGCGCAATGATTTCCGGTGAACGATTGTCCTCGATCTGAACGAGCGCTGGCTTCTTTTTTGCAAAAGCCGCTCGCGCCTCTTCGCTACGCAAAGCGGCCTGATCAGGGAAAGCCTTCAAAACAACGACGACCTCACGTTGGTCCCCATTGAATTGCTTAGCAAGTTTTTCAAACTCACTTTTATGTGTTGCGCGCAAGGTGTGCCACACCTCAATTTCTACGGGGTTCGCCATGACAGCGCCACTGAACAAACAGCCGGCACCTAAGACTGCAGCAATATGATGGATAAACTTCACGCTAGACTTCCTATATAGAAAAGGCTGGACTGCAGATAACACGCTATTTTAATGCGGCCAAATCGGCTTCTGAAGTAAATGAATCAGCAAAAAAAGCTTCGTCCGGCAAATGACACTGCGCCACAAATTCTCGGCGCGCCGAATCAACGACGATCGGTGCACCGCAGGCATAAACCTGATAGCCAGACAAATTAGGAAAATCTTCCATAACCGCTTTGTGCACAAACCCAGTGCGCCCAGTCCAAGCGTCTTCCGATAATGCGTCTGATACCACCGGAACATAGCTGAAATTTGGAATGGTCGCTGCCCAACTTTGCGCGAGTGCGTGCATGTAGAGGTCGCACGGACGTCGCCCCCCCCAATACAGCGTGACGGGTCGCTTAATATCCTGATGCACCATATGTTCAATGATTGCTTTAATCGGTGCAAAACCCGTACCGCTCGCGACCATTACGATCGGCAGTTGGCTGTCTTCACGCAAAAAGAATGAGCCAAGCGGCCCTTCAATACGCAGAATCTCGCGCTCTTTCATTTGAGTGGCACCCACACCAAACACATGATCGGTAAACAACCCACCCGGTAGATGACGAATATGCAGCTCGAGCGCTGTGGCCGAATGAGGTGGATTGGCCATCGAATAGCTTCGACGTTTCCCATCCTTCAGAATTAATTCGACGTACTGCCCCGCGTAAAACTTGAACGTCTCCGTCGCGGGCAGTTGTAGCTGCAAGACGGCCACGTCTGCTGCAGGACGAGAAATAGACGTCACGCGCGACGGCAATTTACGTACTTGAATATCAGAAGCTAAGCGAATCTCGCGGGACTCGACCACCAGATCGCTGGTAGCACGCGCCTGACATAGCAAGGTATACCCCGCCTCGCGCTCTTCCGGGCTCAGCACCACTTCTGCGCTAGGCACGGGCTGGATAGTGCCCGACACAATCTTGGCTTTGCAGGTGGAGCACGCACCGCTGCGACAACTGTAAGGCAAGAGAATGCCCGCGGCTAAGGCCGCATCCAAAACGGTTTGCTCCGCCGTCACTGTGAACTGGTGTTGGCTTGGTGCGATAGTGACTTGAAACGTCATGAGACTTGCTGCCCTATAAGATTCAGATATAACTTGCTGCGCATTTTACTTTCAAAGCACGGGCGACAGAACCGGATTTTTCGAACGAATATCAAGCAATTTTCCCTTACGGGCCCGCTTCGAGAGATATTCCCTTAACTGGACTCCTGAAACAACGTCCTCAACCTGCTTGTTTCTGTAGAGGCCCACCACGCGCATGCCGGCCTTAGAAAGCGGAATGCACTGCGCCAACTTATCTGGGGCATCGATACCCATCAGAATGGTTCCTCGCCCGCCCGACGCAAGTGTTTTGACCTCGTCGAGCGGAATCACCAATAGCCGCTGGCGAGTCGACATCAATGCTAAATGAATCGCCCCCTCAAAAACGGGGACTGGACGAATCAACGCATCCTGATCTTCAAGGGTGATGAACTGCTTGCCGGCCCGTTGTCGCGATGCCATGTCAGAAACTTTCGAAATAAAACCAAATCCCTGTGCCGTTGAGAACAAAAACCGTGACTCCGCGCTCGCGGCAAGCATGTGCTCAATCTGACTGCCTGGAGCCAAATCAATCATTGATGTGACCGGCGCCCCATCCCCTCGCGCCGAAGGTAAGCCAGACACGGCAACGGAATAGGCCCTGCCGTTGCTTCCCAAAGCGACCAGTGTGTCAGTGCTTCGGCACTCAAAGACACCGTAACAATCATCGCCGGCCTTGAAATTGAACTGGGACGCGTCATGCCCATGCCCCTGGCGAGCACGCAACCACCCCTTTTGCGACACAATCACGGTGATTGGCTCATCAAGCAGGCGGACCTCCATCACCGCGCGCTCAGCAACTTTAATCAGCGTGCGACGATCATCCCCATACTGCTTCGCATCGGCTTCGATTTCTTTAATGATCAGACGCTTCAAGGCGGTCGGCTGATCAATCAGCTCTTTAAGCTTCTCTTGCTCGGCACGCTTCTCCGATAATTCTTGTTCGATCTTGATGCCCTCGAGACGCGCAAGCTGTCGCAAACGCATATCGAGGATGTCATCGGCCTGTCTCTCGGTTAGTTTGAAGCGCTTCATCAACGCTGATCGTGGTTCGTCCGATTCGCGAATCGTTTGAATCACTTCATCAACATTCAGATACACCAACATCCGACCTTCGAGTACATGGATACGGTCACTGACTTTGTCGTAACGATATTGCGTGCGGCGAAGAACCGTGTTCGTGCGAAAACCAATCCACTCAAGTAGCGCCTGACGCAAGCCTTTTTGTCGCGGCCGATGGTCTGTGCCAATGCAGACCAAGTTGATCGGCACACTCGTCTCCATGCTGGTTTGTGCCAGCAAGGTATTGACGAATTCGTCACGATCAATCTTGGAGGTCTTGGGCTCAAACACCAAGCGCACAGCCGCATCTTTGCCGGACTCATCACGCACGGCGTCAAGCAGTGCCAGCATTTGTGACTTTGTCTGCTGTTGCTCTGGACTCAGGCTCTTTTTGCCAGCCTTAACTTTAGGATTAGTGAGATCTTCGATTTCTTCAAGGACACGTTGGCATGACGCGCCCGGCGGCAATTCATGCACAACGAGCTGCCACTGACCACGCGCCATTTCCTCGAACTGCCAACGCGCCCGCGCCTTGATGGAGCCGCGACCAGACTGATAGATCTGGGCAATTTCCGCAACCGGCGTAATGATCTGCCCACCGCCCGCGAAGTCTGGCCCTGGAACCATCTCGAAGAGGGCTTCATCCGACAAAGCTGGCTGCTTAAGCAGCGCCACGCAGGCCTGCGCGATCTCTCGAAGGTTGTGCGCAGGGATTTCCGTGGCCATCCCCACCGCGATACCCGAGGCACCATTGAGCAACATGACCGGCAAACGGGCTGGCAACATTTGAGGCTCTTGGTGACTCCCGTCATAATTCGGGATGAAGTCAACGGTACCCTCATCGAGCTCTTCAAGTAACAATCTTGCAAACGGCGTCAGGCGCGCCTCGGTATAACGCATTGCGGCTGCGTTATCCCCGTCACGAGAACCAAAATTACCTTGTCCATCAATTAAGGGGTAGCGCAACGAAAACCGCTGGGCCATGCGGACCAGCGCATCGTAGGCGGCTTGGTCTCCATGGGGGTGGTACTTACCCAGTACATCACCCACGACTCTGGCCGATTTGACAGGCTTCGCACCAGATTGCAAGCCCATCGCTTGCATCGCATATAGGATTCGGCGTTGCACAGGTTTCTGTCCATCACCAACATCGGGCAACGCGCGTCCGCGCACAACAGAAACCGCGTAATCTAAATAGGCCTGCTCGGCATATAGGCCTAGCGTGAGAGAATCGTCAGTCGACGAAGGGTCAAACAACCCCGGTTGAGAACCATCATTCATTTAAATATCAACCTCTGCAAGATTACCCTTGTCTTCAAGCCAAGTTCGGCGTGCTCCCGACTCACCTTTCCCCATCAACATATCAAACATGCTTGTCGTCGCCGCTGGATCCAGTGAGCCATAGCCGACAGGCAGCATACGTCTCGTATCCGGATTCATAGTGGTTTCCCAGAGCTGTTCTGGGCTCATCTCGCCAAGGCCTTTGAAGCGACTGATGTCCCAAGACCCCTCACGCACCCCTTCTTTGCGCAATTTGTCCTGGATCACCTCAAGCTCGCCGGTATCCAAGCAATAGATCTTGCGTGCGGGGCGTTTGCCCAACGAGGGCACATCGACGCGAAACAAGGGGGGGCGAGCGACATGCACATGTCCAAGCTCAACCAAGCGCGGGAAGTGCCGGTAGAACAGCGTCAACAAAAGCACTTGAATATGCGAACCATCCACGTCTGCGTCTGACAAGATACAAACGCGACCGTACCGCAAACCGGAAAGATCCGGGGTGTCTGTTGGGCCATGAGGATCCACACCAATCGCAACGGAAATGTCGTGAATTTCATTATTCGCAAACAAACGATCTCGATCGACTTCCCAAGAGTTCAGCACTTTGCCTCGCAAGGGCAAGATGGCCTGAAACTCCTTGTCACGTCCCATTTTGGCCGAGCCCCCCGCTGAGTCACCCTCAACAAGAAAGACTTCGGTACGCGAGACATCCGACGACTCACAATCCGTGAGCTTGCCAGGCAATACCGCGACACCGGAGCTTTTACGTTTCTCAACTTTTTGAGCAGAACGCGCACGGGCCTGCGCCTGGCGGATGGCGAGTTCTGCCAGTTTTTTCCCGTACTCAACGTGCGTATTGAGCCAGAGGTCCAATGACGTACGCACAAAGCCGCCTACCAAACGGACCGCATCGCGGCTATTGAGCCGCTCTTTGATCTGCCCCTGAAACTGTGGATCCAGAACTTTGGCGGACAACACAAAACTGGTCCGGGCGAACACATCCTCCGGAAGGAGTTTGACCCCCTTGGGCAACAGTCCGTGCAGCTCAGCAAAAGACTTTACCGCTGCAAATAATCCTTCGCGCAAGCCAGACTCGTGCGTACCGCCCGCCGGGGTCGGAATCAAGTTGACATAGGACTCACGAACCACATTGCCCTCGTCGGCCCAAGCGACCACCCACTGTGCGCCCTCTCCGTCGGCGAAGCTCTCGTGGTCGGCGTCCGCAAATTGCTCACCACCAAAAAGCGGCACGCGCAACTCGGTGCCATCTAGTGCTTCAGTCAGATAGCCAGCCAGGCCATTTTCATATTGCCAGGTCTTTGTATCCCCGGTCTTTTCATTGATTAAGCTGACTTTCACGCCAGCCATCAACACAGCCTTGCTGCGTAACAAATGGGTGAGGTCACTCAGAGGGATCGCCGCGACATCAAAAAAACCTGGGTCTGGCCAGACGCGCACGCGCGTACCGGACTTCTTGCGCAATAGCTCTGGAGCTAGTTTGAGTGCTTCCACCACGGCACCGTCACCGAATACCATTCGATGCGCGCCCCCCTCCCTCCAAATGACGAGTTCCAGTCGTTTGGACAGCGCATTCGTCACGGAGACACCCACGCCGTGCAAACCGCCTGAAAAGGCGTAAGCACCACCACCCTTCTTGTCGAACTTCCCGCCGGCATGCAGTCGCGTAAAAACAAGCTCCGCAACCGGGGCCTTCTCTTCCGGGTGTAAGCCAACCGGAATACCGCGACCGTCGTCCTCAACGGTAACGCTGCCGTCAGTATGAAGGGTCACCAGAATCTGTTTGCCGAAGCCGGCGAGCGCCTCATCGGCGGCGTTATCGATCACTTCCTGAATGATGTGGAGGGGGTTTTCGGTACGGGTATACATACCGGGGCGCTGGCGCACCGGCTCAAGTCCCTTTAATACCCGAATGGATGATTCGTTATACGACTGATTACTCAAGTTATCCCCAACAGCGGTAGAAAAGAGGGTCATTTTACGGAAAATGCCAAAACCAAGGCGTGATGTTATGCTTTAATGACAAAACGATGTCTTGGCCTGTGCGCCGGACGCGACCAAATTCAAGAGAAAACCATGAGTGAACACATCAAAAACGTAAGCGATGTCAGCTTTGATGCGGACGTGCTTAAGTCATCCCAACCCGTGTTGGTGGATTACTGGGCCGCTTGGTGCGGTCCTTGCAAGATGATTGCACCGATGCTTGAAGAAGTATCGGCAGAATACGCCGGCAAAGTCACTATCGCCAAACTTAACGTGGACGAAAACCCTGAAACGGCTGCCAAGTTTGGCATTCGCGGCATTCCGACTCTGATGCTATTTAAAGACGGACAAGTTGCTGCAACGAAAGTGGGCGCCCTATCAAAATCACAACTGACTGCATTTTTGAACGACTCGATCTAAATCGCTTCCACGCGCGGGCCCCTTCGAGGCCCGCCACTGACTCTGCTTAGCGCGAGCCGTTCTGCTCCATTATCCTTGATTTCTTTCATATCCCGCTTCTTCACTGAAGTCTCTTTTCTATAAGCACATCAATGCACCTTAACGAATTGAAGGCGCAGCACGTTTCGCAGCTGCTCGAAATGGCCGCAGGCCTCGAAATCGAAAATGCCAACCGACTTCGCAAACAAGAACTCATGTTTGCCATCATGAAGCGTCGGGCTAAACAAGGCGAACAAATCTTCGGCGATGGCGTTCTGGAAGTTCTGCCAGACGGTTTTGGTTTCTTGCGCTCACCCGACACGTCGTACTTGGCGAGTACCGACGATATTTATATATCTCCGTCCCAGATACGTCGCTTTAACTTACATACCGGCGACTCTATTGAAGGTGAGGTGCGCACGCCTAAAGACGGCGAGCGTTACTTTGCCTTGGTTAAAGTCGACAAGGTAAATGGCTTCGCCCCCGAGGCCATCAAACATCGCATCATGTTTGAAAACTTGACGCCTCTGCACCCTGACAAAGTCATGCCGCTCGAGCGCGATATTAAAAGCGAAGAGAATCTGACTGGCCGCATCCTGGATATTTTTGCTCCGATTGGCAAAGGTCAGCGCGGTCTGATCGTGGCGAGCCCAAAATCCGGCAAGACCGTGATGATGCAACATATCGCACACGCCATCACAACGAATTTCCCCGATGCCGTCATGATCGTGATGTTGGTCGACGAACGCCCAGAAGAAGTCACAGAAATGCAGCGCACCGTGCGCGGCGAAGTGGTCGCCTCGACGTTTGACGAACCTGCAACGCGTCACGTACAAGTAGCCGAAATGGTGATTGAACGGGCAAAACGCCTCGTTGAAATGAAGAAAGATGTTGTGATTCTGCTTGACTCGATCACGCGTCTGGCTCGTGCTTACAACACCGTTGTTCCTGCCTCGGGCAAAGTCCTGACCGGTGGTGTGGATGCGAACGCACTGCAGCGCCCCAAGCGCTTCTTCGGTGCAGCCCGAAATCTTGAGGAAGGTGGCTCACTCACCATTATTGGCACAGCCCTCATTGAGACGGGTAGCCGTATGGATGAGGTGATCTACGAAGAATTCAAAGGAACTGGCAACTCCGAGGTTCACCTGGAACGCCGTCTTGCTGAAAAACGCGTCTACCCGGCCATCAACCTGAATAAATCAGGGACACGCCGTGAGGAATTGCTCATCAAACCAGATCTGCTGCAAAAAATCTGGGTGCTCCGCAAGTTCATTCACGATATGGATGAGGTGGAGTCCATGGAGTTCATCTTGGACAAAATGCGTTCAACCAAGAACAACGCAGAATTCTTCGACATGATGAAGAAGTAATCAACCGCCCGGGTTGGGAGGTGCTGGTGGTTTTGCTGGCGCCTCCATGGGTTCAAGGATCGGGTCGTCCCAAGGGCCTTTCACCCGATACTGTACGCTCATGGCTTTCTCAAGGGGGTTACGCAACACATATTGCCCCAACAAGGCGCTGAGCCCAGCAAGGGGATTGACCACAAAGGCAGTCGCCACCGCCGTGCCACTCAAGTCCAAGCGCGGCTTGACGTCCGCTTGCATATCCCAAACCTTCTTGTCTAAGTCAGAACCGCCTGTCAGTGCGACCGAGGCGACCGGGCTGCGTACGGTCAAGTCTTGTGACGTCACGACCCCTGCTGCGATCGTAAAGTTTCCATCAATCGTATTCCACGGAAATCCATCCTTGAACTCGTCGCCCGCACGGAAATTCAAACTCAAAATACGCTGTAGAGACTGAAGAGAAAGCAGCTCAAGCAGTCGGGCGCTTCGCGAGGTCACGTGCGCAAATACGCCGTCTTTGAGTGCAACACTTGCCTGACCGTGCAAACCATCATAGCGATACACCCAAGGGAAATCACCCCAATCGATTCGCCCCGTGAGCCTGCCCTGCCCGCCCCTTACCCGGTCTGGATATCCCATCATGTCAGAAAGTTTGCCGAGATCTTGGATCTCGACTTTGGCATCAAGGCTCACACCACGGGAAGGACCGCTCAAACGCCAATCACCCTTGGCAGTCAAGCTTGCGTAGGGGTTTTTTATCTCTAGGTTTTCAATTTTCCAGTCCTTGCCTCGAAGTACGGTTGCGCCCAGGAGTCGCAAGCTTCCCAAGCGGCTTCCAAAAAGGGTGAAATCGTCAATCGTCAAATCTAGGGCGGGCATCTCCGACCAATGCTTTTCATCAATCATGCCGGTTTTGGGTGTCTCTCCTGGTCCCGTACTGGCCGAGCCAAGCGCGAGTTTCGAAAAACGTGCGTAGACGCGTCCAGAGACTGCGCCCTGCGCCTCTTGCCAAGAAGCAAACCCCTCCGTTTCCTTCGATCTTAACTTCGCACTCCATTTGCTCTGATCCTGCCGGTTTGCCGCCAGCGTCAAAGCGGACAAACTCATTTCGCCCCAAATCAACTGGGTCGCGCTTAAGTTGAACTGTTGAAACGCTGGAACAATATTGGCGCTCCCTTTGATGTCACTTGATTCGCTTAAGCTCGCTGAAAACGCCTTCCAATCATCCCAGTCGATTCGATCCAATTTAAGATCCACAGCTAGTCCCGCAGCTGGAAGCGTCGCCTGCCCCCCCATCGCTAAGGCGGCGCGATTGAAAAAGGTGGTGCTCCGGGAGTCTGTCTGGCGCTCGAACCTACTATTCAAAACATCTGCAACCGAGACAGTCAAGGCGTGCTCAACACCCTTCTGGCCCGGCGTGTGCGTCCAACGCGCAGACAACGGCATACGGCGTGCGGCGGCCTTTCCAAGCGGCGCGGGCAATTTAATTGTGACGCCCTCAAGCGAGGATGTCAGCTGCGCATCGAAACCTGATCTGGGTAACGGCTTAATCGAACCCGCGTATTTTGTCTTACCCGTAAAAACTGTCAGAGTTTTAGCCGCACTAAGTTTGCGCACGCCTTCAGCCGACAAGTCACCCTCAAAACTGAGGCCTGGTTGTCCCAGCCCCCAACCTCCCGTCACACGCACGGCTCCACCAAGAAACTGTGCGGTCAGAGAGTCAGTACGAGCACTTGTCTCTGTAAAAGCAACAACTCCTTGGACGCTGTCCAAACGAAGGTCACCCACGTAACGGATGACGTTATCACTGAGTTCAATCGTGCCTTTAACCAGAGGTTGCTCAGGGTGATCCAAATCGATAGTGAGCAAAAGCGGAACGTCAATCGATCCGCTCACGTTTACATCGTTCAGTAGGTGAAGCATGTCTTTCGCAAGTGGCGTACCACGCAAAATCCGGAGATAATCTTCAGCCAAATTCTTGGTTTGCGCTTGAACCGTCAAGACAGGCTTGGTGCCTAGATCTGGAACAGACGCAACAAGACTTTGAATAGCGAGCCGCCCCCCATGCGTATCGAACACGGCAGCACGGTTACTGCGCACATCCAGCGCAAGCTTATTTAAGGTGACCGTACCCTGCTCGAGAATAAGATCCGGCCAACCAAGCTCGAGTGATGTCGCAAGATCGTAGTCAATCACCAAATCCTGCACGGCGCTGTCTATTTTGAAGACACCCGGTTGATCTGGCGTGTTGAATGGGAAATGCGTCAAATCCCCCTTAACGTTGATCGTGGCGTGGGTGACGACTCCGAGCTTGAAGGCATCGCGCAGCCATCGCCGCGTAATATCGTCCACAGCAGGCGTTACATATTGATACAGATTGGCGATAGGTAGATTGGTGAGCGTTCCGTTTAAATCAAGCAGCCCGGCCTTAGAATCTCCGCCAGACGTCCAAGCACCCGAGAGCACAAACTCGGCGCCTGCGGTTTTAATCCCGAGCTGCTTGGCTGAAATGGAAAAAACGCCATCCCCTTTGCGAATAAGTTGTCCTTGGAATGCCGTATCCGCGAGTTCTATACGATCTGGACCAAACCAAGGGCCTTGGACATGCAGATTTTTTCCTGAAGCAGAAAGCATCAAGCCTCCGCGATCGCGAGAACGAGAAAAAATAGGCCAGTCATCCCCCCTAAACAAATCGCCCGGACGCCCGGAGATGCGTAAGGTCATTTGATCGATATCAACACTTTCCTGCCCCTCTTCCGGAATACGCAACCCAATGGACGAACCAGCCAGCTCTAGCGTGGCGTCGGTCAGATGACCTGCACTCAAATCGCTCCAGAGCCTCGCATGCAGGCGTCCGTCGACTCGAGGCAGGTCTACCCAAGGCAACCAGGCGCTGGGCTGAAAATCATCCAACTCAAAGAAAATACTCGCCTGGCCGTTTTCGTGGGAAGCGAGCGGATTCAGTTTGTTTTGTGTTTTGGCGACAAATTCGATTCGCTGACCGAGGGCTTTAGGCAAGGAGGCGCTGACGCGAAGCTGGTGCGAAAACAGACTATTGACCAAATCTACGTCTATCCCTTCTAACACGAGGGGCGGCGCGCCCCGCAGACGATCATGCCAAGCAATGCGTGCCTCGCGCAACTGCAGGTGCCCTTGATCGAGTAGCCATCGCACCGCCAGCGCCTCGGCATCGAAACGAATATGTTGCGAGGGCGTATCGCTTAAGACTTGACCCGCAATCACGATCGAGCCATCCGTGCGCCGCTCAGCGGAAAGCTCAAACCCATTGACTTCCAGCTCTTTGAACCGCAAATCCAAGCTCATTAAGCTGCGCCAGCCTATGACGGCAAAAGCGTCAGGTACCCGCAAAAACTCTTGCCCCTGTGGGCTAGCCAGCCGAAAGTTCTGAATGGCTAAAGTCGGATTTAGTCCAGACCACCCTCCCGCAATCTGATCGATCGTGACCTGGGCATCCAGGGCTTTGGACAAACGCTGCTCGATCTGCGGGCGCCACTCGTTGACATGGGGTACCACCCAGAAACGAACAATCAGCATACCAATCGCTGCAACGCAGTACGCGAGCAGCAAGCCAACCACAAGGATTCGTAAGGTATTTTTGATAATTCGCAAAACTATTTAGAACTCAAAATTTCGTGCGCAGCGTTCTGTGCGGTATTGTGCAAACTTATAACCCAATCTGCCGACGCTGTCTTAGCGATAAACCAAGAATGACTCAATCTCTGATTTCTCACGCCCTACCCTGGTCCGGGGTGTTGCGCCGCCTCACTCAAGCAAAACCTGAGTTTGCGGAGTGGCTAGAACAGTCTTGTCATGAGCCCATTACCGCGGCACGCATCGAAACTTGGTTCAGCGAACTGGCGGGGCCTCGATCCCAGGACTTGGCCCTTGACCCGACGACGTGCCGCAAGGTGCTCAGACAGTTACGTCAACGCACTTTTTATCTGAGCATGATCAGAGATCTGGGCGGAGTCGCTCCGCTCGAGGAAGTCGTTGGTGCGATGACAAAACTGGCGGATTTGTCCGTCGAGCACGCATACCGAAGCGTCATCTCAGATATGGCGCCTACGCATGGCATCCCCCGAGACCCGGCCACTGGACGTCCTCAGGAAATGCTGATCATCGGCATGGGTAAGCTTGGGGGTTGTGAACTAAACGTATCGTCCGACATAGACCTTGTGATGTTGTACGGAGAGGAAGGCGAGACAGATGGCCCGCGGGCGATTAGCCATCACGAGTTCTATGGTCGATTGACTCAGCGAATGATGCCCCTCCTTTCCGAGCTGGATGCGGATGGCCAAGTGTTTCGCACCGACCTGCGGCTGCGACCCGATGGCGACTCGGGCCCCTTAGCGTGGAGTCTGGATGCCTTTGAGCAATATCTGTTTACGCAAGGTCGTGAGTGGGAGCGCTATGCATGGCTTAAAGCACGCCCCATGCCGAGCCAAGCATTTAAGGACAGTGATTCGAGACTGAATCTGCAGCATCTAGAGAGCATGCGCGTCCCCTTTGTCTATCGAAAGTATTTTGACTTTGATGCGCTGGCAGCGCTACGGTCGCTGCGAGAAAGAATCCGCCAAGATTGGCAGCGCAAAGCCTTAGCTCGCCCAGGTGTCGATTCGCGCCTGAACATCAAGCTTGGGGAAGGTGGTATTCGCGAGATCGAGTTCGTGGTTCAGCTATCGCAGTTGATCCGTGGTGGCCGAATGCCGGCTCTGCAGCAGCGTGGTCTGCTCGAGGCCTTGCAAGCACAGCGCCGGGCAGGGATTCTGCCCGCCCTCACCGCAAGCAGACTAGCTGAGGCGTATGTTTTTCTTCGACGAACGGAGCATGCGCTGCAGTATGCCGAGGACGCTCAAACCCATCTTTTGCCCAATGAGGCATCTCGCTTGGCAGAGCTCGCACATGCCATGCGCATGTCTGTTTCTGAATTCACGCAGACTCTTGAGCAAAATCGAGAGTTCGTTGCGTACACATTTAGAGATGCATTCCGACTTGCAGGACTGGGCGACGACCCCGCGCAACCTAAAACAAAATCCGAAACACCTCGCACACCTGAAAGCGACTGCACCCAACCACTATCGAAACTGGAAATAAGCCTGGCCTCTTTCGCAGAGGATGCGGCTCCCCTCACGAAACGCGTCGAAACCTTTCTTGAAGGCAGCAGGATTCGGTCAGCTTCTGCCTCTAGCAAGGCGCGGATCGACACACTATTACCCATCGCTTTGGATGCAGCGAGGCAAACAGGGCAACCCATGACGGCAGCCTTACGCATGCTCGACCTGATCGAGCAAGTCACACAACGTAGCGCCTATTTAGCCTTACTGGCTGAATACCCCGAAACCCTTGCACGCATCGCGCGCATGATGGCCGCCAGCCCTTGGGCTGCACAATATCTGATCCAAAACCCTGTTGTTCTTGATAGCTTGATCACTTGGCATACCTTGATGACGCCGATCAACTACGAGCAAGCAAGCGCTTCAATGCGCGCCGATCTCGACGCGTGCGTGTTACCAGATGGCACCGCCGATGTTGAGCAACAGATGAATCTGATGCGGGATACGCAACGGCAACTAAGTTTTCAGTTACTCGCACAAGATCTAGAAGGGGACCTGTCGGTAGAGAGCCTCGCAGATCAACTGTCTGCCTTAGCTGATCTGTTTCTGAACGAGACGCTGGCGCGCGTTTGGCCTTTGGTATGCAAACCAAACGAGGGACAGCCCTGCCCGACCCTGCGCTTAGCCATCATTGCGTACGGCAGGCTCGGAGGGAAGGAACTCGGCTATTCCTCGGACTTAGACCTTGTCTATCTCTATGATGACCCGCGGGAAGACGCCGCCGAAGTCTATGCCAAGCTCGCACGACGCATGACGTCTTGGTTATCGACGATGACGTCATCGGGACGACTGTATGACATCGACCTGCGCTTACGGCCAGACGGCGACGCGGGACTACTTGCGGTATCGGTCGACGCCTTTCGAAAATATCAACTCGAACACGCGTGGCCTTGGGAACACCAAGCCCTTACCCGTGCGCGTTATGCCGCAGGTGAACTCGCAGTCGGGGCGGCGTTCGAGTCCATCCGACGCGAAGTTGTGACCGCCACACGCGAGCCTGTCGACTTGATCAGAGAGGTGAAAAAAATGCGTGAAAAAATGACCGCAGGTCATCCCAACCAAAGTACTGATTTTGATCTGAAACACGATGCAGGCGGTATGGTCGACCTAGAGTTTGTGACGCAGTACTTGGTCTTGACGCATAGTAAAGATCATCCAGAACTCATCGGCAACCTTGGCAACATCGCCTTGCTCAAGCTCGCTGGCGAGGCGGGCCTGGTCAATCCAGCGCTCGCTGCGCGGGCGGCCGACGCTTACCGCGAGCTTCGCAGGAGACAGCATGAAGTGAGACTGCAAGGAGCGGACCGCCCGCGCGTGCCTCCCACAGAACTGCTAGAGGCTCGATCTGCGGTGCGAGACCTTTGGCGGGAGATTTTGGGGGAATAGCGTTTAAAATGAGTACGCTTAGCGCGCCTGATTCGGATGCGACACACCTCGGACACTCTACCCCACAGCCGGCTCCCATCGTGAAAGATACCTTACGTCCAACCTTAGCCCTCCCAGAAGGCAAAACCAAGGTGCTCCTGCACTCATGCTGCGCGCCCTGTTCAGGTGAAGTGATGGAAGCCATGCTTGTCGCGGGAATTGACTACGACATTTTCTTTTACAACCCCAATATTCACCCTATTAAAGAATACGAAATTCGAAAAAACGAAAATATTCGTTTTGCCGAAAAACATGGCATTGGCTTTATCGATGCAGACTACGACGTCGACAACTGGTTTGAGCGCATAAAAGGTTTAGAAAATGCGCCCGAACGAGGCGAACGCTGTACGAAATGCTTTGATATGCGCTTCGAACGTACCGCGTTGTACGCGCATGAACATGGTTACGACACGATCACCAGTTCTTTGGGCATTTCTCGCTGGAAAGACATGCAGCAAATCAATGGCTGCGGTGAACGCGCGGCCGCGCGCTACGACAACCTGAGCTATTGGACCTATAACTGGCGCAAACACGGCGGCTCAGCGCGCATGATTGAGATCAGTAAGCGTGAAGAGTTTTATCAGCAGGAATACTGTGGCTGTGTGTATTCGCTACGCGATACGAACCGACATCGTCGGTCGCAAGGACGCGAACGCATTGCAATGGGTGTGAAGTTCTATGGCCGAGAAGACATCCAAGCACTCGCAGGACCTAACACTGAGCAGTCCGAGTAGACAAGCGCGTAATCCGCAGGTTGTAGCGAGCGAGTAAGGCTAGAAAATCGTCGCTATCAAGCACCTGGAATTCCCGCTGTCGATCTTGTCCGAAAGCCAGAGCTGGACTTGCGCTCTTGGCGGGGTGCGTCATCAATACCATCCAGGGGCCTGCTTGATGCAGCCACTGATCTAACATCCAGGCGTAATCAGGGTGTTGTCGTGAAAAATCGTAGGCGCCTGCAAACCCATTATTTTGCTCAGCCCCGATGCGTTGTGCCAAGGCCGAAAAGGCACGTGCACCCAGCGCCCCAATGACATGCGCCTTGATACGTTGCAGCCATGGCAAAGAGGATGACAAGTGCGTCGGTCGCGTATCACGTAGCCAAGGCAAGCGGCTTGGGTAACGTGCACGCAACGCCTCGACGAGTTGCTCACGAATCACAGGGAACTGATGAACATGAAGGTGTCCATCCACAAAGTCTGGCGCGCGGCTTACGTGCGCGTGAAACAAATCAAGCTGTTGGTCGATCTGTGCACGTACCACTTGCGCCGACAGGCGTCCGGTGTATGCCGCAGCGATCAGCGCCCCGAGGGGTCGATAAGACCCAGGCGGGCCGAGGTTTTCGGTAAAGTTCAGGTGCAAGCCCACATCGATAGGCAAAGCCTTGAGCGCTGAGGCAGATTGCACAAAGCCCGGAGCCGTTACAAGACACCCGGTCGCACTCAAGCGCCCTTTGCATGCGAGCTCAACGATCGCGGCATCTACACCAGACTCTAGGCCGTAATCGTCTGCGCACACCACAATCGGTGTCGTCGCACTGCTCATTCGCGTGGTGGGACGCGACTAGGTTGCGCGCCCTGAAGATAAGGTCGCCCCTGCGTTTGCCGCACAAGATACAACGGACGTCCCTTGACCTCATCAAAGATTCCGGCAATGTACTCTCCAACGATACCGAGAGAGATCAGATTGATACCAGAAAAAAACAAAAGAATCGTGACGATCGTCGGCCAACCATTGACGGGATTGGCAAACAACAGATACTCAATGACGATGTATAGCCCATAAGCAAACGAACACATCGACACGAGAAAGCCGAACAAGCTGACTGCCCGCAGCGGCCAGGTTGTAAAGGCGGTTAAACCCGTGAGGGCCAAGCGTAATAATTTAAAAGTGCTGAATCGAGATTCGCCGTGTTGACGAGCGTCTGGCACGTACTCGATTGGCTCAGCCTCAAATCCAACCCAGGCATACAACCCTTTCATGAAACGGTTGCGCTCTGGCAGGCGCAACAGCGCATCAACGACGCGGCGATCCATCAAACGAAAATCCCCCGCGTGCGGCGGCACGCGAACGCCGCGGGCACCCGTTAGCAGGGAATAAAACACACGCGTACCAAAACGCTTGGTAAAACTTTCATCATCACGATTTGCACGTACGGCATACACCATGTCGATACCGACCGCCCAGCGCTCGATCATCTTGGCCAAGAGCTCAGGCGGATGCTGTAGATCCGCATCAAGGATCACAACGACGTCACCGATTGCCGCTTCGATACCAGCAGTGATCGCAGGCTC
>CAJBTJ010000287.1 GCA_903958565.1 uncultured beta proteobacterium
CAAGTCAGAAGCGAACTGCGCAAACGCAGCCAGTTCACGATACTGTGCCAAGTCGGTACGAATACCACCAGAAAGTTTTTTAATGATCTTGGTCTGTGCAGCACCACCGACTCGCGACACCGAGACGCCTGCGTTAATTGCAGGACGCACACCGGCGTTAAACAAGTCGGTCTCAAGAAAGATCTGGCCATCGGTGATCGAAATTACGTTGGTAGGAACGAAGGCAGAGACGTCGCCAGCCTGTGTTTCGATGATCGGCAGTGCCGTCAAGGAACCAGTCTTGCCTTTCACTGCACCGTTTGTGAATTTCTCAACGTAGGCTTCGTTCACGCGAGCAGCGCGCTCGAGCAAACGTGAGTGGAGATAAAACACATCTCCAGGATAAGCTTCGCGGCCCGGTGGACGACGCAAGAGCAGAGATACTTGACGGTAGGCAATCGCTTGTTTAGTCAAGTCATCGTACACAATCAGAGCATCTTCGCCACGATCACGGAAGTACTCGCCCATTGTGCAACCAGCGTAAGCGGACAAATACTGCATCGCAGCGGAATCAGAGGCGGCGGCCGCGACAATAATGGTGTATTCCATCGCGCCGAACTCTTCGAGTTTTCGCAGCACGTTGTTGATTGTCGACGCCTTTTGACCGATCGCGACATAGACGCACTTCACGCCCTTGCCTTTCTGATTGATGATGGCGTCCACAGCCACGGCGGTTTTACCTGTCTGACGGTCACCAATGATCAATTCGCGCTGACCACGACCGACTGGAACCATGGAGTCAATCGACTTCAAGCCAGTTTGTAGTGGTTGTGACACAGACTGACGTGCGATCACGCCTGGCGCGACTTTTTCGATGATGTCAGTTTGCTTGGCGTTGATTGGACCCTTGCCATCAATTGGCACACCCAGTGCGTTGACCACGCGACCAAGGAGTTCGGGGCCGACTGGGACTTCAAGAATGCGACCCGTCGCTTTGACTGGATCACCTTCGGAAACGCCCGTGTAGTCACCCAAAATAACAGCACCCACTGAGTCGCGCTCAAGGTTCAGTGCCAGACCGAACACGTTATCGGGGAACTCAAGCATTTCGCCTTGCATCACGTCAGACAAACCGTGAATACGTGTAATGCCGTCGGTCACGGAAACAACTGTGCCCTGCGTACGAATATCGGACGACGTACCCAGCCCCGCGATGCGGTTTTTGAGTAGTTCGCTAATCTCTGACGGATTGAGTTGCATGTTCAGACTCCTGGAATCTTGTAGATTGGCGCTATGCCACCAACGTGCCGCGCATGCGGACCAACTGCGCTTGCACGGATGTATCGAGCACGTGATCACCCACCTGAACGCGGACACCGCCGATCAGAGAAGCGTCAGTTTTCACGTGCGGCTTTAATTTGACTCCGAACTTAGGTTCGAGCAGCTTGACGAGCTCGGCAACTTGCGGTTCAGACATCGGAAATGCACTGGTAATATCGGCTTGTGCAACGCCTTCTGCCTCGTCTTTCAGTGCATGAAACTGCTCTGCAACGAAAGGCAGCAAGGTGAGGCGGTCATTTGTGACCAGCAACGTTACAAAACTTTTCATCGCAACAGACGCCTCGGGTTTGACGAGCCCGAGAAATATGCTGGTGCGTTGCGCATCTTCAAGCCGAGGGTCTGCCATCGCAACACGCACATCTTCGATCCCTGCGATATCAGCTAACTGTTGGACCTGCTCCGCCCAAGCCTGAAGACCGGCCTTATCCTGCTTCGCGACAGCAAATAGCGCTTCTGCGTAAGGCCGAGCAACAGTTGAAAGTTCTGCCATGATGTTGACCCCGGGGATTAGAGCTGTGCCTTAAGCTGCGTAAGCAACTCGGCGTGGGCACGGGCATCTATTTCACGCTTGAGGATCTGCTCGGCGCCTTTAACAGCCAGATTCGCCACGTCGTCACGCAACGCATCGCGTGCGCGCTGAACCTCTTGTGCAGCATCCTGTTTCGCTTGAGCAACAATGCGTGCGCGCTCGCGTTCGCCTTCAGCACGAGCCTGCTCGACAATTTGAGCAGCTTGTTTTTCAGCGTCTGTCATGCGGGCATGCAGGTCGGCTTTCGCAGATGCCTCGATCGATCCGATGCGTGCCTGCGCTTGTGCGAGGTCTGTCTTGCCTTTTTCGGCAGCAGCCAAGCCCTCAGCGATTTTTTGGCGTCGCTCGTCGATTGCCTTTGTCAGCGGAGGCCAGATGAACTTCATCGTGACCACAGCCAAAACAAAGAACACGATCATCTGGAAAAAGATCGTCGCGTTCAGATTCACGGTCGTTTCCCTATTACATCGTAAGCTTCACAGGCGTTATCGCCGCGAAGCTAGATCAATAAACCGACAGCGGAACAGCCCGCTGCGGCATCTTTGCTCGCCCTAACCAGAGCGAGCCCCCAAGCGATTTACTGGAAGGGGTTGGCAAATGCGAACAACATCGCAATACCGACACCGATCAAGAATGCCGCGTCAATCAGACCCGCCAACAAGAACATTTTGGTTTGCAGGGCGTTCATCAGCTCAGGCTGGCGAGCCGAAGCTTCGAGGTACTTGCCGCCCATCATGCCGATACCGATGCAGGCGCCAACAGCACCCAAACCGATAATCAAACCGCAAGCGAGAGCGACGAAAGCGACGTTAGTCATGAAAACTCCTTGATTTGTATCTAAGTATCAAAAATTTAAAAAATAAGATTTAACTACACATTGCTACGTAAACCTGCCTGCAACCGCGACCAACAAAGGCTACGGAAGCAAAACATTAATGCTTTTCGTGAGCCTGACCTATGTAAACAAGGGTCAGCATCATGAAAATGAATGCCTGCAACAACACAATTAAGATGTGAAAGAGTGCCCAAACAGAACCAGCCAGAACATGACCAATCCCTAGTCCAATACTCATGGCGTTAAACCCTGTCCAAGCGCCGCCGAGCAGGGCGATCAGCATAAACACTAGTTCGCCGGCGAACATGTTGCCGAACAATCGCATACCAAGCGACACCGACTTGGCGGTGTACTCGACCAAGTTCAAGAGAATGTTAGCTGGTGCGAGCAACACAGCGGCCCAACCGTGCGCATGGAACGGGGCCGTGAAAAGTTCTTTAAAAAATCCTCCGAGATGCTTGACCTTGATCCCGTAGTACAACATCAACAACAGCACCCCCATCGACATGCCCATCGGCACATTCAAGTCGGCGGTGGGCAAAATGCGGTGGTAATACAATGGATCGCCTACATCCCCAAGCCCCATCGCATGAAAAATCACGTGAGGCAAGTCAACTGGGATCAAGTCCAGCGCATTCATCAACACAATCCAGACAAACACCGTCATCGCCAAGGGCGCGACGAACTTGCGGGTTTCTTCACTAGGGACAATGCCACGGGCTTGCTGATCAACCATATCAACGAGCATTTCAACAAATGCCTGAAATCGACCTGGGACGCCCGCAGTCGCACGGCGCGCAGCCAACCACATCAGCAGGATCGCTAGCAAACCCGTCACCAGCACCCAAACTACTGAGTCGTAATTGATCA
>CAJBTJ010000288.1 GCA_903958565.1 uncultured beta proteobacterium
ATTCCTTCCTTGGCGGCACAACCAAAATTGTTTCTCGAAAATCAACTTGTCCTGATTCGCGAAGGTGTGCGCGATATTCCTGTGATGAAAGGCTCGCTTGACGGCGTGTCTGATGCGGAAATCACAGCGCTCGCCAAGTATTACGCGGAGAAAACACTCGCACCTGTCCCAACCGATAAAGATGCAGAAGTCTTTGCGCGCGGCGGCAAGTTAGCGGAAGGCATGCGCTGCGGGATATGTCATCTACCGACTTATCTGGGTCGTGAACAGATCCCCAGGCTGGCGGGTCAGAGGGAAGACTACTTGTTGCATAGCATGCAGCAGTTTAAGAATAATCAAGCCGTCGGTCGCGATTCAAATATGGCGGCTTCGGTTTATGGTGTTTCAGATCAAGAGCTGAAAGATATCTCATATTATTTAGCTCGGCTCACGCCATAGGCTTTAGACAGGCCAAGCGCCTTACACAAGCCACGTATAGAGAAGTCATAGGCTTGGCAGTTGGCAGCTGCTACGACTACATTCAACGCGTCAATGTCATGCTATTTAGTCGATCTAGTGCCTCCCGCAGAGGCGTGTTAGTCACCGCGTCTAAACCAAAAAAAGGATTTTGACTAAGAAAGGCAAGATAGGCGGCGGTGAGCGTGACAAAAAATAAGCAAAAATTCGAAATGAATTGACTCGCTGGTCTCGTTAGCATTGAAAGACTTAAAAGCACGGTAGTGGCTAACAATGTAATTACGACAAGCATGTACCCGCGCAGACCCATGCCGAAATCACTGGCGTCTATCCTTTGCAGTCTTTGTTCTCTGATGCGTGAAACCAGGTTCGCCAGGTGCATGCTTGTGACAGCCGGCAATTTTGCAATACTCTCAGGGGAGTAGACAATATCTGAGAGGCGCGTTAGCGGAGATAGCGCGCTACTCACACCACTTCGTATGGCGTCGGAAGAGCCTTGATTCAAGGCTGGCCATTCTTTTTCTAGCACGACCGCAGTGTATTCTCGGGCGCTTGCCATGAGCGGAATGCCTACTGTCGGGTCAATATTGAGCGACATTCGGCCCAGTGTGCGAATTGCGTCTGCTTCTTGAAGTACGGCTGCCTTAGCGCGAATACGGACGGTAGATATATCGCTGAATATAAAAGCCAGGCCCAGTGATAACAAAATAATCGCTCCTGAGTTTAGGCCTGCAATCGGCAGATTGTGATAGCGCTCAACGAGCCTCGCATTTCGTTTTGCAGAGAAGCTCCATCGCATGATGACGTAGGAAATCAGCGAACAGACGCCGATAATCATCAAAGAGTTCAGAATAAGGAGTGCGATTGATGTCATCACATTAGCTCTCGTTTGCTCGGCAGGTTAAAGTTGTGCGACTGTTAGACAACCGATGCTAACTGGTGTGTCGAGTTTTATAGATTAATTTTATTTTAATCTCTACGGAACGGCCTCTTTTCCCGGGTGAGAATCGGACCGGCGCTTGACGAAAGGCGTTTCTTTTCAATAAGATTTGCTGGGCATGCGGCTACTCGAGCTAAGGCGTGCATGGAGCAGGTGCGCAGTGCAACCAAGGGATGGGGGTGTGCAACGAGCGTGCAATAGGAAATTATTTTGAATTAAACACGTAAGTGCTTGATTTTGCTGGTACCCGGGGCTGGAATCGAACCGGCACGCCTTGCGGGGGGGATTATGAGCCCCCCGCCGTCCATGCGTTTGGTGGTGAGGTATTTTGACAAAAGGCCGATACTGCCTGTGGATGCTGCTTTTGAGCCTGCGATGAATTACCATCGCATGTATCCACGGTTAGATTAGAGCTAACTAGAGGTTAGGTTCATTTATTTTCGCTATTGTTAATGCTTCTTGTTTTGGTGTTGCTTGTCCTTTTTTCTATCTAGATTTTGTTAATAGCTCATCGCTCTAACATTAAAGGTGCTGCCATGAATCAATTACTGAATGCGTTAATCCGAGGTGCTTGTGTCACGACAGCGTTGCTGCTGTTTTCATTTTCAGCAAACGCCCAAACCTATCCCAACAAAGATATTTCTTTTATTGTCCCCTTTAACCCTGGTGGCTCAGCTGATCCGTTGTCCCGAGCATTTGCTACAGAACTAGCCAAAGCACTTCCTGGCTCAGTGAATATTATTAATCGTGCCGGTGGATCAGCGACGATCGGTACCAATGCCATCGTTCGTGCGGCACCCGATGGTTACACCATCGGACTCGGCGATAGCGCTGCGCTTGCTTACCAGCCGATCGTCAACAAAGACTTGGCCTATAAGTCGACGCAAGACTACACCACCATTATTAATCTGGCCTTCGTTCCCGCGATGTTGGTAGTCCGGGCAGACGCCCCTTGGAAAACCTTCGAAGAGTTTCTTGCGGATGCCAAAAAGAACCCGGATAGGATCAGAATCGGTGTCTCTGGTGTGCGCTCTATCGCTGATCTGGCCGTGCAACAACTCAATCGGGCAGCAAATATCAAACTCGACACCATTCCTTTCACTGGCGGCGGAGGCGAGGCTTTGGTTG
>CAJBTJ010000289.1 GCA_903958565.1 uncultured beta proteobacterium
AACTAGGCTTGATGGCGCTTGATGGCAAGGTAGAGATGTTTAGCTAATTTGGTGGGCCCAGCCTACGGGCTGGGCCACCGAGTGATCACCAGAAGATCAGAATTTCAGGTTCGATTTCTCGACAAGATTCTTCCAAAGTGCCAGCTCAGTGTCCAAGAGCTGTTGAGTAGACGCGGGTGTAGATCCCAAAATAGGTTCAACGTACGCAGCACGCATATCCTGCTGAAACGATACTTCTTTTAACGCCTCGTTCACAGCCTGATTCAGCTTTTGAATCACGTTTTTGGGTGTTTTGGCCGGTGCAAGGAGTACGAAGGTACTTCCAGCAATCAGGTCTTTGATTCCTGCCTGTTCTGCTGTGGGGATGTCCTTCGCGTATGACACACGATCTTTCGATGTGATGGCCAGTACGCGCAGCTTACCGTTTTGGTGCATGGGGTAGACGCTACCCAGACCGCCCACCATCATTTGCACGTGCCCAGCAAGCACATCGTTCAGAGCTGGTGCCGCACCCTTGTAGGCAATATGTTCGATCTGTATACCACCCGCACGGAGCTTAAGTAGCTCGCCAGTCAGGTGGGTAATATTGCCTTGTCCAGAACTGCCGAATGAATACTTCCCGGGGTTTTGCTTGGTAAGCTCGACAAATTCTGTGAGTGTCTTGGCAGGTAGTGAGGGGTTGACCGCAAAAGCGATTTGTTCCTCGCCAGTCATTGCAATGGCTTCGAACGCGGTTTTGGGGTTGTACGGAATGGACGCCATTGTTACTGGAGTTGTAGCGAATGCGCCTGAGCCACCAAACGACAAGGTGTAGCCGTCGGGGGTCGCGCGTGCAACTTCAGCCAAGGCAATTGTTGTCGATGCGCCCGGTTTGTTCTCAATCACCACGGTTTGATTCAGGATTGGGCCGAGTTTGCTCGCAAGCAACCTTGCCTGAACGTCAGTCGGACCGCCCGGAGCAAAACCGACGATAATTTTGATAGGGCGTTGCGGAAAATCGCTTTGCGCGACTGCAGATGTCGAGGCGAGTACTGAAGCCACTGCTGCCATTCCGACTATCACGGAAAGACTGCGCACTTTCATTTCCATACTTAACATAGCTACGCTCCTAAAAATCTAAGCAACCCATTTGGCATTGTTTATCTGTTTTAATCCAATCGGGATAATGAAACAAGTCCTATCACTCGGATTTGTCCGAGGACGACAATCACATTCATCATATTGAGTCCCAACCTTTCTTAAGTACATGCATCTGATCGAACGTGAGAGGAATGGAATGACTAAGAGATTTGAGTATGCGCCTTTGCAGGGTCGGCCAAAAATAGGTTGGCCTGAAGGCAAACGGCTTGCGGTCTGGTTGGTACCGAATGTCGAACATTATGAGATCGATCCCTCTTACAAAGGTATACGGGATCCTTGGCCTCGGAGCATGTCCCCCGATGCGCTGAATTATCCGCTGAAGGAATACGGAAATCGCGTTGGCATCGACAGGATTCTGGATGTCACCGATCGATTGGGAATCCGTTGCACGGTTTCTTTGTCGCTAGCGCTGCCCACCATGTTTCCCGATGTGTTTCATGAAATGAAACGACGAGAATGGGATTTCATGTGCCACGGTCTCTACAACACGCATTACCTCAGGAACTATCCTTTGGACGAGGAAAGGGCGTTCATCGAACGTTGCAGGCAGGGG
>CAJBTJ010000290.1 GCA_903958565.1 uncultured beta proteobacterium
CCCGGCCAACTTCACTGCCCGTGCCAGACGTAGTTGGCACAGCGATGATTGGTGCAGTTGCTGCGGTAATACGTGCCGTGCCGCCATTGACCGCGATGAAGTCCTTTAACGGCCCTGCGTGCGCGGCGCAGACTGCAACCGCCTTGGCTAAGTCCATCGCCGATCCGCCCCCAACAGCGATCATTCCGTCGAACTTGCCCTGTTTGTACATCGCCAAGGCATCGCGCACAGCCGCCTCATGCGGATTAGGTGGCGTTTGGTCGTAGATCTGAACACTTTTGGGGTCTTTAAGTTGCGCCAACACGCGATCCACCAAACCTGCAGCGCGCACCCCAGCGTCGGTCACCAACATTGGGCGCTGAATCCCAACACGCTCGCACTCAGACTGCAATAAGCTTATCGCCCCAAAATCAAACTGTATTTGGGTAATGTAATTAATCAACGCCATGATGCTGTCTCCATGATTGTGTTGTTATGCTGATTTATGCGTTTGATCATAGATCATATCTTTCTTACTCAATCAGCCAGCCAAGAATCTCAGCGAGCCGTTGCACCACCCATCCAGCTTCCGCCTCGGTTAGTCCGACATCCTGCGTCAGCAGGCCGCGGTGGATGCGCTCGAGTACGTCGGCCTCGGTGATGCCCAGCTCCCAGAGCTTGTTGCTCGCCTGTTCCGTCAAAAGGTTCGCCATATCCTCACACAAGTCGTAGCGCGCAAAGATATGCTCACGCGAAGCGCTGGGTTTGATGCGCCCGGGCTCGACGAAGAGGGCAATAAACGAGGGCGGAATGATGATCTGATTGTCGTCAGACATCGCGTACGCTAAAGCTTTTACAGGACTGAAAGCACACGGGCTAAATTCCTAGGTTGGCAAATGAGGCGTTGTTACACGATACTACGCAGAATAAGTGATTATTGATAAACAGACATGACCAACCCTTCCTCAGCACCTCGCGTCGAACACATTGCCTTGCCCGATGGGGCTCGCATCGAAGCCCATAGCGAAGGCGTGGGGATGCCGCTGCTCCTCATCAGCGGTCTGGGTGGCACCGCAGGGTTCTGGCAGCCCTGCCTGCCCGCTCTCACGCCACACCATCAAGTGCTGCGTCTGGATCAGCGAGGCATCGCAAAAAGTAGTCGCGGTTCAGCAGCGTGCACCATCGATCAACTCGCAGACGACTGTTTGGCTGTGCTGGACCATTTTGAAATTGACTCGGCTCTTATTGTGGGCCACTCAACAGGCGGCTGCATCACACAGTCGATTGCCTTGCGTCATCCAGCGCGCGTACGTGCGTGCGTCATGAGCGGCGCCTGGGGAGCACCGAGCCGGCACCGGCAAGAACTTTTCTCTGTGCGTCGCGAGTTGCTTGTGCACAACCCCGTGGCCTACGCCAGCTCTTCGGTGTTCATGGGTTACGACACCGCTTGGCTCAACGCGCACTGGACAGTCCTGGAATCTGCGGTGCGCAATGCTCCCCTGACACCCGCCGCGCAGCGAATCGTGATGGAGCGCATCGACGCCTTGGTCGCTTACGATCAAAGTGCTGCACTGTCAGCCATCAACGTGCCGCGGCTGGTAATCGGGGCACGCGACGATTTGATTGTGCCCGCCTTTTTACAAGAACAACTCCACGCCTTGCTGCCCGGATCAGATTTAAAAATATTTGATTACGGCGGACATTTCTTCCCAGTTTCTAGAACAGAACTCTTCACGTCAACATTGCTTCAGTGGTTCGCAAAAACCACGTAAGCTTCAATAAGGCTCTGCCATGACAGAAAATTTTTCAAGCACGCAAACGATCCGTAAAACAGTCATCGCAACAAAAGGCGGCGTCGTTGCTGCACAGCACCGTCGTGCCGCGGAGATCGGTGCTGCCGTGCTGGACGCAGGTGGCGATGCGGTCGATGCCGCGATCGCGACCTCCTTTGCGATCGGCGTGGTCGAGCCCTGGATGAGCGGGCCGGCAGCGGGCGGTGCGATGGTCTTGTGGCGAGCCGACGAAGGCCGTGCGCGTGTTGTGAATTTTGGTTGTCGCTCCCCACGGGAATTGAATCCGGCAGACTATCCGCTCAGCGGTTCAGGAAAGTCCTCTGACCTCTTCCCATGGCCCTCCGTTGTCGATGATCGCAACGTGATGGGCGCAACCGCAGTCGCTGTGCCGGGTGTCGTCGCGGGAATGGATCTCGCGCACCAGCACTTCGGCCGTATGCCCTGGAAAGACCTGGTGACGCCTGCTGCCGGCCTTGCCGATGAAGGCTTGTTAGTCGATTGGTACACCACGCTTGTGACCGCCGCCAATGCACGCGTCTTGAGCAAAGACCCCGATACCGCCGCCATGTTTTTAGAGCAAGGTCATTGGCCGATCGCAGGCGACTGGACGTCGCTAAATGAGCGGCATCTTAATCAAAAAGCGTTTGCGCAAACCTTACGCCAAATTGCAGAAGGCGGATCTAAAGCGTTTTATCAAGGTGACCTCGCAGCGCAACTGGTTGGCGATATCCGTGCGAAAGGAGGCTGCATGAGTATGCAAGACCTCGCAGACTATCGTGCTGAATTAGTCGACCCTCTCACGATCAACTACCGCGGTGGCCGTGTGTTTGCAACCCCTGGTTTAACGGGTGGTCCCACTTTCGGCAAAGCGCTCGAATTGCTGGCAAACGAACTCAATCCCGTCAAAGGTACGCCAGGTACGCAAACCTATGCAGCGTTCGCACGCGCGCTCGATGCTGCATTTAAGTTGCGGTTTGAGAACATGGGTGATCACGAATCCCCCAAAGCACCTGGCTCGACCACTCACTTCAGCGTCGTCGATCGCCACGGCAATATGTGTGCGGTCACGCAAACACTACTTTCTATCTTTGGTTCGCGTGTGGTGTCACCCTCAACAGGTCTGCTACTGAACAACGGCATCATGTGGTTTGATCCAGAACCCGGCAAACCAAACTCGTTGGGACCGAATAAGCGTTGCTTGGCAAACTACAACCCCGTTATCGGCGAAGACGCTTCGGGGCGTCGCTTTGCAATTGGCGCGTCTGGTGGCCGTAAAATTCTTGGCGCCGTCATGCAATTAAGGTCTTTCATTATGGATCATGGCTTAAGCCTCGAAGAGGCGTTCCACACGCCACGCATTGACGTCAGCGGCGTAGGCAAAATAACAGCCGACCAAGCACTCCCTACCGACATACTCGCTGCACTGGAAAAAATCTTCCCAGTCACCGCGACGCGGCGCAACGTGTATCCCTATGCATTCGCCTGTCCCGCTGGCGTCATGCGGGACGGCGAACTCAATATGGGCTGTACCGAGATCATGTCTCCCTATGGCGACGCAATCACGGGCGGTTAAGCGGTCAACTTAAGCAGCCACGGCGGGCAGACTAAGTTCAGCCCATCGTGCAACACGCATCAAGTGTGTATCTTGCTTGTACGGTGCAACGAGTTGCAGGCCAATGGGCAGGCCTTTCGCCGAGCGCGCGATTGGCAAAGTGATCGCTGGCAAACCCAAGAAACTCCAAAGCGCACAAAACACCGGGTCGCCCGTAGAGCCCAAGCCCTCTGGGGCTGCGCCCGCGGCCGGGATCGTGAGAATTGCATCAAAGCCCTTGAGCTGATTCATCATGTCATGGCGTAGGGTTTGTTGCGCTGCGCGCACCTCTAAATACTCATAGGCAGTGCGGTTGCGACCCTTCTTGACAAGATCTGCAATCGACTCACACAGTAACGCCGCATGATTCTTAAAGTGATCCGCGTGTATCACACCCGCCTCGCACTCAAGCAAACATTGCAACATTTCAATGCCGCGCCAGTAGGCGTCGGGCAGAGAAAATTCTTCAACGACTGCGCCCGCTTTGCGCATGGCTGCAACCGACTTGGCCATCGCCTCTTTTTGCTCAGTGGTCACGAGCGCATCATGGGGCGTTTTAAGCCAAGCGAGTCGTGGCGCAGCGCTGGGCACAATCCCCGTCTGCTCATCCATCGGCACGGCAGGCAGAACAATCGCATCGGGCTCAGCGATCGAGCGGTTGCGCAGTTTGTTAAACGCATAGGCCACATCATTCACCGACCGCGCCAAGAAACCCACATGATCAAGAGAGCCTGACAGCGGGAAAACTCCCGCGCGCGGGGTCGCGCCAAAGCTTGCCTTCAATCCAACGACACCACAAAACGCCGCAGGGCGAATCACGGAACCCACGGTCTGCGTGCCCAGTGCAATCGGCACCACGCCTGCGGCGACCGCAGCAGCCGAACCGCTTGAGGACCCACCGGGTGTATGCGCACGATTCCAAAAATTGACTGTCGGCCCTGGTTGACGAAACGCAAACTCTGTCGTCACCGTCTTGCCAAATACCACCCCACCAAGTTGTCTAATTTTGGACACAATCGGTGCGTCATGGTCCAACATCTGATCCGCATAAATAGGCGAGCCATTCGTTGTTGGCAAGTCTCGTGTCGCGACTAAATCTTTTACACCAACCGGAATGCCCGCCCACTCTCCATCACCCGTTTGAGCCAAGAGATCTTCGAGTGCATGACGCGACACGAACGCACGCAGCCAAGGCTCGGTTTCTTCGGCACGCGCATAGCACTGCTTGACGTAATCCTGAGGCGCGAGAGTCCCCGCGGCAATGGCGCGGGTAGCTGCAAATAAACCAAGAGGAGGCTGTGACATAGATAACCCTGTGTTGAAGAAATCGTGAAGCGTGGCGGGTAAGCACCACACATATAAAGACACCGCGATAAAGACACTGTAAGATATATACACCGATTTATTGGGTCGGCGATACGCTTTTTGGAGTTCTGCGGTGTACAACCCAAAACATTTTGAGCAAAGCGACCTGAGCGTTGTGTCAGCACTCATTGAGCACTTCCCTCTTGGTGCCCTAGTTACCTTACAAAGCGGTGCGCTTGAAGCAAATCACATCCCGTTTTTACTGCGCGGGGATCTCGCAGCAGGTGGCAAACTCATTGGTCACGTCGCTAAAAACAATCCAGTCTGGCAGCTCGCCTCCGCAGACGCAGAATGCATGGTGATTTTTCAGGGGCCTAGCGCCTATATTTCACCGAACTGGTATCCCTCCAAACAAATCCACCACGAAGTCGTGCCAACCTACAACTACGCGGTCGTACATGTTTATGGAAAGCTCTCCATCTCTCACGACCCTCAAACCAAACTTGAGGTTGTGGATCACTTAACTGCCATGATGGAAGCGGGCAGCAAAGCGCCGTGGGGGGTCTTGGATGCACCGGCCGGCTATATCGACAAGATGCTCGAAGCAATCGTCGCGATTGAGCTCTCGGTGACACGCGTTCAGGCAAAATGGAAAATCAGCCAGAACCGCGAAGACCGTGATCGTCTCGGGGCAGCGAAGGGGCTCGCTAGCGAGGCGTCTTCCCCGACCGCGCCGCACATGGCTCGCATGATCGAGGCTAAGACAGGTATAGGGCAGCCTTAACGTGTGGCCGGTGGCTCGCATGCCACCGTTGCCTGGATCAATAGACGGCGCTCATTGTTCTGCGGCGGAAACTCGATTGCTGTCACTCGACATGCCGTGACCTTTTCAATCGCCTCAATTTGCCGTGCTTTTTGTTTATCGAGGTCTTCGGCTGAAGATCCACCTTGTTTGCCGCCGTAGGCTTCCCAACGCCCATTACCCAGCGGCACCACGCTCACCTCTCGCTTATCCAAGACGACAATCTGACGCGCTGGGTCTCGGTGGTAGTACACCGCGCTCCCCTGGCAGCCCGCGAGGTTGACGAATGTCACGCCGCAAAGGACTATTAAGAGTGCTTTTTTCATCAGAAATCTCGGGGCTCTTAGGATTAAATTACGGCACAATAAGCGTTCTACCGATATTATCCGGTTCAAATACACAGGGCCAAATGCGGCCTAAGCATAAACATCAAAACAAAAAGGGGCAAGCAATCATGTCGAAAGAAGGCGTTCTGCATATTCCATCGCTAAAAGGCAAGGTCTCCGACGCGGAGTGGGAGGCACGGGTCAATCTGGCTGCCTGTTACCGCTTAGTAGAGATGTATGGCATGGCCGACATGATCGCCAACCACATCTCGGCTCGCATCCCTGGCGAGGAGGGCACCTATCTTATTAATGCCTATGGCATGATGTACGAAGAAATCACGGCATCCAGTCTGCTTAAAGTTGACCATCACGGCAATGTCTTGAGCAAGCCCGACTTTGGTGCTCTGAACTACGGCGTAAACAAAGCAGGGTCTGTGATTCACAGCGCGGTCCATCACGGCCGCCCTGACGTTGGCTGCGTGATTCACACACATAGCTGGGCATCCATGGCGGTCTCGTCTCTAGAGTGTGGCTTGCTCCCGCTCACGCAAACTGCAATGCGGTTTCTCAAAATTAGTTACCATAACTACGAAGGCGTGGTGCTTGACGAAACCGAGCAGGAGTCACTCGTACGTGACCTCGGCAACAGCGAGGCCATGATTCTGCGCAACCACGGCGCGCTGACGGTTGGTCGCACCATCGGTGAGGCCTTTAACTGGATGCATCGACTGGAGCTTTCGTGCCGCGCACAAATCGGTGCGATGTCTTGCAACACACCGCTTTCGAAAGTGTCACAGAAAGTGCTCGATGAAACCTGGAACAACTATCAGCCAGGTACACGTCGCCCTTATGGCGTGATGGAGTGGACGGCGCTTTTGCGTAAGCTCGATCGCACCGACACTTCCTATCGCAACTAAAAAGGGGGAAAGCTATGCTACGTCGATTCGCTCTGCAAGCCATCGCTCTAAGCGCACTGACCGCTTTGGCGCCAGCGATGGCACAAACATCTTCAAAGCCCATCACCATGCTTGTGCCATTCGCTGCGGGGGGCAATATTGATATCGTGGCGCGTATCATTGCACCC
>CAJBTJ010000291.1 GCA_903958565.1 uncultured beta proteobacterium
AAAAGTTAATCTATTTAGATTAAAAACTGCTGGCGCATCTGGCCGTTTTTCTCAGCCTCGACAACCCAGAGCGGGGCTTTGCCGCGACCTGTCCAGGTGGCTCCGGAAGCAGGATGGCGATATTTAGGAGCCACAGGCTTTTTAACCCCGCTGGCTTTGGAAGATTTTGCAGTTTTAGTGGCGCCACCTGTTTTTGTTTTGACTTTACCGAAGGCTGCTGCGAGTTCTTCTGGCGAGATCTCGTACTCTTTCATAGAGCGCACGATCTGGGAAATCACAGGTTTGCGCTGTTTTGACTGGAGAGACTGCGCTTGCTTGTGAAGCTTTTCAATCTCTTTATTTATTTTTGCTTGCAGAGTAGCGTAGTTTTGGCGGGTCATGAATTAAACCTTTTTGCGTATCGTGAGAAATAAAGATAATTATATTTGTATGGGTAAAAAGATAAATAAAATCTACCCTTACTCCTTTTGTACGACATTATAGTGCTCATTATGTGTAACTTCTATAACGTGTATTGATTATTAATTGTTAATTTGAGAAGTATATAAAAATACGAACACATTATTAGTTATTTATTTGGAAAGCATATGAAAGACTCAATCTCAGTTGCGGCGATACAAATGGTGTCTGCGGCCTCGGTAGAGCGCAATTTGGCTGATGCAGGTGCCTTGATCGCGCAGGCGGCAGGTGCGGGCGCAGAGTTTGTGGCGCTCCCTGAATATTTTTGTTTTATGGGAAAAAAAGAGACTGATAAATTAATCCTCGCAGAAACCGAGGGTAATGGGCCGATACAAGAGTTTTTATCCGAAACCGCTCGCCGACATAATATTTGGCTCTCGAGCGGCAGTATTCCATTGGTGACGCCGGACCCCGGTCGAGTATTTAATACTCAACTGATTTACAACCCCGCGGGTGAACAAATTGCGCGGTATGACAAAGTGCATTTATTTAGTTTTGCACGTGGGCTAGAAAGCTACGACGAGTCGCGCAGTATTCTTGCGGGTGATGCGGTGAAACGTGTAGATACACCCGTGATCAATCTAGGCCTATCCATTTGTTATGACCTGCGGTTCCCTGAGTTCTATCGCGCACTCGGTGTGGTGGATCTGATCTTGGTGCCTTCGGCCTTTACCTATACGACCGGCCAGGCGCACTGGGAAACCCTGTTGCGTGCAAGGGCAATTGAGAATCAGTGCTATGTTCTTGCCCCCGCGCAGGGTGGAATTCACGAGAACGGACGACGCACGTGGGGACACACGATGTTGATCGATCCGTGGGGTGAAGTCCTGAGCGTTTTACCCGAGCAAGCAGGGGTGGTAAGCGGTACGATAGAGGCCAGCCGTTTGCTAGAGGTGCGGCAATCCTTGCCGTCGCTTTCGCACCGGGTTTTATAGCTTGAGATATGAAATTGATTGATCCAGCACTTGCCTCCTTAGCGACTGCAAAAAATTTGCTCTTAGACCCTTGGGGTTTGAGTGAGTCAGACATGGCACGTGCGATTAGTGAAATTTTTACACACAAGGTCGACTACGCCGATCTGTATTTTCAATACACACGCAGCGAAGGCTGGAGCCTTGAAGAAGGGATTGTTAAAACTGGAAGTTTTTCGATCACACAAGGTGTGGGCGTGCGTGCGGTTGCCGGCGAGAAGACTGCGTTTGCCTATTCAGATGCCTTGTCGCCTGACGCGCTGCTATCTTCTGCGCGGGCGGTGCGAAGTATCGCGCGCCAAGGGGCCGGTCGAGCAAAGATCCACGAAGGCAAGATCGCCACTGGCCGCGATCTCTATCAGCCCGTCGATCCTTTGCAGACACTGAGTGCGCCTGAAAAAGTTGCGTTACTCGAGCGCGTTGAAAAAATGGCGTGCGCGCGCGATCCGCATGTCAAGCAAGTGATGGCGAGTCTTGGGATGGAGTATGACGTTGTTATGATCGCCGCAAGCGATGGTCGGTTAACCGCTGATGTTCGTCCGTTGGTGAGATTGTCGTTGTCGGTCGTCGTCGAGCGTAACGGTCGTCGTGAAAGTGGCAACGCGGGTGGTGGTGGTCGAAGCGGTTTGATGTATTTCACCGATGAGATTTTGCGCGGGTATGTTGAGAATGCTGTGCACGAAGCCATGGTGAGTCTCGACGCGCGACCTGCGCCGGCCGGAGAGATGACGGTTGTACTGGCTGCAGGTTGGCCCGGCATTTTGCTACATGAAGCAGTGGGGCATGGGTTAGAAGGCGATTTCAATCGCAAGGGCTCCAGTGTTTTTTCTGGTCGAGTCGGACAGCGCGTCGCGTCTAAAGGCGTCACGGTTGTAGACGATGGCACACTTCAAGGACGACGAGGTTCGTTGAATGTTGACGACGAAGGCAACGCCACGCAGCGCAATGTGTTGATCGAGGATGGAATTTTGCGTGGCTATTTGCAAGACACACTGAACGCGCGTCTGATGAAAACGCCGCCTACAGGCAACGGTCGCCGCGAGTCGTTCGCACACCTACCAATGCCCCGTATGACCAACACCTTTATGTTGTCTGGGCCGACTGAACCTGAAGAGATTATTGCCTCAGTTAAGAAAGGGATTTACGCAGCCAATTTTGGTGGTGGACAGGTTGATATTACGAGCGGTAAGTTTGTATTCTCGGCATCCGAAGCCTACATGATCGAAAACGGTCGTATTACCTATCCGATCAAAGGCGCGACGTTGATTGGAAGCGGGCCCGAGGCCATGACTCGTGTTGAGATGATCGGTAACAACATGAGCCTGGACAGTGGGGTTGGCACGTGCGGCAAAGAAGGGCAGAGCGTTCCGGTGGGCGTTGGAATGCCGACGATCAAAATGGAAGGCCTGACTGTGGGAGGGACTGCGTAAATCGCTTACGCGTTCTTAAGTCGATTGCCATTCCTCTGTCTGTTGTACCGCTATTTACGACATTGTTTATTTTTATACTTAGAGCTGTTTGATTCAGGAGTTAGCTGTGCCACACAATACTGATGATTTGCGTATCCGGGAAATTAAAGAGCTTGCGCCACCCGCGCATGCCATGCGTGAGTTTCCGTGCACGCCAGACGTGTCCTCTTTGGTCTATGAGACCCGGCAGTCTTTGCATCGCATCCTGCATGGAATGGATGATCGCCTTGTCGTGGTGATCGGTCCTTGTTCCATTCACGACACGAAGGCTGCGATTGAATACGCGGGCAAACTTGCTGAGCAGCGTGCACGTTTCAAGAGTGAGCTTGAAATCGTCATGCGTGTCTATTTTGAGAAACCACGCACGACTGTTGGTTGGAAGGGCTTGATCAACGATCCGGAAATGGACGGCAGCTTCAACATCAACAAAGGTTTGAGTATGGCGCGTGCCTTGTTGCTTCAGATCAACGAGATGGGCTTGCCCGCTGGTTGCGAATTTTTAGACATGATCACGCCACAATATATTGCAGACCTCGTTTCTTGGGGGGCGATTGGCGCACGTACAACAGAAAGCCAGGTGCATCGTGAATTAGCCTCTGGCCTATCGTGTCCTGTTGGCTTTAAGAACGGCACGGATGGCAATATTCGGATCGCAGTCGACGCGATGAAAGCAGCGTCACAACCGCATCACTTTTTGTCAGTGACAAAAGCGGGTCACTCCGCGATCGTGTCGACAGCCGGCAATGAGGACTGTCATGTCATTCTACGTGGTGGCAAGGCGCCGAACTTTGATGCAGCGAGCGTTGAAGTGGCGTGTGCAGAAATGGCAAAGGCCGGATTAGCCCAACGTGTGATGATTGATGCGAGCCACGCAAACAGTAACAAGAAGCCTGAAAATCAGCCTGCGGTGTGCGCCGATGTGGGTGGACAGATTGCGAATGGCGAGACGCGCATCCTGGGACTCATGATCGAAAGCAACTTGGTTGCAGGGCGACAAGACCTCATTCCAGGTCAGCCTCTCGTGTATGGCCAGAGTGTGACGGATGGCTGTATCGATTGGGATAGCTCCTTCAAAGTACTGGAAGCGCTTGCAGAGTCAGTGCGTGAACGCCGTCGCACTCTCCTGAAAAGCGAACAATAACGAAGCCAAGGATTGCGACGATGAACGCTCCCCATGATCTGCAAACCCTCCGTCGACCGCTGCCGACGGAAATGAGTGAGGCGCTGCGTGCGCGCTTCGGTGACCGCTTTTCGGTTGCGAATGCCGTGCGCGATCATCATGGTAATGATGAATCACCTTATCCCTCGATGCTTCCTGATGGCGTAGTCTTCGCACAGAGCACAGAGGATGTCGTCGCTGTCGTCAATTTATGTAACGCCCATGGCGTACCGCTGATTGCGTATGGTGCAGGATCCTCGCTTGAGGGGCATATCCTCGCCATCGAGGGCGGTATCTCGCTCGACATGACACAAATGAATAAGATCGTTGTCTTGCATGCGGAAGACCAAACGGTCACCGTGCAAGCGGGACTCACGCGTAAGCAACTGAACGAACAAATTCGGGATTCAGGCTTGTTTTTCCCGATTGATCCCGGTGCAGATGCTTCGTTAGGCGGCATGTCAGCCACGCGTGCCTCGGGTACGAACGCCGTGCGCTACGGCACGATGCGCGAAAACGTTGTGTCGTTGACGGTGGTCACTGCGCAAGGCAAGGTCATACGTACCTCGCGTCGTGCCCGCAAATCCTCGGCTGGTTACGATTTGACGCGTTTATTTGTCGGCAGCGAAGGCACACTCGGCATCATCACTGAAGTGACGGTCAAGCTCTACCCACAGCCTGAAGCCGTTAGCGCTGCGGTCTGTAATTTCCCGACCGTGCACGAGGCTGTGCAGTGCGTGATCCAGACGATTCAACTTGGTGTGCCCGTTGCACGTGTCGAGTTAATGGATGCCAACGCCGTCATGGCGGGTAATCGTTACGCCAAACTCACCCTGCGTGAAACACCTTTATTGTTATTTGAATTCCACGGCTCCGAAGCCAGCGTGAAAGAGCAAGCACAGACGGTGCAAGAGCTCGCGAAAGACTGCGGTGGGATGGATTTTGAATGGGCAGAGCGCCCAGAAGATCGCAACCGCCTCTGGACCGCACGGCATAACGCCTATTTTGCTGGCTTGCAATTGCGTCCCGGGTGCCGTGCAAGCACGACCGACGTGTGTGTGCCGATTTCTCGTCTCGCGGAGTGCATCGACGAAGCGACTAGGTTGCTCGAGAAAGCGAGCTTTCCGAGCACCATCGTAGGTCACGTCGGCGATGGTAATTTCCACGTGTTGATGCTGCTCGATCCAGACAGCCAAGAGGAATGGGAAGAATCCGAACGCTTGAATCACCATCTCGTGACGCAAGCGATTGAGGCGGATGGCACCTGTACTGGTGAGCATGGTATTGGCTTGCACAAGAAACAGTTCATGGCGCACGAGCACGGTGAGGACGTGTTAGACCTCATGCGGTCGCTTAAGCATGCATTTGATCCGAACAATATTTTGAATCCCGGAAAGATCCTGGATCCACGTTCCTAGGCTATTGAGATGAACGCGATCACTGAACTTGGTTTGAACTCTTCTGCGATCGCGTCGCGTGAGCAGGTATTGCTCGCCTTGCGTGCGGTACTGCCCCCGCATTGTATTTTGAGTCGAGAAGAAGAAACGCGTCCTTATGAGTGCGACGGCTTGTCGCTCTACCGTTCAGTGCCGATGGCGGTGGTATTGCCCGAATCCGAGGCGCAGGTGCAGGCCGTACTCAAAACGTGTAAGCGTTTGCGTGTGCCTGTCGTTGCGCGCGGTGCTGGCACAGGTTTGTCGGGTGGTGCGATGCCCCACGCGCAAGGCGTGTTGCTCGGTTTAGCCAAGTTCAATCGTATTAAGCACGTGGACAAAGAGGCCGCGATAGCGGTGGTGGAGCCAGGCGTGCGCAACTTAGCCGTGTCTGAAGCTGTGGCACCCTTTGGCTTGTATTACGCACCGGATCCTTCGAGCCAGATCGCCTGCACCATTGGTGGCAATGTCGCAGAGAACTCTGGCGGCGTGCATTGCCTTAAATACGGGTTAACGGTTCACAACGTATTGAAAGCGCGCGTGATCACGATCGATGGTGATGTGATTGAGTTGGGCTCTCTTGCGCCCGATGCGCCTGGCCTGGATTTATTGTCGGTCTTCGTCGGTTCCGAAGGGATGTTAGGTGTGGTGACTGAAGTCACCTT
>CAJBTJ010000292.1 GCA_903958565.1 uncultured beta proteobacterium
GTCCATTGCACTTCGCGTGTTTCGAACAAGAGCATCATGATGACGCTCAATACCAAACTGATCGAGAATTGAATCACCGAACCCGTTCGTAAATCAAAGGAGGGGCAGTAGCGCTTTTGATACAAGGTGCCAAAGGTGATGGACAGCATGGCCGCAAATGCGAGCAAGGTACTAAGCAGTGATAAGCCGTCAAGATGCAGCTTGGCGTACAGCACCAGCGACACGCCGGTTAGCCCCAGCAGCAAGCCGCACCATTGCCGTGGGGTCACCCGCTCGGCCACTAACGATGCAAAGACAGCGGTCAAGATTGGTTGCAGACCGATGATCAGCGCAGCCAGCCCCGCCGGCATCCCTTGTTTGACCGCAGCCCAGACGCCACCAAGATAGCCAAACTGAAACAACGCACCCGCCACAGCGATATGCACGATTTGCCTGCCACGCGGCCATGGCGCTTTGAGCCACAACACAACCGGGATCATGCACAATAAGACGCCGGCAAACCGAATGGCCAGAAACGTCATCGGCTCTGAATAGGGCATACCGTAGCGCGCAATGATGAAGCCCGTGCTCCAGATTACGATAAAGATTGGAGCAAACCACTGAGTAATTGTCATGCCTGACAGTGTAGAACGGTTTGCGTCTGCGTGTTACGCTGACGCCACTCTGGATGGCTTATGAATAACAATATCCCCGCGCCTGCGGAACTCATTGATTCTCGGTACGCCTTTAGGCGGCTAGTGATTGCGTTGTGCGCGATGCTGATGGGCAGCAGTTGCATGTTCGCCGTGGCGGTTGTGCTGCCCGAAGTGCAGGCCGAGTTTGGCGTGAGCCGATCGGAGGCTTCTTTGCCTTACACACTCATGATGATCGGATTCGGGGTCGGTGGCGTGTATATGGGACGAATCGTTGATCGCTGGGGGGTGACGGTCTCGTTGTTGATTGGGTCAGCAGGTATTTTGATTGGATTCGTCTGGGCAGGCATGAGCGAAAGTATTTGGGGATTCGCGCTAGCCCATGGATTATTTTTAGGCTTGCTGGGTACCTCGGCAACCTTCGCGCCGCTTGTGGCCGACACATCGCTTTGGTGGAATAGACGACGCGGCATCGCCGTTGCCGTATGTGCAAGTGGTAACTATCTGGCTGGTGCGATCTGGCCACACATTGCGCAATGGGGTGTCACAACGTCGGGTTGGCGTCAGACTTATATTGTGATGGGGATTGTTTGTGGCATCGGTATGGCGCTATTTGCATTATTCCTACGTCGCCGTCCCCCACTCAATCAAGTCAGCGTTCCCGCAAATGGCCGTTCGTCAACTGTTTCGGAAACCCCCTTTGGGTTAACAACAAATAGAGCGCAGACACTTCTGATTATTGCGGGGCTTGCTTGTTGTGTGGCGATGTCCATGCCGCAGGTGCATATCGTCGCCTATTGTGTCGACTTGGGATTTGGCCCCGCTCGTGGGGCAGAAATGCTTTCTTTGATGCTAGCGTGTGGGGTAGTCAGCCGTTTGGTTTCTGGCGTGATTTGCGACCGAATCGGAGGTATCAAGACACTTTTGTTGGGCTCCGCCTTACAAGGCATTGCCTTGTTGATGTTCCTGCCATTCGATGGACTCGTATCCCTTTATTTGATTTCTGCGATGTTTGGTTTGTTTCAAGGCGGAATTGTTCCGTCCTATGCCATCATTATTCGAGAACATTTCCCTGCGGCTGAAACGGGCCGACGGGTGGGCGCCGTCATCATGGCGACAATGTTAGGCATGGCGTTGGGTGGTTGGATGTCAGGCAAAATCTTTGACCTGACGGGTTCTTATCAGGCTGCGGTGATGAATGGAATTTTGTGGAACCTACTCAATCTATCCATCGCAACCTGGCTATTTCTCCGGGTGCGTCGCATGAGTCGCACCGCAGCAACGACCCCTTAAGTGCCCTGAACTGAGCTATGAAAAACGGTTGTCCACCACAGAGCGATAGCGTTGTTCTAGCTCATCAGCCGACGCGATACTGATACCAAGATCTTGCACGAGACCGTTGTTGAGTCCGTATACCCAACCATGGATGGTCACGGGTTGCCCACGAGACCAGGCGTCTTGAACGCTGGTGGTTTGACAGACGTTGACGACTTGCTCGATCACGTTGAGCTCGCACAGACGATCCATACGTTCTGTGCGCTGTACAAGTTTCCCCATGTAAGTGCCATGCTTGTCGTGTACGTCCTTGATGTGGCGAATCCAGTTGTCCGCAAGACCCACACGTATGTTTTCAAGGGCGGCCCGTACACCGGCGCAGCCGTAATGACCCACGACAATAATGTGTTTGACTTTTATTTGATCGATTGCGAATTGAATCACCGACAGCGCATTGAGATCGGTATGCACCACTACGTTCGCGATGTTTCGGTGCACGAAGACTTCACCCGGGGCAAGACCCGTAATCTGATTGGCCGGAACGCGAGAATCTGAGCACCCAATCCACAAGTACTCGGGCGCTTGCTGATTAGCAAGTCGATTAAAGAATTCTGGATCGTTCTTTTTAATGGAGGCGACCCACTCTTTGTTCTGCTCAAAGAGATTGACCAGTTTGTGAGGGTTGTTTGACTTAATCATAAGTGATGTAGTGTGAGGATTTTCAGACGCACGCGCCGAAACTATTGTTTGGCGCCTGAGAGCGTTAAGATTTCTTGAACCATTGCAAAAGAGTTGTCGTCAAGCAGACTGACCTCATCGGTTCGGTAGCCGCCGTCGGGCATCACACTGAGGGGGGCTTGAAACTGGACTAGTGCGCTACCCAACACCAAGACATCTTTGCCGCTTGAGGTGAGCGTGAAACGAACTAAGTCTTTTGCGTGCCTAGCGAAGTCACTATTGACTGCAGACACAACGAGTTGCTCTCTGAGCACATCGGTTTTATAGCGAACGCAAATAATCTCGTCGCCCGCAGGTTGAATATGAAGTTGTTTGGTTGAACACGCACCCATGATCGCGTTTTTGACGGTGACGATCGAACTGCCCGCAAATATCGCTTCAGCCACTCTTGAAGCCTTGGGCTTTGGTGGTGCCGCAGGTTTATCGGTGCTGCAGGCTGCGAGCGTCATGAGCGCTGTGAAACTAAAGACGAGTTGAAGCGGACGAAGCATAAAGACCTCTCAGGCAAACCAAGGGGATGGACTGTGGCAAGCGTTACGCCATCACCTCGCCACCGTTAACATCCAGTGTAATGCCTGTGACGAACGCGGAGTCGTCTGACGCTAAAAATGCGATGGCCGCTGCGACGTCCTGTGGGTCGGCGTGACGCCTGAGCGGGATGGTTTGAAGGAGTTGCGCTCGCTCTTCTGGAGTCTTACGTGCTTCCCAGCGCGCTTTAGTTCTGGCGGTCATCACTAAGCCTGGACAGACGCAATTCACCGTGATTCCGGCAGGGCCATATTCCATGGCAAGCTGTCGCGTGAGCGCACTGACGGCCCCCTTTGCCGCCGCATAGTTCGCACCCGTCACCCGGCTGCCAAATTGCCCCGCTTTAGAGCCGACGTTGACCACTCGGCCACCGCCTTGGGCCTTCATCAGCGGTAGCGTATAGCGGCAAGCCCATACGGTGCCCATGATGTTTAAATCGAGAACGCGAGCCCAGTCCTCATCAGACTGCTGCTCAAACACGCCCGGAGTTTGCAGAGAGCCGCCTGCGTTATTGATCAGAACATCGATGCGGCCCTCAGTATGGTGAACATACGAGATCGCCTGACGAATGGCCTTGCTTTGTGCGGAGTCCATCTCAAGGATATTGAGTGAAAGCCCTTGCGCGCGCGCTTCTGCCAGGGCCTCATCCATTGCTGCCTGATCGCGACTGGTGATCCACACGCGAGCACCTTCACTCGCGAGACGTAATGCGCTTGCTCGTCCGATCCCCCTGGCGCCACCGTTAATGAAGGCAACGCGATCCACTAAGCGTTTTGTCATGAGTGTTCTCGTTTGTTTTTGTTAGAGGCTTTGGCCGCCGTCTACGGCGATGGTTTGGCCCGTGACCCAGGAGGCGAGGTCGCTGGATAAGAATGCGGCAACGCGACCGATTTCTTCGGGTGTACCGAAACGACCTGAGGGGATGCCAGCTAGGATGCGATCGTAGAGCTTAGTGTTTTCGCGTTTGGCCTTGTCCCACGTGCCACCTTCGAAGAAGATGGACCCCGGTGCAATGCAATTGACGCGAATTTTCTTCGAGGCATAGGTAAGCGCTTGCGTCTGTGTGTATTCCATCACTGCCGCTTTAATTGCACCGTAGGGCGGTGTGCGCACGCTAGCGCCGAGCCCGGAGATCGAAGAAATGTGGATGATGCTGCCACCCTCTTTCTCTAAAAAAGGAATCGCAGCATGACAGGCGCGCACCAGCGCCATCAGATCGATCTGCACGCTCGCAGCCCAGCCTGCTTCGTCATCCGTTCGGCCAAAGCCAGAGGCGTTATTGACCAAGATATCGATGCCACCAAGTTGTTGCGCTGTTTGTTCAACCCAGCGTTTGATGGCGGCAGCATCCGCGAGGTCGCAAGTTGTCGCGAGGACTTTGCGGCCGTACTGCTTGAGATCATGGGCAGCTTGGTCTAGAGGACCTTGGGTGCGCGCACAGATTGATACGTCAGCACCAGCTGAGGCGAGACAGTGCGCAATGGCAAGGCCAATACCTCTGCTGCCACCTGCCACAAGAGCACGTTTGCCCGTCAGATCTATTTGCATGCCAAACTCCCCGCGCATCGCGCTTCAAAAAAGAAAAACCCCCGAAATCATACCGACTCGGGGGTCTCTTTAGGACATTAAAGTAAGATTTAGCTGGTTGTGACACCCTTGTTGCGCGTATTTTTGAATTGACCCGCGGCCAGCACACCCACAATCGCTAATACGATGACACCCCAGCGTATCGCGGTCGCAGTGGCGCCTTCGCTATAGAAAAACGTCTTAAGTAACTGTTCGTTAATGACCATCATCGCTGCGGTGTAAGCAAGAACGGCTGCGCCTAGCTTGATCACGATAGGGAAGCGCTCAACGAGCTTCAGCACAAGCGTACTTCCGAAGACGACGATCGGTATGCTGATCAGCAGCCCGAGTACAACCAAGTCAAAGGCACCTTGGGCGGCTCCCGCTACGCCTAGGACGTTGTCGATCCCCATTAGTGCGTCAGCGACGACGATGGTTTTCATCGCACCCCAAAAAGAGTTGACTTGAAGGTCGTGCTCAGCGCCATCGTCAGTATCGACCAATAACTTATAAGCAATCCAAAGTAGTCCAAGCCCACCCACAAGCATCAAGCCTGGAATTTTGAGGAGCCAGACAACGACCAGGGTCATGGCCGTTCGAACCACAATCGCGCCTACCGTTCCCCAAATAATCGCCTTTCTTTGTAGCGCAGGGGGAAGTTTACGGGCTGCCAAGGCGATCACAATCGCGTTGTCGCCAGCAAGAACAAGGTCAATAAGGACGATTGCCAGAAGCGCCGACCACCATGCTGTTGAGAAAAGTTCCATCTGTTAAAACCTCAAGTAAAAGTCAATACAAGATCAGTCAAAAGACCGTATAGGCAGCGGTGGTTTCAGGGATTGGAGAGCCTCTGATCGAACCGCGCCATGCGAGCTAGAGCATGGTCATCGGATCGACAGTCTTGCTCAGCACAGAAGCCTGTGGCTTGGCCCAACCAGCCGGACGGTGTCACGTCGTATTGACGACTGGTTGAAGATGTAAAGACCGAGGTCGATGACAATGGTATTTACAGCTTGAGCTACTCCCTATCGAACCTGCAATTTAACAAGAATATTACGGCAGGTAAACAAAATAATTACAAAACATTACATTGACCATGAGGATAAAGTGGGTTAATTACCCGTTTAAGGTTTAAGCGTTCTTTTGCTCGCTGAAAGCGATCTGCGCTACATTCCTGTGACTCAGACTATTCGATAGGAGCCGTTGTGCGAGCGTTGGTATGTGAGCAGTTTGGACCCCCTTCTGAGGTCGCACATGTAAAAGCGTGGCCTGCGCCAGACACCCCGAAAGACCATGAGGTCACGATCGACGTGGCCTATGCAAGCGTCAGTCATTCATCTGGGCTACTGATCGAGGGCAAGTATCAAACGACGCCGCCGCTCCCGTTCATTCCTGGAACAGAGGCGGTTGGTACAGTTGTTGCCTGCGGCAACCAGGTTAAACACGTGAAGCCTGGCGACCGTGTGATGGCGTTGTCGCGTTGGGGCTGTTTTGCGGAACGCATCACAATTGCCGCGCATACGGTGTACCCAATGCTGGAAGGGATGGATTGGCTACAGGCGCTTCCTTTACCTAACTCCTACGGGACGGCGTACACCGCCTTATTGTGGCGGGCCAAGATCGAGCCCAGTGAGACCCTGTTAGTGCTCGGTGCGGGTTCTGGAACCGGGCTGGCTTGTGTCGAAATTGCTGCGGCGCTGGGCATCAAGGTGATCGCGTGTGCCAGTACTCTGGCTAAGCGTGAGCTGGCGCTTACCCGCGGCGCTGATCACGTCGTTGAGCCTGGGGAGGCTCTCGCTCAACAGGTCAAGGCGTTGACGGGTGGGCGTGGCGTTGACGTGGTTTTTGACCCAATTGGTGGCGCTGTGATGGAGCGTGCTTTTAGGGCAACCGCCCAAGGCGCTCGGGTACTCACGATCGGTTTTGCGAGCGGGCAAGTTCCCTCGCTACCCATGAATATTGCATTGGTAAAAAATCTGTCTTTGCTAGGTTTCTTTTTCGGTCTGTATACGGGCTGGACACACGAGAACGAGACTCAAAAGCATTTGCCTGCCATGCAAAAAATGATGAATACGCTACAGCGCTGGACACTAAAAGGTCGCATTCAGCCA
>CAJBTJ010000293.1 GCA_903958565.1 uncultured beta proteobacterium
AGCCGTCCTCGCCTTCGAGTATAGCCTTAACATTCGGTTCTTTACGACGATTCGGCAGGAATTTAGTGGTAGATCATTAATTTATTTGAGAGTTGACCCATAAAAATGAAACGTACATTTAATAAACTATTGCCCGTGATGGTGTTGCGCAGTGCCGCTGCACTGGCCTTACTGAGCGCGACAGTCGGTGTTCATGCACAACAAAACTTCCCTAATCAGCCGATTCGGATCGTCGTAGGCTATGCCGCTGGCGGGACTACAGATATTTTGGCCCGTTCACTCGGCGAGCAAATGGGGAGAATCCTGGGGCAAACCATCATTGTGGATAATAAGCCTGGCGCAGCAAGTAACATTGGCGCAGCGTATGTGGCGCAGTCAAAGCCTGATGGCTATACGCTCTATATGGCCACTGTCGCGAGCCACGGTATTAATCCAGCCCTCTACAAAGGTAAGCTCACGTTTGATCCCATCAAGGATTTTGCGCCGATTTCGTTAGTCGCCTCGATACCGCTTGCGTTAGTGACGAGCATTAAGTTGCCTATCAAATCACTCACGGAGTTTGTTGACTATGCCCGCAAGAATCCGGGTAAGTTGAATTACGCGTCAAGCGGTAATGGCTCTCCTGGGCATCTAGCCGCTGCGATGTTTAACGACGCGATGAAGCTTGATATTGTGCACATCCCTTTCAAAGGTGGCGCCTTAGCGAATACATCGGTTATAGCAGGTGACACACAGTTGACCTTTGCCACCTTACCGGGAGTACTGCCTCATGTGCAGGCAGGTAAGTTGAATGTGCTTGCTGTCACCACGGCAGCGCGATCAAAAGAGATTCCAAACACGCCAACCATAGCAGAGGCTGCGAAGCTGCCAGATTACGAGATCAACACTTGGAATGCGTTGCTTGCACCGAAGGGCACACCACCAGTCGTCGTTGAACGGCTCAATGCGGCAATTGCTCAGGCGATGAAGTCGCCGGATTTGATTCAGCGCTTTGAGCGTGAAGGCGCTACGCCGGTGACGAGCACTCCCGAGCAACTCAATAGCTTTATTGCGACTGAGATCGTCAAGTGGGGTAAAGTCGTTGACCGTACCCCGATGAGTACTAACTGAAGCTAGTTGGTTTTAAGGTCTGCTTCACGTACGATTTGCTGCCATCGTGGGACATCGATGCTTAGAAATTTTGCAAATTCTGCAGGTGAGTCTCCAACCGTGCGGCCACCTTCCTTCGCAATTTCTTTGACAAAATCAGGAGAGCCGAGGATTTTCTTTAGCTCACGGTTGAGGCGGTCTACGATAGCGGGCGGCGTGCCTGCAGGTGCGAGTAGTGCGTACCAATTTTCTGCCTCATAGCCAGGTAGACCCGATTCAGCAACCGTTGGCACGTCGGGGAAACTGGGCGAACGCTCTTTTGAGGTAATCGCAAACGCCTTGATGCGACCGCTTTCTACGTGTGGGCTGATCACTGCAATGGTGCTGAAGTAAAGCTCCACTCGATTGCCGATGATGTCTGTAATCGCCGCAGACTGACCCTTATATGGGACGTGCACCGCCTTGATTTTCGCTTGGCTCACGAACATCTCCCCGGCTAAGTGCCCGAGTGTCCCAGAGCCGGGCGAACCGAAACTCAGTTTGTTTGGGTTCGCTTTGGCAAGCGTAATAACCTCTTTCATATCGGCCGCAGCAAGCGTTGTTGGGCCAACGACGAGTAGCGGTGCGGCGGCTAAGCGCGTAATGGGTGCGAAGTCTTTAATTGGATCGTAGTTCAGCGTAGACATCATTGCCGGCGCAATGCCCAGATTTGCGGCTTGCCCAAATAGAATGGTGTAGCCGTCAGGTTTTGATTTAGCGACGAAGGACGCGGCAATAGTCGAACCTGCACCGGGCTTATTATCAACAATCACAGGTTGACCGATCAAAGGCGAGAGGCGTTCAGCAACCGTACGCGCCATCAGATCTGACCCCCCGCCAGGAGGAAAGCCCACAACAATTTTTAGCGGCTTATCAGGAAAGGTTTGAGCAAAACTGCTTTGAGCGAGGGACAAACTGAGGCTTGTAAAGAGCGTTAAGCCTGCTAAGTGCGCAGCTGCTTTGAATGAAAATCGCTTCTGAGCGCGTGGATTGCACGAATAAACCGAAACCATGACCTAATCTCCTATATATTTGTAATCTTTGGGTTTCACCTTACACCAGCAAATCGCACTCCACAAGACGGGTATTCAATAACATGACCATACAATTTTTTGCGTTTGATACGCCTAATGCCCGAAAGATCTCTGTTGCGCTTGAGGAAATGGCGTTGTCCTATCAAGTGACGACCGTCAATATCAGCAAAGATGAACAGTTCAATCCTGATTTTTTGAAGTTCAGCCCAAACAACAAAATTCCTGCAATCGTGGACACCGAGGGTCCTGGTGGCAAGACCGTGACGGTGTTCGAGTCGGGTGCAATTTTGCTGTATCTCGCCGAAAAAACCGGTAAGTTCCTGCCGACAGATCTGATCGCGCGCGTATCCGTATACGAATGGCTGATGTTTCAAATGAGTGGTTTTGGGCCGATACCCGGTCAGGTCCATCACTTTCTTGGGCTGACCAACGAAGAAGACAAGCGTTATGGTGTTGAGCGCTTTAGTAAAGAAACACGTCGTCTGTATTCTGTGATGGATAAGCGTTTGGCAACCCACACATACTTTGCCGGAGATTTATCAATTGCAGACTTTGCAATTTTAGGTTGGGCGTGGCGTCACCAACGACATCAGGTAGATCTTGTCGATTATCCAAACGTTAAGCGTTGGTACGAGGCAATGATGGCGCGTCCTGCAGTCCAGCGTGGCTTTGCGGTAGCGCTTAAATAGCGGACCCATGAAAACACAAGCGATTTCAGGGCCAGCCTTTGCGGCATTGTTGTTAGTAGCCTTGCTGATGGGCTCGAATCATATTGCGGCCCGAATCGCATTTGATCATGGCGCGGATGTCGCGGCGGCTGTCGTCATGCGCAGTAGCATTACAGCCGTCGTGGTTGGCTTGATCATTTTGGTTCAAGGCGTCTCGATTCGAATGACGCCTAGACACAAAAAAATATTACCGCTCGTCGGAATTCTTTTTACGATTCAAAGCGTCACTATTTATTCCTCTGTGGCTAGGTTGCCCGTCTCGCTTGCGCTATTAGCATTCAACACCTACCCGTTGTGGATCGCGATGTGGGCACGTGTTTTGTATCAAGAACGTCCAGAGCCTCTGGTTTTGAAGGCTATGCCGATCATGCTGATTGGATTAGCCTTGGCGTTAGATGTCTTTGGTGCCGCGTCTGGGTTAGGTGTTCAGCGGCAATGGCAAGAAATCGGTTTAGGCGTCGCCTTCGCGCTGACGGCAGGGTGTTCTTTTGGACTGGGGATGGTGCTCATTCAGCACAAGGCGGCAGACTTGGATGGTCGTGTACGGACCGTTGCGACCATGGCGATGGTGGGGGTCTTAACGGTCATCGGCTCACAATTCACCAATTCGATGCAATGGCCCACAGCGGCAGTGGGCTGGTGGGGCCTGATTGCTCTGAGTTGCCTGTACGGAACTGGGTTTACGATCATGTTTACGGTGTTGCCACGTTTGGGTGTGGTCGGTAACTCCGCAATCATGAACGTCGAGCCGATCATTGCTTTAGTGCTTGGTTGGTTGATTTTGGGACAGAAGATCGCAGTCATTCAGGTCGTCGGCGCGTGTATTGTCGTGACGACTGTCATTTTGCTTGGCTTACGAAAAAAGAAAACTTAATCGTGTGCAGTTAGCGGCTACCGGTGATCTGAACGGAGGGGTCACCTTTAAGAGTGCCCGTGAAGCGATCGCCTACGACTTCGCCGCTAAATGTTTGCACGGCACCTTGGGCATCCGCGTAGCTAAAGGTGATGGTTGTGCCGTTCAGCCTCCCTTCAATACGCTGGAAAGCTTTGCCTTGCGGCGTGAAGTCGGCATGAAACTCTTGGCTTTTTTGTACGATTGAAATCGTAGCTTGATCAAAACCAGGGATACCACTCAGGCGCCAAAAGCCATTTACTTTCGCCGGTACGACCCAAAAATATCCGACCGTTCCGCTATCACCATAAAAGGTTTTATCCGGACTCCAACTTCCAATTGTGAACGTGTTAGACACAATTCGTGTCCCGGGCTTCATATTAAGCAACGTTGGGTGAAGCTTTCCGTTCAAAGAGGGTAGCAAATACAACGTAACGACTGTCGCTTGTGAGAAATCTTCCACGAAAATATCGCCAGTGATAATCGTCACTTTGTCAGCGACCCCTGCATTTTTGGCATTCTGTCGGGCATGGTCTGCCATTTGTGGGTCGAATTCAATCCCAACCGCGCGCGCACCATAGCGTCGCGCTGCTTCAATGGCAATCTTGCCATCCCCCGCACCAAGGTCATAGACGAGATCTTTGCTCGTGACTTGAGCAGTCTCAAGCATTTTGATCAAGAGGCTATCAGGTGTCGGAACCCAAATAACGTCCTTCCCCTGTTGCGCCATGACAGGCTGATAGCCAGTGGTTGGGGAAGAGGGCGCAGCGCAGCCCGTGAGATAGATACCAATCGCTATGCCAAGAGCTAAATTTTTCATGAGACCTGTAGGTAAGACAGAATGCTTGATGGAAGCGAAACAAAATATGCCTAGAGCTTAATGCTCAACAAATCTAAGCTCTTGTGAGGGCACTCGAAGATGGACTTCAGAGCCCGCCGTGAGTGCAGCTTTCCCGCGTGCATGAGAGATATCTGCGCGCACGATTGCTTGACCTACGCGTACATCATAGCGGAACGCCTCACCTAAGAACTCCGCACTGAGTATGATGCCTTGGAGTGCGAGCTGTCCATCTAGATCGCTCTGCGCATCGGATGTAAATCGTACCGCATGCGGTCTGAATGCTAGATCCATTTCGCTAGCCTGCTGTGTGAGGCCATTGGGGAGGACAACTTCGCCGAGCGTTGGTGAATTGAATCGTAAGTGATCGCCTTCGGTAAAAAAACGACCCGAAAATAGATTGATCGATCCTACGAATTGCGCGACAAAACGATTCACTGGAAAATCAAAAAGATCCATTGGTGAGCCGACTTGCTGAATCACGCCTTGATCCATGACAGCGATCCTGTGGCAAGTGGTCAGGGCCTCTTCTTGATCGTGTGTCACGAAAATAGTGGTTAGACCAAGTCGACGTTGCAGTTCGACAAGCTCGTGCCGCGTCTGTGTTCTGAGTTTCGCATCTAGATTGGACAGCGGTTCATCAAGCAGCAGAACCTGAGGCTCGATCGCGAGTGTGCGAGCGATCGCCACGCGCTGTTGCTGCCCTCCGGATAGCTGCCCCGGACGGCGTTCGGCCAGGCCGGTGAGGTCAACGAGTTCGAGTGCTTCATGAACCTTCTTGCGGATTTCGGCGCTCGGCAGCTTGCGCGCCTCAAGTCCGAACGCTACATTTTGCGCAACGGTCATATGCGGCCACAACGCATAACTTTGAAACACCATTCCGACGTTGCGCAGCCAAGGTGCCGTACCGGTCACGTCTTTGCCGTCGATCAATAGCTCGCCACGCTGGTGCTGGTTAAAACCAGCTATGAGACGAAGCAGTGTAGATTTGCCTGAACCGGACGGCCCGAGCAGCGCGAAAAATTCACCCGGCTCGATATGCAAGTTGATATCTTTCAAGACCGACGTTGTGCCGAACGAAAGCGCGATATTACGGATGTCGATTGCGACGGATTTCATGTCCGGGCTCCAACGTTTTGATGTGGTGTTGCCGTTGCAGCGATACGGTGACTTAAATACGTACCCAACGCAACCAAGGTAATAGCGATGACACTCAGTGCGGCGCCCGGACCGCGCCCGGCGATCGATTGAAAGTAAAGATAGATGCCATAGGACATGGGCGCCATGCTTTCTTTGCTGGTTAACAAAATAGTTTCTGAAATTTCTGCTGCAGCAGTGATGAAGCTTGTGACAAATCCGGCAAGCAGGCCACCCATCATCAGGGGGAGAACGATTTTACGAATAATGCGCCAGCGACTGGCACCGACGTTCTCGGCAGCTTCCTCTAGCGCAGGGTGTACTTGCGTGAGGGCTGCCATGCACGACCTTAAGGCATAGGGTAGTCGTCTGACCGAATAAGCCAAAACAAAAATGAGCCAACTCGCCGTCAAGGCACCGCCTCCGAAGGGTAGTTCAATGCCGCGAAAGGTTCGCAAATAGCCGATGCCGAGCACCAAGCCAGGCATTGCAAGCGCGACGGTAACGAGATGATCCAGAATCTGCCGACCTGGTATCGTGGTGCGAATCACAATATAGGCTATGGCTGCGCCCAACACGACGTCAATGACGGCTGCTAGGCCACAATAGAGAATCGTATTCCAAATCATTTGTTTCGCATCACCGAAAATAGTGATGTAGTGTGCGAGCGTGAACTGCTCGGGAAGAACGCTGAAGCTCCATACTTTAAAGAGCGACATCAATAAAATGCCCAAATGTGGGGAGAGCACGAGCATCAACACCCCTATGATCCAGCCATAGGCCATCACAGTCTGCCAAGATGAAAGTTTACGTTTCGGAGCTTGCGCGCCACCGCGTGATATCAAGGCATAGTCACGCCGTTTGACGAACCACCAGGAGCCGCCCATTGCGGCGATCGAAAAGAGCACAAGGATGACGCAGATTACGTAGCCGATGGGGTCTTCAAGTCCGATTGACGTGACCCGCAAATACGCTTGAGGGGCAAGCATATTTGTAACGTTGAGCACGAGCGGCGTGCCGAGATCATCAAAGACCTTGATGAAGACGAGGGAAGCGCCAGCGATGTAGCCGGGTAGAGCCAGTGGGAAAATAATTTTCCGAAAGAGCCGCCAGCCGGAAGCCCCGAGATTTTGGCCTGCTTCCTCCATTGAGGAGTCAATAGTCGCGAGTGATGCGGAAAGGTTAAGCAGGATAAATGGAAAGTAATGTAGTGTTTCGACAAAAATGATGCCGCTTAAACCCTCCATCACAGGAATGCTAAAGCCAAAGAGATCCATCAGGATCAAGTTGACTGCGCCTGAGCGGCCAAAGATCAGTTGCATCGCTGCTGCGCCAACAAAGGCTGGCATGACCAAGGGCAGCACCCCTAAGGTTTGGATTAATACTGCGCCTCGAAACTGAAAGCGCATGGTGAGGTACGCGAGCGGGATGGCGATGAGTGTCGCACCCAGAACGGTCATGCCAGCAACAAACAAGCTGTTCGCGAACGACTCCCGCATTAACGAGATTTCAAAGAACGCGAAAAAATGAGAGAGCGTTAAGCCGCCATGTCCATCTGAAAAAGCGGTGTAGACCACCGAGATAACTGGGCTAATGAGAAATATCGCTAAAAAAATCGCAATCGCTAAGGCGATTGCGATCATACCGGGACTATTACGCTTCAAAGTGGTCTTGGCTATTTAGCGGAGTTGGCGAGAGTGATCGCGCGCGCGTAATTTGCTTTGGCGCGGGTCGCCCATTCTTCCTCTATTTTTGCTTTCGTCCTTGAGGCTTCCGCATCGGACTTATTGCTCTTAAATAATTTGAGTAGCGCTGCATCCTGAATTTGTTTTTCATCCACCGCAGGAGAGAAGGCGAGTTGGCGTGCCTCTTCAAGTTGAGCGCTAGG
>CAJBTJ010000294.1 GCA_903958565.1 uncultured beta proteobacterium
AAGTATTCGTGACTGACAAGGCCTAAAAAGGTTTGGTAACCCTCGGATGTCTTTTCTTGTCCGATTTTCGGGAGATCTTTGCGTGCGGCCATCAGAGCGGTCGAGGCTCTGTGTTCGAGGCCGCCATAGCTGTCGCCTGTGACCATCGTCATAAAAACATACTTGGATGCACCATCTAAAAAGGGCGCGCGCGCTGAGGTGGGTTCAAAAAAACGTATTTGCTCTTCACAAATGCGTTTGATATCCCGTGTGATGCGTTGAAGATCCAGGCCTGGGAGGACGCCCGTAAATACCAGCTCATGTTGCGCACCGCATGCGCGGAAGCGGGCGACTTGCGGGCGACCCATTTCGATTGGGTGATCGATGAGCGCGTCGTAATCATTGACCGCGTAGACGGAAAAGCCTTTTGTACTTGACGTGTTTTGCTCGCGTGCTCGCAGCGGCATGCTGGTGTGAACCGACCAACCTAAGCGTCCGGGTGGTGGCAACAGCCTCAATTCGCAAGGAGCGCTCTCATGCCCATGCGGCTTCAAAAATACGCTCGTGCCATTGAAGAAGCCATGGCTTTCATCAAGGTGTGCGCCGCGGACAGACAAGTCCCAGGCATAGATTTCTGCGGTGACTGTCAGCATCCCTAGGCAAGGAGCGACACGCCACGTGTGATTATCGACCTTTTTAATCTTCAGGCTTTGACGGCCGCAACGCGCCGTGATGGACTCTACTTGCCGGGCAAAGTCGCGAATTAAGTAGCTGCCAGGGATCCATGCCGGCATGGAAATGAGCTGGCCGGACGGGGTGGGCTCAGCGACTGTCAGGGTCGCGCGTACGCGATGTCCGGCCGGATCGAAGGGTTCTAGGCTGTAAAGTATCGGTTTGCGGTTCATATCGATATCTTATTTCACATTTCCACGGAGATACCCATGAGCGAAATTTTTGTACTGAGCGAAACGCGAGGCCGAGTCGGCCTCTTGACGCTCAATCGTCCCAAGGCACTGAATGCCTTGAACGATCAGTTGATGGACCAGCTGGGCGCGGGATTGTTGGCCTTTGAGGCAAACGACGATATTGGCTGCATCGTGATTACCGGTAGCGAAAAAGCATTTGCGGCAGGCGCAGACATTGGTGCCATGAAGGATTGGTCCTACATGGACGTCTACAAGGCTGAGTACATTACGCGTAATTGGGAAACCATTCGACGGATACGAAAGCCCGTGATCGCTGCGGTTGCCGGCTACGCGCTGGGTGGTGGATGTGAGCTCGCAATGATGTGCGATTTCATTTTGGCCGCGGACACCGCAAAGTTTGGACAGCCAGAAATCAAACTCGGGGTCATCCCTGGCTCAGGCGGAACGCAGCGCTTGCCTCGCGCGGTGGGTAAGTCTAAAGCGATGGAAATGGTGTTGACGGGTCGCATGATGGACGCTGTTGAGGCAGAACGTGCTGGTCTGGTATCGCGCATCGTTGCTGCAGATCGCTTGCTAGACGATGCAATGGAGACGGCCACTGTCATTGCTGGCATGTCCTTGCCCGCGTCGATGATGGCCAAGGAGTCGGTGAATCGCGCCTATGAATCCTCTCTTACCGAGGGCGTTTTGTTCGAGCGACGGGTATTTCACTCATGCTTCGCGATGGAAGATCAAAAAGAGGGAATGGCTGCATTCGTTGAAAAGCGTAAGGCAGTTTTTAAGCATAAGTGAGTATTCACTATCGTGCCTGGGTTAATTGGGCTCGGGCGCGTCTTTGTCTTACGGGTCTCCCCCCATTAGGGTTTGCATGAAGAGATAAAAAATTGCTATAATCTTCGAGTTCGTTGATAAGCGCGCTTTCAGCCAAAATTCAGGTTGGAGGCTCAGCGTGGTAGTGCTAGGGGTTGTTCAAGCTAATAGTTTTAGGGGTGTCATTGATGGGTGCCCATGCGTCAGAGAAGCTTGAGTTAACCGTAGCTGATTTAGCGCAAATTAATCAGCGCTCTCGGCTTGAACTGGTGCTAATCGTCAAAGCACAAGCTTTGTTGGGCTCAGTGGTTGCTGCATTGACTTGGATGGTCGCAGGCGTTGATGCCGGATTGTCCGCTTTAGCTGGGGCAGGTACGTATTTCGTGCCGAATACGATTTTTGCGTTG
>CAJBTJ010000295.1 GCA_903958565.1 uncultured beta proteobacterium
CACCACAAGATCTCGTGAGAAAAGGGAAGTCGGCGGAAGGTTTACGCTGGGGCACTGCTGGCCTAGGCACGCTTGGCCACGTAGTCGGCGAAGATTTCAAGAAACGTGCAAATATCAATCTGCTTCAGGTGCCCTACAAGGGAGCTGGCCCAGCCATCACAGACGTCATGGGTGGCCAAGTCGATGTGTACATAGGCACTCTTGCTTCCTTGGCTCCCCATGCTAAGAGCGGCAAGCTTCTCGCCGTCGCGGTCACCAGTGGTCAGAGGTCACCGGAATTCCCAGACGTCCCAACGCTGAATGAAACCGTGGCAAAGGGTATGGACTTCAATATCTGGACTGGTTTGTTTGCCCCCGCAGGCACACCACCTGCAGTCGTTGCAACCCTCAATACGGCACTTAATCGCGTACTGGCCGACCCCGATGTCATCGCGCGATTCAAAGCTGCCGGGGTAGCGCCTGCTGGTGGAACCGTGCAGAACTTCGACGCGTTCGTCAAAAAGGACTACGCCAACTGGGGTCGTATCATTAAAGAGTCCGGCATTAAACTCAATTAATCCAGCTGCTTAGTCAGCCCTGATGCCCAGATCCTTCATTACCGGCGCCCAGTGCGCTAGTTCTTGACGGATAGGGGCATCAAGCTTTTGGGGCGAAGCGATCAACTATATGACGCACCATCCCTTTTGCTAATTCCTCTTCCCCGAAAAATATTTTCCCAAACCCGTCTGCGGCGAGCAACTCCGATTCGTCTTCACTGTGCGTGCGCACGATGACCTCGATCGAAGGATTCAATAATCTTGCTGTCTCGACCATTTGTCGAACATGCACAGTATCGGGTGTCGCGATAACAAGCATGGAAGCCTTGGCGATGTGGGCTTGAATCAACACTCCGGGGTCACCAGGGTCGCCCGAGACCGCAGCAAAACCTTCCTCTCGTAGTGCTTCAACACGCTCTCGACTTTGCTCAACAATCACATAGGGAATTGAGCGCTCGACAAGCGCTTGCCCGATTCGTTTACCTACTCGCCCATACCCCACCAGAACAAGTTGCCCCTCTAAATACTTACGGTCCGTGCTCATCGGCAACGCAGCCGTTGGGTCCTGACGTTGATCGAGTCTTCGAGCAACCGCTGAGCGACTCAGCACCCAGCGTCGAGCCGGCTCAACTGCCTTGAATAACAAAGTATTGAATGCGATCGATAACAAGACTGCGGCCAGCACAAGATTCATGACCTCGGATTGAATAATGCCCAGCCCCAACGCAAGTCCGGCCAGAATAATCGAGAACTCACCGATCTGCCCAAGACTGGCTCCGATCGAGAGTGCCGTACTTAACGGATAACGATTGACGATCACGATTGCGACGGCGCTGGCGAAGTTCACAAACATCACGACCATTAACACGACGAGTATGCGCCCTGGTTGATCAAGAAAAATAGCTGGGTCGACCATCATGCCAATCGACACAAAAAACAATACCGAAAACGCATCGCGCAGAGGTAGTGTCTCTTGGGCCGCTCGATGACTAAACTCTGACTCGCGCATGACAGTGCCAGCCACAAAGGCACCGAGCGCAAACGAAACATTGAAAAATGCCGTCGCCCCGAGGGCAATACCGATTGCTGTCGTCACAACGGCCAACGTAAATAATTCGCGAGATCCTGTTTTGGCAACCTGCCACAACAACCACGGCAAGACTCGTTTACCTACGATAAACATCAGCGCGACGAAAGCGCCAACAAGCAATAGGGTGTGGCCAACAGTGAGCCACAGCGAAGTTGAGCCTGTGCTTACCGCAACAGTCGTCGCTTTTGTTCCTCCGATAATCGCTGCAAACGGAGGTAACAGCACTAAAGCCAGTACGGTGACCAAGTCTTGCACGACGAGCCAGCCCACAGCGATACGACCACCCATGCTGTCAAGTTCGCCACGCACCTCAAGGGATTTAAGCAAAACAACCGTACTGGCGCAGGCCAAACACAGGCCAAAGATCAAGCTTGGGGCAAGCCCCCAGCCCCAGAACCAAGCGATCCCCGCCCCTACCGAAGTGGTCACTGCCATTTGTATCAAGGCGCCTGGCACGGCGACACGTTTTACAGACAACAACTCGCTCGGAGAAAAATGTAGGCCAACACCAAACATCAGCAGCATGATGCCAATCTCTGACAGCTGAGCAGCAATGTCAGTATCGACACTAAATCCTGGCGTCGCTGGGCCGATAACAATGCCCGCCACCAAATACCCAACCAACGCAGGAACTTTAATTTTCTCTGCGACAAAACCAAGACACAAGGCTGCAATAAAAGCCGCAGCGATGGTTGTGATGACGGTGATGTTATGGTCCAACAGCTTCTCGCTTTGCAACTAAAGGTCTATGACTAATGACTAGTCCGGTTTGATCCCGTTATCGCGGATAAGTTTTCCGTAGAGTTCGTACTGCTTTTTAGTTGCTGCTCCAAATTCTTCTGCACCTGTGCCGCGGATGGTGACACCTAAATCAACAATCTTTTTTCGTGTCTCGGGATCAGACAAGGCCTTTTGAATTTCAACATTTAGTTTTGCAACAATGTCTTTAGGTGTACCGGCCGGTGCGACGATTGCAAACCAAGAGTTAAATAGAAAGTCTTTCGTGCCTGCCTGCGCGACAGTGGGGGTATTGGGGTATTGCGGCAGACGCTCTGGTGTCGATACGGCCAGCAGACGTAACTTACCGCCCGCAATTAAACCCGTGACCGTGCCCAGCCCTTGATAGGACACCTCAACTTGCCCTGCCGCCGCAGCCACTGCCGCCGGCGTCGCACCCTTATAAGGAACATGGGTCATCGTCACCCCGACGCGCTGTGTCAACAACGCCATTGCAATATGCTGGGGACTGCCGTTACCTCCGGAGCCATAATTGATTTTCCCCGGGTTAGCTTTCGCTGCAGCCAAGAGGTCTGCGAGTGTCTGATACGGCGAATTCGGAGGAACAACAATGCCCCATTCAATCGTTCCCACCAGCGAGACCGGATCAAAATCCTTCAGTGCGTTCCAGGGCATATTGGGATAGATATGTGGGATCATCGTCAATACACTGTCATTGACTCCACCAAGGGTGTATCCATCTGGTGCTGACTTCGCCAAGCGATCAGCACCGATCAAGCCAGATGATCCCGCAATGTTTTCAATCACAATTGCTTGACCCATATTCTGTCCCATCTTCGCAGTCAGGATGCGCGCAGCATTATCGACTGCACTACCTGCCGCTAATGGAACGATCATACGGATCGCTTTGTTCGGGTAGTCCTGGGCATAACTCGGTGCGACTGCACCGCAAAGTCCCGCCGTTAATAACAATGACTGGATTATTTTTTTCATGTCGTCTTCCTTAAGTAGTCTGTTCGTAAAACATACGATAGCTTCATTAACTAAGTTTCATCGGCTCGATGCCAAGGTCTTTGGCAAGCGCGTCAAGCTCTGTGGCCAGTGCACTCGCCACTGGAATTCCGTGTTCGCCATAAGCTTGACGACGCGCGTGACTCTGCTCTCCCGGCAACCAAACTCGGTCTACTCCAGGTAGACGCTCACTTGCCCTGATGTCTTGCACGAGGGTATCCACTGCGGACTTGAACATACTGACTTCTCCAAATGCCTCTAGATTGATCACGAGTATCGCCTGCCCAGTATTCGTGGGCGTCACGCTATCCTTATTAAAGTCGACGACATCTTTACCCATCGCCGCGCCTTGTAGCGTTCCAGCTAATAGCCCGACAATCAAGGCTAGGCCGTAGCCTTTGTAGCCGCCAATTGGCAACAGGAACCCCTCCTCTGAACGCTTCGGGTCCAGCAGAGGCTTGCCCTGCCGATCAATCATCCAACCCTCAGGCATCATTTCGCCACGCTTCGCTTTTGCTTTGACTTTCCCATAAGCGGCAACCGTTGTCGCCATATCCAACACAATCTCTGGCTCGACACCTGCGGGGATGGCAGCAGCAATGGGGTTGGTGGATAGCAGCATGTCCATGCCACCCCAGGCCGGCAAATGGTTTGCATTACCCACCGCAAAATACAGACCGATCATATTGTGTGCTACGGGCATCCGGGCGTATAGCGATGCAGGGCCTGCGTGATTACTATTCCGCGTACCGACCCAGGCCACGCCCGCTTCGCGCGCTTTTTCAATTGCCAAATCCACCGCCCGTGACACCGCTAGGTGTCCCATCGCATTATCTCCATCCACAATCGCCATTGCTGCGCGCTCTTGGACAACGCGAATATTCGGACGTGTGTTGATCCCGCCGGCGCGAATCCGCTTGACGTACTGGGGCAAGCGAATAACCCCATGGCCGTCTGAGCCTTGCAAATCGGCTTGCGCCATGAGCTTTGCGACAACCTCTGCATCCTGCAGAGGCAGGTCAACGCAGACTAAAGCACGGCTAATAAACGCTCTTAACGCGTCGAATTGGACGATAGGGTTGGGGCTAGGGTCTGTCATGGTCTTACGCTCGATGTAGGGACCCCCACGATACCCCACTCTAAATTCGATCCCAAGATGTTCTTTGGCGATAGACAAATCATTAACGATAATGTATTATCACTATCAATAAGAACAGCACCTGGCTCTTCGCCGTGCCATCAAGGACATAAAAAAATGCATAAACACACTCTGCTGAACCGTACTTTGCTCGCACTTGGCCTGGTTGCGGCCCTCACTCTGCCTAGCGCAAGCTTTAGCCAATCAGCCTCTGCTGCAGATATTGCGAAACTCCAAGAAAGCTTGCAGGCAATGCGGGATGCTTATGAGCAGCGCATCAACGCACTCGAGCAAAAAATAACGACGCTGCAACAACAAAATGCAAAAGCTGCCACACCGCGGGCGGCTGCAACCCCCGCCAGTAGCGCAAAGCCCGGCACGGCGACCCTGCCGCCGGCGGTTATTACCCAAGCGCCCCAAACACCTGCTGCGGCGTCAACAGCGTCTACAGCAATCCCAGCTGTCGCCCCCGCACCCACGATGGCGCGCGGGGTAGTCTTGCCGAAAATCGGCGCGTTCACGCCAGAAATCTCTCTGGTTTTGGATGGCAAGTACTCCGCGCAAAGTCAGAATCCGGAATCTCTGCGACGGGGTTTTATTCCCTCTGGGGGAGAGAGTGTGCCCCGCGGATTCTCACTCGGAGAGTCTGAGTTCGGCTTCGCAGGCACCGTAGATAATCTGTTCCGTGCCGAAGCACGCTTGGTCTTGGGCCAAGATGGAACGGACTTCAGTGTTGCGCTCGAAGAGGCATTTTTCGAAACGATAAATCTTCCTGTAGGGCTAAAAGTAAAAGCAGGAAAGTTCTTTTCAAACGTTGGCTATCTCAACAATAAACATCCTCACGAATGGGACTTTGTAGACCTACCTCTTGCCTATAAAGCGTTTTTCGGCGGACAGCTCAACAACACCGGGGGCCAACTTTCTTGGGTCGCGCCGCTTGACACCATGTATCTGCGTTTTGGCGCGGAGATCGGCCAAGGCATGCAATACCCTAACAGCAACAACTTCAACGAAAACAAACCCAGACTTGGCACACTCTTCGCGAAGCTTGGGGGCGACGTCGGCACGACCGCCTCTTGGCAAGGTGGACTGTCCTATGTAGGCGCTTCAACGGGGGGACGTCCCAGCATCTCTTCACTCAACGATACCGACACCTTTGATTTCTCGGGCAACACAAATATTCTGATTGCAGATTTTGTCTACAAATGGATCCCCAAAGCAGGCCAGAGCGTCAAGCTACAAGGTGAAGCCTTTTGGAATACGCAAAAGGGCACAGCAACCATCAATACAGCCGTGCCTTATGGCGCTTGCGAGTCGGGCTCTTGTACCGGGAACCCGTACAACAATACGCAAAGCGGCTTTTATGTTCAGGGCATTTATCAATTTATGCCTAACTGGCGCGTGGGCTACCGCTTTGATCAACTGTACAGCGGAAATTCAAACTACGGCTTTGGCTCAGGCACCTTTGCTGGAAGTGCGCTGGAATCGTGGAACCCTACTCGTAACACCGTCATGTTTGACTGGGCAAACTCTGAAAACTCGATGTTCAGACTGCAGCTCGCAACAGACACCTCGTACGGCCCTGGAAAAACCAACAATCAGGTCTTTTTGCAATACATCATGAGCCTTGGTGCACACGGTGCGCATAAATTCTAGGGCGGTGGCGATGCATACGTCTCTCTTGACTCACTTAACCACCCTTTCACGCAAGGTTCGGTGGTGCTCCGCCGGTCTAGTGTTTCTGTTGAGTCTGAGCGCCGCCGCACAGGCTCAACTGAAGATATTCGCCACCGTGCCTGAATGGGGGGCACTCGCACAGGAATTGGGTGGGGATAAAGTTTCTGTCTTTACTGCGACCAATGCATTACAAGATCCACACCTCATTCAGGCTCGACCTGGATTACTCGCGCGCGCGCGCACCACAAATTTATTGATTGCAACAGGGGTAGAACTAGAGGCGGGATGGCTACCCGTCCTGCAGCGCGATGCAGGCAACCCGAGCATTATGCCCGGACGAGTCGGTATGTTCGAAGCGGCACAATATGTGCAGGTTCTTGACGTACCTCTCTCGGTAGACCGTAGTCAGGGCCACGTTCATGCAGCGGGCAATCCACACATCCAACTCGATGCGCGTAACTTTATCCCCATTGCACGAGCGCTCACAGAACGTTTGATACTTTTGGATCCCGCAAACAGCATGCATTACCAAGCGCAACTCAGTGCCTTCTTAACTAAATGGTCAGCCCACATCGCACGCTGGGAAAAGCAAGCGCATGTGTTGCGCGACATGAAAGTATGGGTGCAGCATGACGGGTTCACTTACCTAAACCATTGGCTTGGCCTAAAGCAGATCGGGATACTTGAAGCGAATCCAGGCGCTAACCCTTCCCTTACACACTTAACAGCTATCCTAGAAAAGCAAGCGACCTTAAAGGGGCGCCTCGTGATGAGTTCCACCTACTTAAACAGTAAGCCCGCATTATGGTTTAGTGAAAACGCAAAGATACCTGCTGTGATTCTGCCATTCACCGTCGGTGGTAACCCTGAAGCTAAAACGCTAGAGACTTTATTCGAGGACACCATTCGGCGTCTCGTGCAAACTCCCTAAGATTGCATGGCTGAGCTCACACTACCTGGTGACGTACCGCTGAGTCTGTTGTGGCCCGCGCTCTGGGCGAGCGTCTTAGTCATCGCCACCCATATTCCACTTGGCGCGCAAGTCCTCGCCCGCGGAATCATCTTTATCGATCTCGCGATTGCACAAGTGGCGGGTCTTGGTGCCTATCTGGTTCTGGTGATTGCAGGAGAGCAGGTACCCGCCTACTGGCTGCAAATAGGTGCCGTATCGCTCTCTCTGTGCGCGGCGTGGGGACTTGTAGCCTTAGAGCGTTTAGGCAGTCAACTGCAAGAGCCCATCATTGGCGTGGTGTTCATCTTGGCGGCGACAGCGATCCTGCTGTTGGCGCATGGTGATCCACACGGAGGACAACATCTTTCCGATTTGCTTGCGGGCCAAATCTTATGGGTTTCCTCTGAGCTACTCCGCTATGCCAGTGTCGGCACGGTGGTTGTCCTTCTTGGTTTGTACACGCTAAGAACACGTCGTTGGGCCTTCTATAGCCTCTTTGCAATCGCCATCACAATCTCGGTACAGCTCGTAGGGGTCTACCTCGTATTCGCAACACTCATCATTCCTGCGCTTGCATGCACAACACTGCACGGCCGACAAAAATGGTTGATTACATACCTCGTGGCCCTCGCGGGCTATATCACTGGCATATTTTGCTCAGCGTGGCTAGATCTGCCCACAGGCCCTCTCATTGTCTGGGCGCTTGCCGCAGCGGGAATCCTCGCACGACTTTGCTTAGGCAAACAACTAGTGCGAGTAGCTGGGCAGATGCCGATTCGGTGACAGATAAGATCCAATTAACATTCCGCACAAGCTTGCAACGGCGCCAACGACTTGCGGTTGCAACGGCTCATCGATGCCGGTCACTTCCAGAATGATCCATGTGGAGAGCCCGAACAAGATTGCTAACGCCGCGCCTAGATTGCTTGCGCGCTTCCAGAATAGTCCAGCCGCTAACGGAACGAACGCGCCGGCTAACGTGATGCGATACGCGTTTTCAACCATCGTGTGAATCGATGCTTCTGTTCCGATTGCATACAACGTGACCAAACCACTAAACACCAGCACCGTTACTTGCGTCGCGATCAATAAGGTGCGATCGGACATGTGGGGCACGAACCCTTTCAGAATATTTTCTGTAAAGGTAATAGATGGCGCAAGCAGTGTTCCAGATGCTGTGCTCATGATCACAGAAATCAAGGCGCCAAAAAATATCACCTGCATATAGAACGGCATATGCTCCATAATCAGTGTAGGTAAGATAAGTTGAGCATCGGTGTACAAGAGCTTAGACACCATCTCTGGATCGATGATATTGGCGGTATAAGCCAAAAACAAAGGCACTGCGGCAAAAAAGAAATACGTGACGCCACCAATCGTTGTCGCCCAGATCGCGATATTCTCAGTTTTGGCTGAGTTGACGCGCTGAAAGACATCTTGCTGTGGAATCGAGCCGAGCGCCATCGTACAGAGCGTCGCAATCCAGGCGATCATGTCTAGCCACTGTAGCTTGGGTAAGAACTCAAACTTGCCCTCAGCCGAAGCTTTCGCGATCACATGTGAGACGCCGCCGGCTTGGTCGGCCGCATAGTGCGTCACTAAAAGCAATCCGATAATAATCACGATCATCTGTACAAATGTCGTCAACGCCACTGACCACAATCCGCCGAAGATCGTATACAACACGACAACACCTGCACCGATCAGCATGCCTTGCGTCATGCTGATGACGTCCCCCGATAACACGTTAAAGACGAGACCGAGCGCCGTGATTTGTGCAGACACCCATCCCAAGTAAGAAATCACAATACAGATTGAAAGCAACAGTTCGGTTTGACGGTTATAGCGAATGCGAAAAAAGTCGCCTAGCGTCAACAGATTCATTCGATAAAGCGGGCGGGCGAAAATCAACCCGAATAGCACTAAGCAAATTGAAGCGCCCAAGGGGTCAGAGATCAGTCCGCGGAAACCCTCCTTCAGGAAGGTCGCCGAAATACCTAGAACGGTTTCGGCCCCAAACCATGTTGCAAACACCATCGCAAGCACGATGGCGAAGGGCAGATTGCGCCCTGCGGTGACATAGTCTTTTGCGTTGTGCACCTTAGAGGCGCCATACAAACCTATGGCAATCGACACAGCGAGATACGCGATCACA
>CAJBTJ010000296.1 GCA_903958565.1 uncultured beta proteobacterium
TCTAGGTAATCGTCATCGAACGTCATCAGGTGATTAATTGACCCGAGACTATGAAAACCACGCGCGGTGAGCTGAAAGCCCAGCAGCTCAAAGATCCGCTGAGCGCGATCCATATCGTAATGAACGTTGATGGCCAGATGGTCCAGTGCGAGCGCTTGTGCGTGTGACATTGACATTAAACGGATAGGGTTGCGATCACAGGGGTGTGGTCAGAGGGTTGCTCATTGCCTCGCGGGCCTTTGTCAATGACGCAGGATTTGCACTGAGGCACCAAGGACTCCGATAGCAAGACATGATCGATACGAACGCCGGCATTACGTTTGAAGCTGTTCAGGCGGTAATCCCACCAGCTAAATGATTTTGCGGGTTGCTCAAACAGCCGAAAGGCGTCGGTAAATCCTAAGTCGACTAACTCGGCTAAGGCAGCACGCTCAGGCTCGGAAACAAGAATCTGTCCGATCCACTTTTCGGGGTTGTGTACATCTTCATCCTTAGGCGCAACGTTATAGTCCCCCAAGACAGCGATATTGCGGTGTATCTGTTTCTCTTGCTTTAACCACGCCGCAAAAGCTTTGAACCAAGCCAATTTATAAACATATTTATCGCTGTCTAGCGCTTGCCCATTGGGACAATAGGCGCTAATCACACGAATGGTCTCTTGTCCAAAGGGTAGTGTGGTTGCAATCACGCGTTGCTGAGGATCGTCGTAACCTGGAATATTTCTGGTCTCGTGCAGCCCAGGCTTTCGCGAAATGACGGCAACGCCGTTATAGGTTTTTTGGCCTGCCCACGAGGCGTGATACCCAATCTCTTGAAAGGCCTGCAAAGGGAACTTATCGTGGTCAAGCTTTAGCTCTTGTAAACATAAGGCATCCACGGGATTGGCCGCAAGCCAAGCCAGCACTTGAGGGAGTCTGACTTTAAGAGAATTAACGTTCCATGTTGCGAGTTGCATCGTGCCTACCCTTTGGGCCGTGAGCCAAGAACGAGGATTCTAAACCGCAATGTCACCGACATACACTTTTGGAACCCGTTTGACGTTGCAAAGGAGTTCGTAGGAAATCGTACCCGCCGCGCGCGCAATCATATTGACATCGATCTGTTTTCCCCAGAGCTCGACCTGACTACCGATTCCAGCACCAGGGTGGCTCGTCAGGTCGATCGTAATCATATCCATTGATACCCGTCCGATAATTCTTGTCAGTGCGCCATCAACCGAAACTGGCGTGCCGCTCGGGACTTGTCTTGGATAACCATCGGCGTATCCAATGGCGACGAGGCCAACGCGAGTCTTGGTGTCTGTCACAAATTTTCCACCGTATCCGATCGCTTCCCCTGGCTCGAGCCAGCGCTCGGCAAAGACCTCGCTTTGTAAGGTCATGACAGGGATGAGGTGCTGTGCTGGTTTCGGAAGGGGATCGGCCCCGTAGAGCAAAATTCCAAGGCGTGTCCAATCCCGAGCGGCTTGAGGCCACGCCATGACTGCGCCAGAGTTACTCAGGCTGCGTACTCCAGGCAATCCGCGGGTCGCTTCTTCGAAGGTGTCGATTTGTTTGAGTGTGGTGCGTTTATCGGGTTCGTCCGACGACGCGAAGTGAGACATCAGCGTGATCGAAGCGACTGCTCGACATTTCTTGAGCCGGGCGTGAGCAGCCTGTACCTCCTCCGGTGCGAAGCCTGCTCGGTGCATGCCGCTATCCACCTTTAGCCAAACATGCAACGTATTCGCGCTGTGCGAGATGTTCTCGAGATCTTGAATTTGGCTCGCTTGATGGATGGTCACCCAGAGTGCATGTTGTTGCGCAAGGCGAAGTTCTTCTAGATCAAAGCAGCCTTCCAAAATGAGAATGGGATTGGTGATGCCCGCATTTCGGAGTTCAAGCGCTTCAGCACAAAACGCAACCGCAAAACCATCGGCAATATCGGCTAGGGACTTTGCACAAACGACTGCTCCGTGACCATAGGCATTCGCTTTAACGACTGCGAACGCCTTGCCCGTTTGCTGCGAACGACCCCAGAGATAATTGGCTCTGAGTGCGGTCAAGTCTATAGTGGCTTTGGATGGACGCGTCATGCTGAGGGCTAGGCAAAAAGGAGATCAGCAATGATATCAGGCTAGCGCCTCAGGCTGTCAGACAGGATGCCTTGAGCATTTTTTAATCGCAACCGCGTAGATAGCGACTCAGGCTCAGCCCGTCCGTATTAATTTCAGGCCGCTGGCCAATAATTTGGTCAGCAATGAGTTTGCTCGATCCACAGGCCATGGTCCATCCCAATGTGCCATGGCCGGTATTCAAGTAAAGGTTGTCGATCGAAGTAGGGCCAATAATTGGTGTGCTGTCTGGTGTCATCGGCCTGAGTCCAGTCCAAAAACTGGCCTGCTTGAGATCGCCTCCAGGAAATAGATCGGTCACAACCTTTTCAAGGGTCGCCCTGCGTCTTGGGTTAAGACCTAAATCGAATCCCCCCAGTTCCGCCATCCCTCCAACGCGTATGCGCTGATCAAAGCGAGTGACAGCAACCTTGTAGGTCTCGTCGAGCACGGTGGATTGTGGCGCGAGCGCTTCGTCGACGATTGGGATGGTGAGTGAGTAACCTTTTACGGGATAGACAGGGATGTTTAACCCAAGTCCCGACAAGAGGTCTCGGGAGTAACTACCAAGCGCCACAACGTAGCGGTCGGCTCGATAGACGTGTGTCCCCGAGCGTACTCCAGTGATCGAACCATTGGTATGAAGGATCTCGTCAATCTCTGCGTTATAAATGAACTCAACGCCTAAGTCCTGGGTTAGGTCTGCAAGTTTTGTTGTGAACAGGTGGCAATCGCCGGTCTCATCACTTGGCAAGCGTAGGCCTCCCGCTAACGGGACACTAGCGCGAGCGAGGGCGGGCTCGGCTGTTTTGAGCTCGTCTTTGGAAAGCAGTTCGTAGGGGACGCCAAGCTCTTTAAGCACTTCAATGTCGCGCCCAACGGCATCCATTTGCGCTTGGGTGCGAAACAGTTGCAAGGTGCCGCGCGTGCGCTGCTCGTACTCGATGCCTGTATCGTTTCTTAGCGCGTCGAGGCAATGCCGACTGTATTCAGCCACGCGCATGAGGCGCTCTTTGTTAATCGCATAGCGGGCGGCATTACACTGAGCCAACATGCTCGCCATCCATTTCAGTTGCCAAAGGCTGCCATCCAAGCGAATCGCCAGCGGGGCATGTCGTTGAAACATCCACTTCATTGCTTTGAGCGGGATCCCAGGAGCGGCCCAAGGTGTGGAGTAGCCAGGTGAGATCTGACCCGCATTGGCGAAGCTTGTTTCGTTTGCCGCTGAGGGCTGGCGATCGATTACTGTGACCTGTGCACCCGCACGGGCCAGGTAATAAGCGGTGGTTGTGCCGATGACTCCTGCACCTAAAACGATGACTTTCATTGCATTTTTCCGCTTGAGCAGTGAAAAGTGAAAGTTTAGGACCATTGCTGTAGTGTTTTTGGGTGTTATTTTTGGGTTTGTTTTAGGTATCCACTGAATTTGTTGCTTTTTTGGCAATTTTTTAGAGAAAACTGCAAAATCAGGGACTTATCAGTAGAAATGCCTGTTTTTCTGTTTGACTCAAGCATGCTTCGCCTCTACACTCGAGTGGCAAGATTCTCAAGCGACGCGGTTTTTGTACCTAGGCTGTCGCCCTTAGTGGTAATCAGTGGTGTCTATCCCTTCCTTGATCATCTAGCACGTTGGGCGTTTTTGCCCTTTTTTTATCTATCAAGGAAGTTCGAAATGGCAACTGGTGTCGTGAAGTGGTTCAACGCTGAAAAAGGTTATGGTTTCATCATGCCTGATGGTGGCGGCAAAGATTTGTTCGCTCACTATTCTGAAATTCGTTCGAGCGGTTACAAGACTCTCGAAGAGAACCAGAAAGTCAGCTTTGAAATCGGTCAGGGCGCCAAAGGCCCGAGCGCAACCAATATTCAAGTGCTGTAATACTTAACCGATCGGTCTGCAATCTGCAGACGATTGGAAGTAGAAGCCCTGTGTCGCGAAAGTGATGCGGGGCTTTTTTATAACCTCTTTCTGGGTGAGTGCATATGTCAAGCTTGGCTAGTGTTCAAGAAATAATTTCCCGTCGATCGCAAAAGCTTGTGCAGGCTCCGGGCCCGAGTCCTGTGCAAATCGACACACTACTCAAGGCCGCGGTGTGTGCGCCCGATCACTCTGCATTGCGCGCGTGGCGCTTTGCACTTATTCATCGTGAGAACATTGACGCCTTCGCTGACCTCGCGATCGCAGCCACGCGTCGCTCTGGTCGAGAGGTGACGCCGCAGAAAGAACAGAACACGCGTAAGTGGTTGTCGACCGTGCCACTCTTGATTGGGATGGCCTACAAGATCTCACACAACAATGAGAAGGTCCCCGAGATTGAGCAAACTCTGTCGATGGGTGCCGCTGCCATGAACATACAGAACGCCGCACATATGATGGGTTTTTCTAGTTACTGGAGCACCGGTTTAGGCACTTATACCGATGAAGTGCCTGAGGCGCTTGGTTTCGATCCGCTTGACTATCGCTTTGTGGGTTTTTTGGCCATTGGCACGCCTATGAGTCCTGCTGCCCCTGCGCAGCGACCGTTGCCTGAAACACTGACCACGACATGGCGTCCTGACTGAGCGCACTAGCTAAGGCGCAGGCTCCTCAGGCGTAGGGCGTTAGCCACCACAAACACGCTTGAGCAAGCCATCGCTCCTGCAGCGAATGCAGGGGAGAGTTGAATCCCAAAGCTGGGATACAAGACCCCCGCAGCAATCGGCACGAGGGCTGCGTTGTAAGCGAAAGCCCAAAAGAGATTCTGATGGATGTTTTTCAATGTTGCGCTCGAAAGCTTCATCGCATTGATGAGGCCGTTGAGGTTGTCGGAGATTAATACAACGCTCGCGGATTCAATGGCTACGTCTGTGCCGGTCCCGATCGCAATCCCTACATCAGCGGCCGCTAGGGCAGGGGCATCGTTAATACCATCGCCCACATAGGCGACGACCTGATTCGCCTGCTGCATGCGCTGCAGGCATTCGACCTTGCCTGCAGGTAATACACCTGCGTGAACCTCATCAATTCCAAGCGCGTCTGCGACGGCACGGGCTGTGAGTGGATGGTCTCCTGTGATCATCGCCGTCCGAATACCTGCTGCGGTGATGGCTTGTATGGCTGACCGCGCCGTCGGTTTAATGGGGTCGGCGAGGCCAGCGACAGCTACAAGCACACCATCAATCGCGATAAGAATCGGCGTTTTAGCAGAAAGCCCCCATTGATTCATGCGATCTTGCTGGCTGAGTGGGCTGATGCCTTGCTCGCTCATGTATCGTGCCGAACCCGCGGACACCCAATGACCATCCACCCGTGCCATAGCACCTGATCCCGTTTGCGTTTGGAACTCTTGTGCAATGGGTATGCTTAAGGCACGCGCGTTCGCTGCCTGCACAAAGGCACGTGCGATGGGGTGCTCAGAGTGCGACTGCATGGCTGCCGTCCAACTGAGCACCGTGTTGTAGGAATACGTTGTTTCGATGATTTCAAACTCTGTCACTTCCGGCTTTCCGGCTGTTAAGGTTCCAGTTTTATCGAAAGCAATCGTTGTGACGTCGGCTAAACGTTGTAGGGCGTCACCTTGTCTAAAGAGGATGCCTGCTTGGGCGGCACGACCAGTACCGACCATCACGGAAGTCGGGGTCGCTAAGCCCATTGCACAGGGGCAAGCGATAATCAACACTGCGACCGCAGATACCAGCGCGTGCGTGAAGCGTGGCTCGGGTCCAAGCATGACCCATATTGAAAATGTTAAGACGGCACACAACAGAATGACTGGTACAAACCACGCGGTGATCTTATCCACGACGCCTTGAATCGGCAGCTTGGCACCTTGTGCCGTTTGTACCATCCGGATAATTTGTGCGAGTACCGTGTTTCGTCCTGTATGGGTCGCCCTAAAAGTAAAGCTGCGCGTTGTGTTCAGGGTGCCGCCCGTCACACGGTCGCCTGGTTTTTTTCCTGAAGCGATGGGCTCGCCTGTGATCATCGATTCGTCGATATAGGGGCTGCCTTCAGTGACAATCCCATCTGTCGCAAGCCGCTCCCCGGGGCGCACGAGTAGGTAGTCGCCGGGTTTAATCGTTTCGATTGAGCAATCTATAATTTCTGCGTTGGGCATCACGACGTGAGCGGTGCGCGGCTGTAATCCGATCAGGTGTTGAATCGCATCGCCCGTTCGACCTTTGGCTCTTGCCTCAAGCCAGCGCCCAAGAAGAATCAGTGTGATGATAACTGCGGCAGCTTCAAAATAAACGAAACGCGCATTGACAGGCAGCCACTCGGGCACGATAGTGGCCACGAGTGAATACAGCCAAGCGCTGCCAGACCCTAACGCTACCAGAGAGTTCATCTCTGGTGTGCGATGCCAGATCGCAGGCAGTCCCTTTATAAAAAAGCTGCGTCCCGGGCCAAGGATCACAAGTGTCGTCAGTAATGCCTGCACCCACCAACTAAGCTGCATGCCAATCGTGTGTTGTATGAGGTGATGGATATTGCTTGACGCATGCGCTCCCATTTCGAGGAAAAACACCGGCAGGGTCAGTGCGAGGGCTAGCAGTAGATTGCGTTTTAAGTCGCGTTGCTCAAGGGCGCGTTGCTCAACCAGTAAATCGTCGTCGAAAGCATCCTCAGTGACGGCTGTGGCGGGATAGCCCGCACGCGTCGCGGCGTCAATCGCATCCTGGGTGATGGCGTTTGGATCTGTGGGAGAGGCCGCTAGGGTGAGTGTCGCGCGTTGCGTTGCTAGATTCACTTGCGCGCGATCGACCCCTGGGACCTTAGCAAGGGCTTTCTCCACACGAAGTACGCATGATGCGCAGGTCATGCCTTCGATATTAAGATCAACCGAAATTGGGAAATCTGCTTTGTTGTCAGCTTTTTCAGCCATAATAAGTGTCGATTACTAGATGGAGCTGAGATGATAAAACTTAACGTACCGGATATGACCTGCGGACATTGCGTTAAATCAATTAGTGCTGCAATTCAAAGTAAGTACAGCTCCGCGAGTGTCGTTTGTGATTTGGCGAGCAAAACGGTTGAAGTTGAAATGGGCCCCGGCGCTCAAGAACTACAAGATACCCTTCAAGAGGCTGGTTACAGCTCAACGCTGCGTTAATTCGATCAGCTGTATGACGTCTGCAACCACGACATCAACTTTTTCAGTGTCGGAGGCAAGCAGGCGCGCTCGACCAAAGCGGTCGAAGATGAACACACCACGGCTATGCGTCACGTCATAGATCTCTGTGCTGTCACCAGGTTTTGGTTTTTCAATCTGGTAGGCCACGCGGTAACGTCTTGCGAGTTCGGCAACTTGATTTTCGTTTCCGGTTAAACCAATTGCGCTATCGCTAAATGCTTTGACGTAAGCTTGTAGTATGTCGGGGGTGTCGCGATGTGGATCAACGCTGATAAAAACGATTTTCACATCTTTCGCACGATCGCCTAACTTACTCACGACCTCAGTGAGTTGAGCCATGGTCGTTGGGCAAATATCAGGGCAACTTGCATAGCCAAAAAACATGAATATGGTTTGGCCAGCGAAATCTTTCTCAGTCACCGTTTTGCCACCGGTACCCTGTAAAGAAAAACGCAAATTAGGTAAATGTCCGCTGACGTCATATAACGACCATTTCACATTTGGATCTGAGCAGGCAGCAAGTGTGAATAGAAGAGTCACGACGCTAGCGTGCACCATGCGCCGAAGTAAGGTCGACCATGCAATCATCGCATTGGTCCTAGGTTTGAGTTTGCACGAAAGCAGGTGTCATCCCATGGTGCCGCAGCAGAGCGTCAAGCTTCGGCTCGCGTCCTCTGAAAACTCGGAAAGACTCGGCGGCGGGTCGCGCACCGCCAACGGCCAAGACTTCGCGTCTAAAGCGCATTCCTGTTTCAGGGTCTAAGGTACTTGCACTACTTGAACTATCGGCAGAGGATTTGTTTGCAGCCTCCTCAAAGGCGCCGTAAGCGTCAGCAGAAAGGACCTCGGCCCACTTGTAGCTGTAGTACCCCGCACCGTAGCCACCCGCGAAGAGATGCGAGAAGCTGTGGGGAAATCTATGCCAAGCCGGAGGGGTGAGTACGGCCACCTCTTTACGCACGTCAGCCAACTGGGACATCACCTCGGCGATCGAAAGACCGAGGTGTTGCTGGTGAATCAGCACGTCAAAGAGCGAAAACTCAACCTGACGCACGGTCTGCATGCCGCTTTGAAAATTCTTCGCTGCAGTCATTTTGTCGTACAGGGATCTCGGGATGGGAGAGCCCGTATCAACATGCGCACTTAAACTTTGCAGAACGGTCCAGTCCCAGCAGAAGTTTTCCATGAATTGCGATGGCAGTTCGATAGCATCCCACTCGACACTAGAGAACGCGGACACGCCAAGCTCGTCCACTTCTGAAAGTAAGGCGTGCAAAGCATGGCCCGCCTCATGGAAGAGGGTAATCACGTCGTCATGCGTCAACAGGGCGGGGCGCCCGCCTTGGGGTTGCGCAAAATTACACGTCAAGTAGGTGATGGGTAAACGCAATTCATGGCCTACGCGATGTCTGCTGCGCTCGCTATCCACCCACGCGCCTCCCTGCTTACCGGCTCGAGCGTATAGATCGATCAAAAGGTATCCGAGTGTTCGACCGTCTTGCGCCTTGACTGAATAGCCCCGCACTTCGGGACACCATCCGCTTACCGGAAGGTCGATGAGCTCAACGTGGAACAATGTCTTGATGACGTCGAACAGGCCGCTCAGGACGCGCGGCTCGGTGAAGTATTGTTTGACTTCGTCTTCGGAATAATCGTAACGCGACTCACGCAAGCGCTCCGAGA
>CAJBTJ010000297.1 GCA_903958565.1 uncultured beta proteobacterium
CGATCTACGATCAAGTCTACCGAGCGATTTAACAACACTGCGACCACCTGGTCCGGACCCACACCGCGACTAATGAGCAGTCGCGCAACCTGATTCGATCGTTGATCGAGCTCTCGATAGGTCACGACCTGATCGGCTAGTCGTAACGCCACAGCGAGCGGGTTTTTCTTGACCTGCTGAGCGAATAAGACCGGCATTGTCAAAGGACGTGTCGAACGATCGACGGCCTCACCGACAGAATTAGCAATCACACGTGCGCGTTGCGCATCGTCCATCATCGGAACGATTGCGACGGGCTCGCTGCCGTGAGCAACGAACGCGTTGAGAAATCGTAACAATGCTTCTAAATGATTTGCCGCCTCTTGATCGGTGTAGAGTTCTTTGTTGTATTCGAAGGAGAAGTCGACGACGTCATCATCTCGTCGATCCCATACGTGTAACGTCATATCCGATACTGGAGCCGTCCCAACCACGTAGTACGGCGTCGTCGGGAGATCGAAATCTGCCACATAATTGAAACTGGCAAGATTGATAATGACATTGAAGGCATCCGACTGACGAGCGAGGCGCCTCAGGTGTTGAATCTCCCCGTTTGGGTAGTGGCCATGAGCCATCACCTGGGTCAACTCCGTTGCGACCGCTTGAACAATTCCTGCAGGCGTTGACTGTGCATCAATCTTTACGCGAAGCGGCAGTTGATTCGCCAGCATTCCACCCGCCAGTCGAGTTTCACGCGTTCGTCTTGCCGATGGAACGCCAATGCATAATTCGGGCTGCTGCTTGATACGGTATAGGTATGCCACGCAACCAGCAGCCAGCGCAGCGTACACACTTTTACCTTGGGCACGGCCGAAGGCCGCCAGTTGATTGAAATCGTGCCGACTAAGCGGCCGACTCACCCGGCGCGGAACCTGAATGTCTACCGCGGCGGGTTCGTTCTTGGAAAGAGTCGTCGGCGACACCACCGCCGCCAGTTTATCTTCCCAGTATTTTTTGTCGCTGCGCCAAGTCTCGCTAGTCCGGTATGCTTGATCGGCGTTCACAGCCTCCAACCATAAACGTGTCGACTGCGCGCACAACGCAGCGCCTTCGCTGGCGCCGGTCAATGCCTCGTCACTTTTATACACAAGGTTCAGGGCATGAACGAATACCTCACAACCCGCACCATCCAAGGTCAAGTGATGTGTCGCCCACTGCCACAGCCAATCGCTGTCGGACACTCTAACCAACCCAAAGCGGTTACAGCGCCCTTTTTCAAAATGGAACGGGGTCAGGGTTTGTGCGTCAAGAAGTCTCAGTGCAGCTTTCTCTGGGTCGTCCTCATGGCGAACATCCCACTGCTTAAACTCCACGGGATAGAGGGGCAATATTTGCTGCAAAGGCTCTTCGTTTTCGACCAGATAACGCACACGCAGACTATCGAGGCGATCGACAACGTACTGCACCGACCTTGCCAAGCGCTCAGGAGAAAGATTGCCAGAGATGCGGGTTCTGAAGCTCAGGTTATACGCAGCACTCGCCGTGTCGATTTGCTGATGGAACCAAATATTTCGCTGCGCGCCAGTTAATGGCAGCATCCCAATGTCACTGGATACTAGGTTTTGCATAGGCGCAGTCAGATCGGCTTCCAGAAAATAAAGGTTTGCTTACCCAAACAAGGATAGTAATACCTTTAGATAACCGTTTGATTCTACGGGCAAATGCGTTCTAGAACCTCACAAACACTGTCAGGCGGACTCACCAGGGAGCCCGCCCCATCCCGACGTTCAGGACGAGAGCTTTTTCATCTCTGCATACAGGTCTGACTTACCC
>CAJBTJ010000298.1 GCA_903958565.1 uncultured beta proteobacterium
GAATTTTCCAGCTAAGACTGCGGCTGAGTTCGTGAAAATCGTGAAAGCGAACCCGGATAAATATACGTTTGCCACGTCCGGCACGGGAGCAACGGCCCACTTGGTCGCGGAGGCGTTTAATGCCGCCTTAGGCTTGAAGGCGGTGCACGTTCCTTATAAAGGCTCCTCGCCTGCGCTAGCAGATGTGCTTGCCGGCAGAGTGGACTACTGTTTGGAGACAGCGGCGGCCACCATGCCTTTTGTGAAAGACGGTCGCTTAAAGGGCTTGGGTGTTTCGCTGGAAAAGGGGAGTATCGTCACGCCAGGCATCCCCGCGCTTGCGACGGCAGTCAACATCCCTGGTTTTAATCTCGGAGCTTGGGCAGGACTCATGGGGCCAGCGGGCTTACCTGCAGACGTAGTTGATCGTCTCGCTAAAGCAATGCGTCAAGTCATGCAGTCTGACGAGCTTAAAGAACTCTTTTTGCGAATTGGAATTGAAATTGACTTCCGTGAGCAGACAGAGTTTTTGAAATATCTTGAAGCGACACGTGTGCAGTTCACGGACGTGATCAAGCGCAACAACATTAAGCTCGAAGGGACCTAAACCGAGAGTCAGCGGTACAGTGCCAATCACGCCCAAATGCTGCGACGCAACATTTGGGCGTTTGTTTGAAAGAAAGTGAAACGCTGGAGTGAGTTTTTCAAGCAATGTTTGGGGCGATCTTGCCTTAGACGGAAGCGAGATTCTTGCTCTGGTCGGGAATGTGGGTAATCCCGTCGTAGCGCGGTGATCATATAGAATAGAATTACCCAATTACATGAATGAAAGGTTCAAAAATGACCGGGGAAGCGACATGAGTGAAATGCGTTTTGAGCAACCAAAAACCGCCGAGGCGGCGTCTGCCTTGTTGGCGGGTACCCAGGGCCTGGCAAAAGTGCTCTCCGGTGGGACGGATCTGATGATCCATATGCGAAACGGCAACATAAAGCCCGAGCTTGTGCTCGACGTCAAGGGCATTGCCGAGATGAACGCGATTACTGTTGAAAAAAACGGTGGCTACCGGTTTGGTGCGGCAGTGTCGTGTATGCAGCTGCTTGAGAACACAGCCTTCGCCGAAACGTGGCCTGGCATTATTGATGGTGCGAACCTCGTGGGTTCGATCCAGGTGCGCGGGCGTGCCACAGTGGCGGGTAACTTGTGCAACGCCTCGCCTGCAGCAGATACGGTTCCCGCGATGATTGCGGCGGGAGCGATTGCAAGCGTGGTGGGCCCTGCAGGTCGCCGCGAGGTTCCCGTCGAGCAGATTCCTGCTAGTCCGGGCAAGACCACTCTCGCAAAAGGCGAGCTCATTGTTTCGTTTCTACTTCCCAAGCGTGCGCCGCATTCTGGCGATGCGTATTTGCGGTTTACGCCGCGTTCTGAAATGGACATCGCGGTCGTGGGCGTTGGTCTGAGCCTGACGCTCGATGACAAAGGTGTCTGCACAGCTGCCCGCGTGAGCCTCGGTGCTGTGGCCGAGCGCGCGTTACTCGTGCCTGAAGCGGCCGCCGCCTTGATTGGCACGAAAGTCGATGAGGCCGCGCTAGCAAAGCTTGCTGCGGCAGCAAGCGCCGCCGCCCGTCCGATTGATGACAAGCGTGGCACCAAAGAATTTCGAATCAAAATCGCTGGTGTGTTGGCAAGACGCGCAGCAGAAAAAGCGCTCGCTCGCGCGAAAGGGAACAAGTAAAAATGGCTAAGCAACATGTATCGACAGTAATTAATGGTGATCCCGTTGAGTTTCTATGTGAAGCAAACAAGTCGTTGCTGGATGTACTGCGCAACGATTTAGGGATGACGGGAACCAAAGAAGGTTGTGGCACGGGTGACTGTGGCGCATGCAGCGTTACGCTAGACGGTCGCTTGGTTTGTTCATGTCTTGTGCTCGGTGTTGAGGCTGAAGGTAAGTCTGTTCAAACGATCGAAGGGATGGCCAACGGCGAGCACCTTCACGTGCTGCAGCGTAAGTTTCTTGAGCATGCTGCCCTCCAGTGCGGTATTTGCACGCCTGGATTCTTGGTAGCCGCCCGCTCGTTACTCGAGCGTAATCCTGACCCAACCGAAGAAGAGGTACGCTTTTGGTTGGCCGGTAACCTGTGCCGTTGCACGGGCTACAACAAAATCATCGAAGCCGTGCTCGATGCAGCACGTGAAATGCGGGGAGCCTGATTATGTTGACCAACACAAAGAACACCCATCAAACACTTAAGTCTGTCGGGACAAGTCCAGTTCGTCCGGATGGTGTGCCAAAAGTGACTGGATTGGCGCAGTACGGTGCTGATTATTCCCTGCCAGGTATGTTGTGGGCAAAAGTGCTGCGCTCACCGCATGCGCACGCTCGAATTCGTTCGATCAATACTGCCAAGGCGCTTGCCCTGCCAGGTGTGAAGGCAATTATTACTGCCGCGGATTTGCCCAACCAGCCTTTTGATTACGTAGGTCCTGAGCGTGTTGCCTTGAACTACTGGCACATGACTCGCAATATCTTGGCACGTGAAAAGGCTTTGTATGAAGGGCATGCGATTGCAGCGGTTGCCGCAACGACTGCCGCGATTGCAGATCAGGCAGTGCGTTTGATCGAAGTGGATTTTGAAGTGTTGCCTCACGTGATCGATGTGGATGACGCAATGAAGCCTGATGCGCCTCTGCTGTTTGAGGACATGATCCCGCGCGGCTTTGATCCAGCACCGACTAAGCCTTCGAATATTTCAAAGCGTTTGGAATTCAAGATTGGTGATCTCGAGGCGGGCTTTGCATCTGCCGATGAAGTCGTTGAAATGAGCTTCAAAACAGCTGCTGTGCATCAAGGCTATATCGAGCCGCATTCGTGTTTGGCACGTTACGGCGCTGATGGTCAGTGCGAGCTGTGGTCTTCAAGTCAGGGGCACTTTGTGGTGCGTGCTTACACGGCGAAGTTGCTAGGCATTGAGATTGGTAACCTACTCGTGCACCCAGCAGAAATTGGTGGTGGCTTCGGCGGCAAAACCGTCGTATACGTTGAGCCTCTTGCCTTGGCGCTCGCACGTAAGTCTGGTCATCCCGTGAAGCTGATGATGTCCCGTGAAGATACCTTTAAAGCGACGGGTCCAACCTCTGGCGCATCGATGACGGTCAAGATCGGCGTGAAAAAGGACGGCACCATTGTCGCGGCTGACGGGCTGTTTAAGTTCCAAGCGGGTGCGTTCCCAGGCTCACCGGTGATGAATGCAACGATGTGTGCATTTGCCCCTTACATTATTCCAAACGCACGTGCCATTGGATTTGACGTCGTGTCGAACCGTCCCAAGTCTGCTGCGTATCGCGCACCAGGTTCGCCGATTTCAGCTTTCGCTGTTGAAAGCGTGCTTGATATCTTGGCAAAGAAAATTGGAATGGACCCGTTAAAGTTGCGTCTTAAGAATGCGGTGAAAGCGGGCTCGCCAACGATTTGGGGTCCAAAGCATTCGCACGACGGCTATGCCGAAACGATTCAGGCACTGCTCGATCATCCCGAGTACAACAAGCCGCTGGGTAAGAACCAAGGGCGTGGTGTGGCCTCGGGCTTCTGGTTTAACGGTGGTGGTGAATCGACTGCTTCAGTCCATATTAACGAAGATGGCACGGTGGTCATCGCAACCGGTAGTATGGACGTGGGCGGTTCACGTGCATCGATGGCGTTGATGGCAGCGGAAACCTTGGGTGTTCCGTATGAGAGCGTGCGCTCGACCGTCGCTGACACAGCCTCGATTGGCTATAACCATGTGACAGGCGGTTCGCGCGTGACCTATGCGACCGGTATGGTCGTTGTGGAAGCCTGCAACAAGATCATTGAAGAGTTGCGTTTGCGTGCCTCGTTGATGTGGGATGTTGATGTCAAGGGCGTGATTTGGGAGGATGGCTATGCCAAGCCTGCCGACAAGAGCGTTGGTACGTTTGAACCCTTGTCTCTTAAAGCGATCGCTGCAAAGCGTGCGGTGACAGGTGGGCCGATTGGCGTGGAGTCTTCAATTAACGCAGGTGGACAAGCTCCTGGTTTCTCCACGCAGTTTTGCGATGTAGAAGTGGATCCAGAAACGGGCGCTGTGAAGATCTTGCGTTTTGTGGCTGCACAAGACGTTGGTCGTGCGATTCATCCAAAGTACTGCGAAGGGCAGATTCAAGGTGGCGTCGTGCAGGGCATTGGTTGGGCGCTGAACGAGGAATACATCTATGACAAGCAGGGCCGTTTGTCCAACGCTGGTTTCTTGGACTACCGTATTCCTGTCGCCTCTGATTTGCCAATGATCGAAGCCATCATGGTCGAAGTCCCTAACCCCAATCATCCGTTTGGTGTGAAGGGCGTGGGAGAGGCGAACATCGTTCCGCCTATGGCTGCTGTCGCTAACGCAATTGAGCGTGCGACTGGTACGCGTATGACGGAATTACCGATGTCACCTCCACGCGTGCTTGCTGCGATTGATGCAGGGCGCGGTTAATACCGCTTTGCCGCAAGTCGTCCGGGTCATGTTGACCGGCGGCTTCAGCAGGCGGTACACGAATGGCGTGAGGGAGTTCGAGATCCAAGCGCGAACCGTACGCGGTGTCATTCGCGCAATGGACGAACTATTTCCCGGTCTGGGTGAACACCTCGAGGAAGAAACCTCAATCGCGATTGATGGCGTGATACACGAGGTGGTCTACACCCAAGTGATACGTGCAGGTGGCGAGGTATTTTTTATTCCCCGAATCGAGGGCGGCTAGTCTCCTAGCACCCTGCGTGGCAATCGACTTTACAGCGACTGTCGCGCTTCATTCAGATAGGTTTCGTTGATATACGACTGGGCTTGTGTGCCTGCACGTTTAGGCACATTGCGTAAGAGTGCGCTGATTTCAATGAGTGACTGAATTGAAGCCGGATTTGCTTGTGCATTTCTTGGAAATATCTCGGCTTCTGTGTACTCTTCCCAAGCGCGATCTGCGTATTCAGGCGCGATACCTGTTTCTGCTACAGCAATTTTTTGGCAACCTTCTTTGTTTTCATAGAACCATTCATGGGCGCGTAAAAATGCGCGCATAAAGGCCACTACTGTGGAATGATTTGCGCGAGCCCAGCGACCATCGACATTGAGTGAGGTGAACTGAAACCACGGAAAGCTATCGCGTGGCTCGCAAAGCGAGTGGTAGCCTTGATCGATCGCAATGTGGTTGAGCGGTGCACCCTGAAGCCCCGCATCAATTTTTCCCGCTTGAAGCATCTCCCAGCGTGCCAGGATGGGGCCGCAGGCAACGATCTTGTAGTCTTTGGGGTAATGCAGGCCATGAGCAGACATGATCTTCATCACAAGCGATGAGCTACCTGCCTCAATGGACGATACGCCGATGGTGCGACCCCGCAACGCTTCAAATGTTGTGATGTCTTTGCCAGAGATAAAAGAGAAGGGCAAACGATTGATATTGCCACCAATAATTTCCAAATGTCCGCCACTTTCGCTATCCAGAATGATGTGTTCCGTGACACCGAGGGCAATATCTAGACGCCCATCTTGCAGTCGGCGCCACACCTCATCAATCGGTTCATGCAAGTCAATGGTGACATCTAAGCCTTCTTGCTCAAACAACCCCTGATGCGCGGCGATCCAAATGGGCAGATTGAAGTAGTTGCGAGAAATCGCGCCAAGCATGATTTTTTTCATGAAGAGACCTTTCACCTAAGACCGAAGTTGGACGCACCTATCGATGAATGTTAACTTACCGAGAAGATGATTTTCTTTTAGCCTGATATCGATTATTAAGATCTATTTATGAAGACGACTCAAATTCAACAAGCCGTGGCGCAACTATTACCTGCTTGGCGGGATCACGCACGCATCGATGCGCTTGCAGCGACCAGCCAGCCGCAAACACGCTCCGAGGGCTATGCATTGCAGCGCGCCTTGTTCGATGCTTGTCATGAGACTCCGTTAGGTTGGAAGATCGCTGCGACCAGCCAGGCAGGGCAGAACCATATTGGTGTGAGTGGCCCACTTGCTGGTCGGTTAATGCAGTCCCGTTGCCTGCTTGAAACGCAAGTCGTCTCACTGGATCGCAATACTATGGCGGTTGCCGAAGCTGAATTTGCTTTTCGCCTAGGGCGGGATGTGACACGCACGGCGAAGGGGCCGCTAACGATGCGCGAAGTGATGGACTGTGTCCAAGCATTGCACGTTGCCATTGAGATCCCAAACTCTCGTTTTATAGACTTCGCGCGAGCAGGTGAGGCGCAGTTGATTGCGGATTTTGCGTGCGCGTGTTTTGTGGTGTTGGGCCGTGAGGTCACCGAAGATTGGCGTGCCGTAGACTTGGCACATCATCAGGTCAGTGTGCTGCAGAACGGGTCGAACGTTGCCAATGGCGTAGGCAGTAATGTGTTGGGTGATCCGCGCATTGCACTAACCTGGCTGGCCAATGAACTACTAGAGCAGGGTATGCAACTACAAGCCGGTGAGCTGGTGATGACGGGCACTTGTGTCGTGCCCGTCCCGGTTAAAGCGGGTGACCATGTGATCGCTGATTTTGGCGCGTTTGGTCACGTACAGACTCGATTTGTGTAGTTAGGGATTAGGTCCCCACGGTGCGGCCAGTAGCAGCTTGTTTTCCTGCTGTTGCAACATCGGACGCAACTGTTTTGCAAAGTTCATAAAGGCTTGGTCTGCGTAGACGCCCGCCCAGAAGGCGCGACGGTCCGCATCGTCATCGAATTTCCAAAGGTGTACGAGTTGATTCAATGCGCCGATGTCACCAGTAAAATAGCCGCACAGTTTTTGCGGGTGTTTGGATAACGCCGGCCAGCCTTCTGCTTTATAGAGTGCGACGACATCATTCATCTTGCCGACTGTGACGGTATAGGTGCGTAGTTCATAAATTGCCATGTTTGTCTCCGTTATGAATAATTAGGCTGCGACGCTTTGTGTTTTTTGTGCGCCACGGATGAGTTTGCCAGGCAGTGCCCCGGTCGGTACACCATTTTGGTATGTGACGACGCCAGACACAATCGTTGCCACATAGCCTTCAGCACTTTGTCCAAGGCGACGTCCGCCGGCGGGTAAGTCGTTGACAATTTTTGGAGCATGTAGCTTGAGTTTTGCAAAATCGATAATGTTGATATCGCCTTTGTAGCCTGGCTTGAGTTGCCCGCGATCATTGAGTCCGACCGTTGCTGCGGTATCTTGAGTTTGCCACTTGACGAGGTCTTCGAGCGGAATTTTTTCTCCGCGGATGCGGTCTCGGGCCCAGTGGGTAAGCAAATAAGTGGGAAAACTCGTGTCACAGATGTATCCGTAATGCGCACCGCCATCACTCAGGCCGGGGACTGTATCGCGGTCAAGCAACATTTCTCTTAAAACGTCATGATTTTGATCGGCGTAGTTGTAGAGTGGTCGATACAGCATCGCCGTACCGTTGTCGCCGAGCAGATAGTCGTAAGCGAACGCTGCCGGTTCTTGACCTGCTCGGCGCGCACGTCCAGCAATACTATCTTCTGGAGCCGGCTCGTAGTCTGGAGGGTCACCAAGCGGGTAGAGGTTTTCAAAGTTAGCGACACGACGCTTGAACATGGCCTCGGTGTGTTCTTCTGCGAGGATTTTTTCACGTACAGTTGGGTCGCGGAGCTGTTTAAGGCGGTCCTCAGGGCTTAGATTCTTTAGCGCTTCAAACGAGAGCAATTGCGTGAACGGGCAAAGCGATAGCGCAAAACTAAAAATGAGCGCCACAGGACGTGAGCCCACTTGGGCTTTCATCTTCAAGCCAGCATCTGTGGCATTGTGCATATGCTCCATGACGCGTCTCCAGCGATCGGGCAGATGTTCATGCTGAAGCAAGGTCAAAGACAGTGGACGACCTGAAGCCTCAACAATCCGACGCAACATGGCGAACTCAGCATCGACATCATCGAAGTCTGTCACCAATTGCAGCGTACCTAAGCCGATGTCTCCCAGTCCTTTTGCAATCGCGGTCAACTCACTTTCGGCAGCGCCTAAGCTTGGTGTTTGGCTGCCATCGCTGCTACGGTGCAAGATGGTGCGCGAGGTTGTAAACCCAAGCGCACCTGCCTTGACGGCCTCTGCCGCAAGGCGGGCCATCTCTGCATTGTCTTTTGCGGTGGCGGGTTCTCGTGCCGCGCCGCGATCACCCATCACATGAATACGCAGTGGTGCATGACCGATTTGTGTCGCCACATCGATATCAAATTCTCGTACTTCCAGTGCATCGAGATACTCGGGAAAGGTGCTCCAGTTCCAAGGCAAACCTTCTTCAAGCACGATGCCAGGGATGTCTTCTACGCCTTCCATTAGTCGCATCATGATGTCGCGATGCTCCTCTTTGCACGGGGCGAAACCGACACCACAGTTCCCCATGACGACGGTCGTGACACCTAGCTGAGACGAGGAGGCGAGCTTATTGCTCCAAGTGACTTGTCCGTCGTAGTGTGTATGGATATCTACAAACCCGGGGGTGACCAACATACCTTTCGCGTCGATTTCTTTGTCCGCGGGCCCCGATACCGAGCCGACTTGCGCGATCAGGCCATTCACAATCTTGATATCGCCTACAAATGGTTTGTCACCTGTGCCGTCAACGATGAGACCGTTGCGGACAATGAGAGTCGTTGGGCTTGTCATGATAGTTTTTTATAAGTTTAGGAGGGAAACTGTGCCATGACTTGTGCCACGGCGGCGGTCAGTTTTTTCGCATAAGGCACATGTAAAAACTCATTGGGACCATGTGCGTTAGATTTCGGTCCTAACACGCCGCAGACCATCATCTGTGCCTTGGGAAACCCCTGGCTGAGTAAGTTCATGAGCGGGATCGTGCCGCCTTGGCCAATGTATCCGACTGGCGCTTGAAAGTGCGCCATGCTGGCACTGTTAAGCGCTTGTTCAAACCAAGGGGCTGTCGCCGGCGCATTCCAACCGCTTGAAGCGCCTTGTGCATGGAAGGTGACCTTGGCCTGATACGGAGCGTTGTCTTCCAGGAGCGTTTTCAATTCAGTGACGGCCGCTGCCGCATCGATGAGGGGCGGGAGTCGCAGACTTAACTTGAAGGCGGTGTAGGGACGCAACACGTTACCTGCATCCTTCAGTGCTGGGAAGCCTTCTGCACCGGTGACACTGAGGGTTGGCATCCAGGTCCGCCGCACGAGTGCTTCGACCGGGTCTAGTGTGGTGGGAATAGCAAAGAGAGTCGAGCCACCACAGTCGTGATGTGCCCAAGGGAAGCGTTTGTAGATCTGGTCACCGAGAATTGCGGCGGTTGCTTGGGCCTGTTGTTTGCGCTCGACAGGCATTTCACAATGAAAGCTTTGAGGGAGTAGTCGACCTGTTTGGCTGTCCTCTAGACGGTCTAGCACTTGTCGCATGATACGAAAACTAGAGGGAACGAGGCCTGAGGCGTCGCCGGAGTGGATGCCTTCGGTTAGGATTTCCACTTTCAGCACACCCGCGGCCATCCCGCGCAAGCTGGTGGTGAGCCAAAGTTGATCGTAGTTACCTGCACCACTATCCAGACAAATGACTAAGCCCACGTCACCCATCTTTGGCTTCAAGACATCGATGTACGGTAATAAGTCAGGCGAACCACTTTCTTCACAGGTTTCGATCAAACCCACGATGCGAGGATGCTCAACGTTTTGTTCTTTGAGTGCTTGGATAGCCGTAATCGCAGCGTAGGCCGCATAGCCATCGTCGGCACCGCCTCGTCCGTACAGTTTGCCGTCTAGGTACTGAGGCGTCCAAGGGCCAAGACCTGCACGCCAGCCGTCGAACTCGGGTTGCTTATCTAGATGGCCATACATCAGGATGGTTTGGCTGGCTGAGTGGGTTGAGCGCGTGGCCGCAACCTCAAAAAACATCACGGGCGTACGCCCGGGCAGTCGGAGCACTTCAAGCTTTAGACCGGGCACTTTCTGTGCTTCAACCCAGGTGGCGGCACGTTGCAGGACGGTGTCCAGATAGCCTGCCTTCTGCCAATTCGGATCAAACGCTGGAGACTTTGCGGGAATTTCAATGTAGTCGCTCAGTTGGCCGACGAGATCCTCGTCCCAAGCTTTAGTCACTGACGAGAGCACTTGTGCCGTATCTAGATTTGGGACGGGAGCATTCATTGAAATTCCTTTGGTAGGCGGCGGATTACGCTTGGGCTTTGACTTTCAGACGCCAGGCATGCAGCAGAGGTTCAGTGTAGCCACTAGGCTGGACGAGGCCTTTGAGCACAAGGTCTCGCGCTGCACGGTACGCATACGATGCTTCAAAATTTGGCGCCATCGGTTTGTAGAGTGGATCGCTGGCGTTTTGACCATCGACGACTTTTGCCATGCGTTGCAGCGTTTCGTTGACTTGCGCTTCAGTGATAACCCCATGATGCAGCCAGTTCGCAATGTGCTGACTTGAGATGCGCAGGGTTGCACGATCTTCCATCAGTCCGACGTTGTGAATATCAGGGACCTTCGAGCAACCCACGCCTTGATCAATCCAGCGCACAACATAGCCCAAAATACCTTGCGCATTGTTATCAAGTTCTTGCTGAATATCCGCAGCCGACCATGATGGCTTCGCGGCGACAGGGATTTGCAAAATATCATTGAGCAGACGAGAAATTTCTGCGGGTGCGTCAAGTTTTTCTAATTCAGATTGAACGCCCGCGACATCGACTTGATGATAATGAAGCGCGTGGAGAGTGGCCGCAGTTGGCGAGGGGACCCACGCAGTATTGGCGCCGGCCTTGGGATGTGCTATTTTTTGTTCGAGCATGGCGGCCATCAGGTCAGGCATTGCCCACATTCCTTTACCGATCTGTGCGCGGCCGCGCAACCCGCACGACAGGCCGGTCAACACATTGCTGCGTTCGTAGGCGGCAAGCCATGCACTGGATTTCATATCGCCCTTGCGGATCATCGGTCCCGCTTGCATGGCGGTATGCATTTCATCGCCGGTGCGGTCGAGAAACCCGGTGTTGATAAATGCTACCCGCGCGGGCGCTTCGTGGATACATGCCTTGAGGTTGACGCTCGTGCGACGTTCTTCGTCCATGATGCCAAGTTTGACCGTATTTGCAGGTAAGCCGAGAATGGCTTCGGCTCGACCAAAGAGTTCGTTGGCGAAGGCGACTTCTGCGGGACCGTGCATTTTGGGCTTCACGATGTACACGGAGCCGGTACGCGAGTTGCCGAAGGCGTGTTCTTTGTTCCGTTTTAAATCATGCAGCGCGATTGCGACGGTCACTACCGCATCCAAAATGCCTTCGAAGATCTCTTTGCCATGGCCGTCAATGATTGCTGGGTTGGTCATGAGGTGCCCAACGTTGCGCAGAAAGAGCAATGAGCGACCGTGCAAAGTAATGACGCCGTCTTTGGCACCTTTCGCACCTGCTGCTGCCGTGTACTTGCGGTCGGCGTTGAGGGTCCGGTTAAATGTCTTGCCACCTTTGCTGACGCTTTCGACCAAGGTGCCTTTCAGGATACCCAGCCAATTGCTATAGGCCAGCACTTTGTCGTCTGCGTCAACCACTGCAACCGAGTCTTCGAGGTCCAGAATGGTCGAAAGGGCTGCTTCCAGAATGATGTCACTGACACCTGCAGGATCGGTCTGACCAATACTGGTGGTGCTGTCGATCTGAATGTCGATATGCAGACCGTTATTGACCAACAACACCGCGCTTGGAGCGGAAGCGTCGCCTTGGTAGCCTACAAACTTGTTGCTATCTGCCAGTCCGGTGATTGCGCCATTCTTGAGTGTTGCCGTTAATGTCCCCGCTTTGACGGCGTAGCGCGTCACGTCGCTGTGCGAACCTGAGGCGAGGGCAGCGGCTTGATCTAAAAATTTACGTCCGTACGCGATGACTTTGCCGCCACGCACGGGGTTGTATCCACCGGCGCGTGTTGCACCGCCGTCTTCGGAGATGGCATCCGTGCCATACAGCGCGTCATACAAAGAGCCCCAGCGCGCATTGGCAGCATTCAGCGCATAGCGAGCATTGAGAACGGGCACGACGAGTTGCGGGCCGGCTTGAAGCGCGAGCTCAGCATCAACGTTCATGGTCGTGGTTTTAGCTTTGTCTGGGATGGGAGCGAGATAACCGATCTTAGTCAGAAACGCCTTATACGCAGGCATGTCCTGAATAGGACCAGGGTGCGCACGATGCCACACATCCATCTCTGTTTGAATCCGATCCCGTTCGGCGAGCAATGCTGCATTTTTGGGGCCGAGGTCGTGCACGATTGCGTCAAAGCCTTTCCAAAAATCAGCGCTAGTGACACCAGTGCCCGGGAGAACCTGACGTTCGATGAAATCAAAGAGTGAAGTGGCGACCTGAAGGCGGTGACAAGAAGTACGAGCAGTCATGCTAGATGAACCTTTGTTAAAGTGACTTGCGAATTAAGCCACCAGTAGTGAATACAGACTAATTACGTCAAGAAAGCTGATTTTACTAAGGAATATTGCTCAATATGGCGGTGCCCACGCTCTCCAAAGGGTTGGACTAATAAGCAAAAGTGGTGAGGCCAGAGCGGATTTGTTCAGCAGGGATATCTGAGACCCAGGCTGCAGCCGCCGCCGCAAGAAGGGTTTCGAGTATTTGTGATGATTTCCGTAGATCAGGCGTCAACACATCCAAAGAAAAGACCTCAAGACGTTCCTCGCCCAAAATCAGTGTCACCTGTGAATCTTGAATGGTCGCCGCGCGCTTGCCGGCAGCAATATGTTCCCGCAGCGCTTGGTTTTCAGGCGACACTGCGTAAAGGGTAATGGCTCCATCACAATAATCTGCCATGGCTACGACGTTCTCGTCGGCTGCGTTCAGGATGGCATGGCCTGTCGGTAACACGACGTCTACTTGCGTCCGAAAGACCTTAATGAGGTCTTCGGCGTTCTCAAAGGCGTGATAGGCGACCTCAGGTCGTTTGTAGTCTACGGAATAGGCAACATTGGTCACAATGCCTACGCTACAGCGATCGTACGAAAGTCCTTCCGTCAGAATTTGCATGCCGCGATTTTCAATCACAGCAGCCTCGACCTCTTTGTTGAGCAAAAGTCGTTGCCCCTGTTTCCAGTTCGCGCTGTCATCCTGGTTTAGCACGCGCTTGCCGACGTAGAGTCCTGTTGTGTTCGCCAACCCAACGCACGCGTTACTTTGCCGGAGCAGATGAAAAACCAGATTGGAAACTTCAGTCGTACCGCTGGATCCCGTGACGCCAATCAGTGGAATACTGCCGTTTTCGTCGCCTGGAAAAATATGATCAATGATCGCACGCCCCACGGGCTGCGGCGTGCCTTCGGCTGGTTGCAGATGCATGAGCAATCCGGGGCCAGCGTTGACTTCCACAATCGCTGCGCCCTGAGTCAGTAACGGCTTAGATATATCTTCAGCAACGAGATCGACACCCGCGATATCCAAGCCTACTGCCTTGGCTGCTAGAGCAGCCATCGCAGCGACTTCTGGGTGCACATCACTGGTGCAGTCGAACGCCACGTTACCGTTTCGTTGGATGAGTACGTCGCGACCCGGAGGAATAATGCTGTCCGCATCAAAGCCCTGGCGTTTGAGTTCGAGTCGTGCCGCCGAATCAATGCGAATCGGATTGAGCGGTTGCCCTTCGCCTCGCCCACGTCGCGGATCGGAGTTGATCTGTGATGCAATGAGTTCGGTGACCGTCTGCTTGCCATCCCCTGTGACGCTCGCCATTTGACCTTTGGCTGCCGCGGCAAGCTTGCCACCGACGACCAGTAGCCGATGTTCATTGCCGCGGATAAACCGTTCGACTAACACGCCTGAGCCTTCGTCTACCGCGACCTCGTACGCGGCTTCGATTTCTTGTTGAGTTTCTAGATTAATGAAGACGCCACGACCATGATTGCCATCAAGTGGTTTGACCACGATGGGAAGGCCAATCTCTTGCGCGGCCTCCCACGCGTCAGCGGCACTATCCACAGCACGTCCTTGGGGAATCGGCACGCCACACGACTCGAGCAACGCTTTGGTCAGATCTTTATCGCGTGAGATCGTTTCGGCAATCGCACTCGTTTGATCGGTTTCGGCAGTCCAGATACGACGCTGTTTAGCACCGTAGCCAAATTGCACGAGATTGCCAGAGCTTAGCCGTATCGCGGGAATGGTTCGATCGTCAGCAGCGAGCACCATGGAAGCGGTACTTGGTCCAAGGCAGAGATCCTGAGCAAGATCGCGCAGTTCTTCAAGTGCTGCATCAAAGTCGTAGGGTTGGTCTTCAATGACAGCAAGCACTAAATCTCGTGCGGTGAGCAGAGAAGCGCGCGTGACGTCCTCTTGCCAGCCGCTGACCATGACCTTGTAGACGCCACGCTCTTCTGTTTCTCGGGCGCGTCCGAAGCCATAGCCAGGAACGCCTGCGAGGTCTTGCAGTGCGAGGGTGACATGCTCGATGATGTGGCAAGGCCACGTGCCTTCTTTAAGCCGCATCAAAAAACCACCGCGTACACCAGGGCTACAGCGGTGTTCAATCAGGCTGGGCAGTAGGGTGGTGAGCCGTTCATAGAGGCCAGGGACGGTGTTAGATGGGCAGTCCTCTAGCTCGCCGATGTCGATAAGCGCCTCTAGCGTGGCGCAGTAGGTCCAGATGTTTGGACCCCGCAAATAAGTGATTTGCCGAATGACGATGTCGCGCTTGTTCATAATGCGTGCAAGGATGTTGCCAAGCCCATATTATCGCCGCAAAACCATCGTCCCAAATATCTCTTTGGGACGATCTTTGCATTAACGTGGTTTGCGCCCTTTGATAGGGTATTGGGGGTCGACAAAGCCGTGTGTGGAGGCATAGCCGGGCGGTACGAGAGAATCGACCAAGGTTTCGTCTTCTGGCTGTAATTGCACGGCCAACGCTGCTACGTAGTCCTTCCATTGCTCAAGCGTGCGGGGACCACCGATGACGCCGCTTAAAAGTTTATTGTTCAGTGCCCAAGCAATCGCAAACTGCGTGGCGCTAAGGTGACGGCTCTCGGCATGTTTCTTCAGCGCGTTCGCGATTTCGAGTGATTCAGGGCGAAACTCTGTTTGATGGATGCGACGATCGCCCCGACCGGCTCTACTTTGAGCATCTGGCTCTACGTTTGGCGCGTATTTTCCGGTTAAGACTCCACGCGCGAGTGGGCTGTAGGCGACAACGCCCACGCCGTAATGTTCGCAGGCTGGGATGACTTCTGTTTCGATCAGTCGCGTCACCGCGCTGTAAGGAGGTTGACAGACGATAGGCTGGGGAATTCCCATTTTTCTTGCAGTTTCCACCATGCGGGCGACTCGCCAGCCACGGAAGTTAGAGATCCCGTAATACCGAATCTTTCCTTGCTCAATGAGCCTGGCAAAGGTCGATAGGGTTTCTTCAATGGGGGTGACCTCGTCGTCCTTGTGCATGTAATAGACATCGATCCAGTCAGTGCCCAAGCGTTGGAGGCTGTTGTCGACCTCTTGCGTGACCCAGCGACGCGATAACCCTTTGTCATTGGGTTCTTTGCCGATGGCGTTCGCGACTTTGGTGGCGACCACCCAGCGCGAGCGATCCTTCGCAATCAGGCGTCCTACCATCCGTTCCGACTCACCGTTCGCGTAATTGTCAGCCGTGTCAATGGCGTTGAGGCCAGCGTCACGTGTGACCGCTACCATTTCGCGAGCGACGCTCTCGTCGGTTTGATCGCCAAACATCATCGCGCCTAGCCAAAGTCGGGGTACGCGCAGACCGCTATTGCCGAGAGTGATGTACTGGGGCGTTGTCGTGTTTGTCATGGCTCAATGATGCAGAAAAGGGTGGCTATAGGGAGTCTGGCGCCGGCACGTTATCACACGGCGAGCTTAGCAATTTTCTCGCTAATGGCCAGCACACGTTGGGCGGCGTACACAATTGGATAGTCGATAAATTGACCGTCTAATTGGATGGACGATGACCCAGCCGCTTCAGCCTCGGTAAACGCATCGATCACGCGTTGCGCGCGGGCGACTTGCTGGGGCGTTGGGGTAAAACACCTGTTCGCCACGGCAATCTGGTCGGGGTGGATACACATCTTTCCTTGATAGCCAAGGTCTTTGATATGCATGGTGGATTGTTCAAAGCCCTCTGCATCTTTTAAGTCAACCCATACTGTGTCGATCGGAGGCTCTTTGCCAGCAGCACGAGACAGTAAAGCGATTTGATTTCTGTAGGCGAGGAGTTCTAGCTCGTTGCGGGACCAGCGCAATCCCAAGTCAAGGGTGAAGTCTCCGGCACCAAAGGCGACGCGACGGATGCGTGGCGTTATTGCAAGGATACTGGCTAAATTCGCTAGGCCAAGCGCAGTTTCGATGATTGGCATCAGATCGATACTGCCGGGAGCAAGTCCGCGTTCACGCTCAAGCTGTGTGATGAGCCAGTCGGCCGTTTGCGCTTCGCCAGCGTTTTCGACTTTTGGTAAGACCACGCCATCAAGACCAGATTGGATTGTTTCGTGCAAGTCCCCATGGGCGTAGATCGTCGACATGGGATTGACGCGAACATACCCCAGGCAGTTGCGCGGCAGCTGCATTGCCTGCACAACCTTTGCGCGGCTGGAGACTTTTTCCGACACTGCACAGGCATCCTCAAGATCGAGGATGACCGCATCCGCCCCTAAGGTAAATGCTTTTTCAGTCCGTCGAGGATGATTCGCTGGAGCGAAAAGAAACGTTCTAAAAGTCCCCATGGATGATCCTAGGTAGAGTGAGGTGGTTGGTTAGAGTTCGATGTTTGCGGCTTTTGCAACGACGGCCCATTTTTTAATTTCGTCGTCGATATATTTCTTGAACTCTTCAGGCGTGCTGCCGACTGGAAAGGCACCAATGCCTTCCAATTGTTTGCGCATATCGGGCGATTTCATGATGTCAACCGTTGTTTTAGCCAAGAGATTGATGATGTCAGGTGGGGTGCCGGTTGGGGCGAGCAAGCCGCTCCACGAGCTCACTTCAAAGTCTGGAAAGCCTAGCTCGATCAATGTGGGGACATTCGGAAGTTGTGGCATGCGCTCGCGTCCCGCCACCGCTATCGGACGCAATTTGCCTGCCAGAAGGGTTGTGGTGACACCCGAGGCCGTCTTGAAACCGATCCCCACCTGTCCACCGATGACATCGTTCATCGCTGGCGAAGCCCCTTTGTAAGGGACATGCAGTAAGTCGATGCCCGCGCGTAACTTGAGCATTTCCCCAGCGAGGTGCGGCGAGCCGCCTGGGCCAGAAGTTGCGTAGGCTAACTTGCCGGGATTCGCCTTTGCATACGCAATCAATTCAGGCAGCGTTTTGAAGGGCTGATCGTTGTTGGCGACAAGGATGCTCGGGGAGGAGACGAGTTGACTAATCGGTATGAAGTCACGTTGGGTGTCGTAATTAAGCTTTTTGTATGTTGATAGGTTGGTCGCGTTGGCCACGGTGCCCAAAAAGAGTGTGTAGCCGTCAGGCTTGGCACGCGCTGCCTCTTGTGAGCCGATATTTGAACCGCCGCCTGGTTTGTTTTCGTAGATAAAAGTCTGTCCAAGCGCTTTTTCCAAGCGGTTGGCAATGAGGCGGGCCACGATGTCGGTTGGGCCGCCCGGTGGGAAGCCAACGATAATTTTGACAGGACGATCAGGGTATTTGTTTTGTCCAAAGGCGGGCGTGGCAAGCGTCGCAAACGACAGCATGGCACAGGCCATCACACGCTGAATAAACTGAGGTTTTCCAATCATGAACGTCTCCAGAATATTTTTTGCACGATACCATGGGTGCATTTTTCTTGGTGCATCGATGCAAGAGGTGAGCCCCATGGTAGGTTCGATCGCAGCCGGGGGGGCTTGGGTTATAGTTGATCCACGACTTTCCGCTTGATTTATAGCGTATTTTGGAGAAAAACATGGGCGCCGCATTGCTTTCACCCCGCATGGCCTTGGTGAGGCCATCACCGACTCTTGCTGTGACAGATAACGCCAAGGCGCTCAAGGCCAAAGGGCTGGATGTCATTGTGTTGGCGCAGGGTGAACCCGATATGGACACGCCGGCCAATATTTGCGAGGCGGGCATACAAGCGATTCGGGCTGGGCAGACGCGCTACACGCCGGTCAATGGCACGGTTGAGCTCAAAAAGGCGATTGTTGCGAAGTTTCTGCGTGACCACGCGATGACGATCAATCCGAATGATGTGATTATCGGAACCGGGGGCAAACAAGTTTTGTTTAATGCCTTGGTTGCCACCTTGGGAGAGGGTGATGAGGTATTGATTCCTGCGCCTTGTTGGGTTAGTTATCCAGACATGGCGATCTTAGCGGGCGGTCGGGCCGTGACGGTTGCCTGTGGCGCCGAGACCAATTTCAAAATTACACCCGCGCAACTGCAGAAGGCGATCACGCCGCGTACGCGTTGGTTGATACTGAATTCACCCTCCAATCCGACCGGTTCGGTCTACACAGAGCAAGAGCTGCGCCTGCTAGGCGATGTATTGAAGAGCCACCCTAATGTGCTGGTGATGGTCGACGACATGTACGAGAAGTTGCTGTTCGACGGCACCATCTTTTGTACGTTGGCGCAAGCGGCCCCGGCGATCGCAGACCGGATCTTGACCGTGAATGGCGTATCGAAGGCGTACTGCATGACCGGCTGGCGGATTGGCTACGGCCATGGCCCGAGTTGGTTGATCGAGGCGATGTCAACAATCCAGTCGCAGTCAACATCGAATCCGTCCTCTGTCAGTCAAGCCGCTGCGGTCGAGGCACTCAACGGTCCGCAAGATTTCATTGCTAAGCACAATGTGATTTTCCAACGGCGACGTGACATGGTGGTGCGGATGCTCAACGAATGCGCGGGCATCACTTGCTTGAAGCCGCAAGGCGCTTTTTATGTGTACCCAAGCTGCGCAGGAACGCTCGGAAAAACGACCCCCAAGGGTAAAAAAATCAATAACGACCTTGATTTTGCGACAGCGTTATTGGACGAAAAGCTGGTGGCAGTTGTCCCTGGAGAAGCGTTTGGCTTAGCGCCTTATTTCCGTATTTCCTATGCCACATCCGATGCGATCCTCGAAGACGCTTGCAAGCGCATTCACGCATTTTGCGCGTCCTTAACCTAGTCGCTTGCGACGGTTGTGCGCTAGGTGGGGGCCCGAAAGGCCCCCATTTCTTCGAGTAGCTCTTGAACGAGATCGAGACGTAATCGCGGGTTCTCGAGCGTCATGAGGTGTTGTTTTTGTTGGGCGTTTAGGTTCAGTAACTCAGCCCACCGATTACTCACCCAGCCGCAATCGTTTAGGCGATAGGGCTTGAAGATTGGGCGCTGGTCGTCCGGGATATCCTGCTCGTCCATGGAGCGTAAGACGCGTTGCAACGTCGTTGTACTTCTTGTGAGTTCAGGTGGGATCTCGACACTGGGGTCTTCTTCGATGAGTGTCACGTCGGCGCGCCACAGGCCATTGGGCATCTGTTCGGAGTGATCGATCTTAAAGCGAGATTGACCGCGACAGCGAATGGCATACAGGCTAGGTTGTACAGCCTCAAAGTCGACGATTTCGGCCAGGGTTCCGACCTCGGCGAAAGAGACCTGCTTGGTCGGTTCCCGTACTTCGGATCCCTGATTGAGCGTCACGATGCCAAAGGGTACTTTGTCGCGAAAGCTTGCGCGTGTCATGTCAAGATAACGAACTTCAAAGATCTTTAGGGCGGCGACTCCCTCAGGAAAAAGAGTCATGCCTAGCGGGAAGAGAGGAATATTCATCATCAGTACTCGGACTTGCCTCTGAGTGTTTTAACCTCAGAGTGCTTGCGTTTGCTATCTAAACGACGCTGGCGTGACCCGAAGGTTGGCTGCGTCGCGTGACGTGTTTTAGGTGGCCGCGCGACACTATTGACGAGTTCGTGCAGACGGTCAATGGCATCGGTGCGATTTAAATCCTGACTGCGATGGGATTGTGCCTTGATAATAATTGCGCCGTCTCGGCTGATTCGACTATCCTTGAGCGCGAGTAAGCGCACCTTGACCCCTGCACCCAGGGTGGAGGTCGGAATATGAAATCGCAAATGAATAGCGCTTGAAACTTTGTTGACATTCTGGCCACCAGCGCCTTGGGCGCGCATGGCAGTGATCTCAATTTCGGACGCAGGTATGCAAATAGACGCGGGCATTGGGAGTTTTTTCGATTGACCTGTACACTAGATTATCGTTTAACTCTCGGAGACAATCATGGCTAAAGGTCAGCAAAAGTCGAGCAAAGAGGCCAAAAAACCCAAAAAGGACACTTCCACCCCTAAACCCGCGAGTGGGTTGAGTGATCCCGTGCGCGCAACCGTTGTCAATACGGTGTACACCCGGATCAAAAACAAGGATCGTTGATTCTGGTACTTGAGTGAGTTAAGACGTGTCAACCAAAGCGGGGCAGAGTCACCGGTCTATTTCGCCGAGTGACGCCATGAAGGCGCAAACCAAGTTGGAGCAAGGGTTGGCAGCCCACCAACAGGGGGCGCTTGAGCAGGCGCGCGCGCTCTATGAGCGTGTC
>CAJBTJ010000299.1 GCA_903958565.1 uncultured beta proteobacterium
CCAATTGAGCGCTGGGTCGAACTGCGAGGCTGTCCACTCGCTAAGCTTGCTCATGTCTGAGACACCTTTGACGTGCCCGACGATGTTGCCGAACTGACGACGTGGCGTGCCCAACATGCCGAGTGCCCAGCGTGGTTTGGTCGCGATATCGATCATGTTTTTGATCGTTAGTTTGGGTGGAGCACTCAACCCATTTTTAATATCTTTGTGCCGTTGCCCTAAAATTTGTAAATCTAACGTCAGCACCAAGGCTGAGCAGTTGGCTCGCTTGGCACGATCAATCAACCGCTCAATAAAGTCTCGGTCTTTCATCACATAGAGTTGAAACCAGAAGGGATGGTTATCTGTGTGCTCGGCAACGTCCTCGATCGAACAAATACTCATGGTAGACAAGGTGAACGGTATACCAAAGTCGCGCGCAGCGCGTGCCGCCAGGATTTCACCGTCGGCATGCTGCATACCGGTCAATCCTGTCGGGGCGATGGCAACGGGCATGGCCACGCGCTGACCAATCATGGTGCTGACAGTAGAGCGGTGCTCCATGTTGACGAGGATACGTTGGCGCAGTTTGATTTTTTGGAAATCGCTTTCGTTGGCACGATATGTGCTTTCTGTCCAAGAGCCGGAATCGGCGTAGTCATAAAACATCTTCGGGACGCGTTTTTGCGCCAAGATGCGCAGGTCTTCGACGTTTGTGATTACGGGCATGGTGTGAGGTCTCCGGGCAGCTCTATTAATGAACCAATTTGGTGCATGGAATCGGTATTCGTTCCATTTGGTGGTAGTTTAACGGGCAACAGTTGTTTTTGCAGGTTATTTGGTCTTAGACTTGGATCCATCTTACATACGAGGATTGATATGAATTTTCGCAAATTTGTGATTGGTTGCGGTTTTTTTGCCGTGAGTTCGACAGCTTTCGCTCATCCCGGTCATGCAACCGGTTTTTGGGAGGCATTTGTGCACCCAATCTTGGGCTGGGATCATTTGCTTGCTATGTTCATCGTCGGCATGCTTGCTGTGCGTTACTCGGGTTGGAGCGCGTTGATTTTGCCAAGTTTATTTGTGGGGGCGCTGATGGTCGCAAGCACCTCAGTAACCGCGCTACATATTCATTTGGGTGAGACGGCTGAGGCACTTGTGTTGCTGTCAGTCGTATTGTTGGGCGCATTGTTGGCTTTTCGACGGGATTTAGGCTTAGTCGCGATGGGTTTTCTAGTGGCTTGTGCAGGGGCTGTTCATGGAGCCGTGCATGGATCCGAGCTTGGTATGACAGGTGCAGCAGCTTTGTGTGGCCTCGCATTAGCGACTTGTTTTCTTCATGCCTTTGGCTATATGCTTGCGCGCACCTCACACAACCATGCAATTTGGCTATCTCGGGGTATTGGTCTCATTGCGAGTGCCGTGGGCATTACGGCGCTTATCGCAAAGGTGGCGCTCACTTAGGTCTAGTTAAACCTTCACCCGGAACGGGGTGAAGTCAGTGTTCCGGTCGTAGTAGTCTTCGTTCTCCTTGCGTTTCAGGAAGGCCACGATACGATAGGTCAGTGGCGTGGCGAGGATCTCCCAGAGGGTCTTGATGCAATACTGGGCAATCACCACAGCGATGATCTGCTTCAGCGGCCAGATTCCGTAGAACGCCAAAAAGTAAAACAGGGTGGAGTCAACCGCTTCGCCTGCGGCGGTCGAGCCGATTGTGCGGACCCAGAGGTACTTGCCCTCGGTATAAATCTTTAATTTCGCCAGTACAAAGGCATTGACCAAGCTGCCACACCAGAATGCAATGATGGATCCTGCGGCAATGCGCCAGGTGTTGCCAAAGACAATCTCAAGCCCTTGTTGCAAGTTAGTGTTGTGCGCGCCAGGAGCTGGGGTCAGATTGACCACCACGAGTGACATGAAGGCGGCAAAGAGCAGGGCGAAGAAGCCACACCACACCGCGCGACGATCGTGCGCATAGCCATAGACTTCAGTCAGAATATCGCCAAACAAAAACGCGATCGGAAAAAACAGAACCCCCGCACCAAACACGACTGTGCCAAGAATAGGCAATTCAAATTGTGCGGCTTTACCTGGGCCAATCAAATTGGCACAGACGAGAACCGTGACAAAAGCGACCAAAATGAAGTCGTAGTAACGGTACTTGCGTGTTGCGGCAGGAACGGAAGTGCTGGTGCTGGGCTGCATGCTGAAATCTTATCTAAAGTAGATCTCAGATTTTAGCCTGTTACGTACGATGCATCCGCTGTTTTATCCATGCAGGCCATGTGGTTTGATTGACGAGCAACACCCCAAACATTGTGACCAAAATACCAAGCAAAATAAGAGGTGTGAGCGTTTCATCAAACAAAAACCATGCCATCAGTGCCGTACTGGGCGGAACCAAATACATCATGCTACTGACTTTCGTCGCGTCGCCCTTACGCAGCAGAATAAACCAAAGGCTCATCGCACCAATAGAGATCGGGACGATGCCCCACAGCATGGCGCCGATCATTGGTATGGTCCATTGCACTTCGCGCGTTTCGAACAAGAGCATCATGATGACGCTCAACACTAAACTGATCGAGAACTGAATCACCGAACCGGTTCGCAAGTCAAAGGAGGGGCAGTAGCGCTTTTGATACAAGGTACCAAAGGTGATGGACA
>CAJBTJ010000300.1 GCA_903958565.1 uncultured beta proteobacterium
ATCCGGATTTGTATAACGACACACGTCGACAAGAACGTATGGAGACGCTGGCCAAACACGGCGAACTCACCAAACGCGCGTCAGAACTTGAAGAGCGCTGGTTAAGCTTGCAAGAAGAGCTTGAACAGCTAGAGCTCAGCTCTGAATAATATCGAGCTTGGCGACACCGAGCGCTAAGGTCTTGGCGCCCACATCCCTAAACTGAATTTGCGCTTGGGCATCGATCCCACTGCCCGCTAAGCCGATGATCGTGCCGTCGCCAAAGCGGGCGTGTCTCACGCCTTGTCCCACTCGAAACTGTTGTGACCCAACCGTCACGCCACTGGCGACGCTACGCGGCGCTACCGCTGCAACACTTGACTTGGTGTGCCGAGCATAGGGATCGAAGCCGCCCCCGCTGCTTTTCCAGCGCGGCTCTGAATCGCTCAAACCCTGCTTGGGTGTTAACCACTTCAAGTGCTCGTCAGGGACCTCGGATAAAAACCTTGAGCGCATCGCGTACCGCGTTTGCCCATGCAACATCCGACTCTGCGCCAGGCTGAAGTACAACCGCTCTCGTGCGCGCGTAATCGCCACATACATTAAGCGACGCTCTTCTTCCAGCCCAGCTTGCTCAAGTATGCTGTTTTCGTGGGGAAACAAGCCCTCTTCAATCCCAGTAATAAAGACTGCATCAAACTCAAGTCCTTTGGCGGCGTGCACCGTCATTAACTGCACCGCATCTTGGCCCGCTTGTGCCTGGTTATCACCCGCCTCAAGTGCCGCGTGCGACAAGAACGCCATCAGTGGTGACAAGCCATCAAAACCGACGCGCAACGCGTCGCTCGCTACCTGCGATGCCGCTTCGTCATCAATGCCTTCAACGTCGCCTGCATCATCCGTCGCGGGCGCTTGCAGCGCAACACCCGCAGGCAGGCCATCAAGGTTAGCCTCCGACACAAATGCAGCCGCCGCAGTCACAAGCTCTCGTAAGTTTTCAATGCGATCCGCGCCCTCACGATCTAGCTGATAGTGCGCGATCAATCCGCTTTGATCGATCACGTGCTCAACCATTTCTGGCAGAGGTAAATCACGCGTCTCTGCTGCCAAGCGCTGGATCATCGTAGCGAACTGCGCAAGATTCGATCCGCCTTTGCCAGCCACACGCGCCACCGCAGACGCCAAGCTCGTATCATAGGCACGCGCCTGGTCACCCAGCAGCTCAAGCGTGCGTGCACCGATTCCGCGCGGCGGAAAATTCACCACACGCATCCACGACGTATCGTCATCCGCATTCGCCATCAGACGCAAATAGGCCAAGGCGTGCTTGACTTCTTGACGCTCAAAGAATCGCAAGCCACCGTAGACCTTGTAAGCAATCCCCGAGGAGAACAACGCGTGCTCGATCACACGCGATTGGGCATTGCTGCGATAAAGCACTGCAATCTGACTGCGATCTCGTCCGTCAGAAATCAGTCCACGTACCTCGTCGACCAACCACTGTGCTTCGAGCAAATCTGTCGGTTGCTCTACGACGCGGATTTGCTCACCCTCGCCTTGCTCGGTCCACAAGTTCTTGCCGAGACGGCCATTGTTGTGGCTAATCAGCGCATTCGCAGAATCCAGAATATGCCCAAACGAACGATAGTTCTGTTCGAGCCGAATCACGGTGCCTCGCGCGTAGTCCCGCTCAAAGTCAGCCATATTGCCAACATTTGCGCCACGAAACGCGTAGATCGATTGATCGTCATCACCCACAGCAAACAAGCTCGCGCCACCGCCAGCCAAAAGTGTCAGCCATTTGTACTGCAGTGTGTTGGTGTCCTGAAACTCATCAACCAGCACATGCTTGAAGCGACGTTGGTAATGACTACGGATCGGCTCATTGCGCGCGAGCAACTCATAGGCGCGCAGCAGAAGCTCAGGGAAGTCTACGACCCCTTCGCGCTGACATTGGGTTTCATAGAGGGTATAGATTTCTATTAAGCGTCGCCGGAAACTATCACTTGCTTCGACATCGCCCGGGCGCAAGCCATCTTCCTTTGCCCCATTGATAAACCGCTGCACATCACGAGGGGGGAATTTTTCATCGTCAATACCATTCGCTTTGAGTAACCGTTTAATCGCAGCGAACTGGTCTGCCGTATCGAGGATTTGAAACGCCTGCGGCAAGCCCGCATCACGATGATGCGCCCGCAGCATACGGTTGCACAAACCATGAAAAGTGCCAATCCACAACCCGCGCGTATCAATCGGCAGAATCGCGGACACCCGCGCCACCATCTCGCGTGCGGCTTTATTGGTAAACGTGACAGCAAGAATACCCAGCGGGCTGACCTGACCGGTCTGGATCAGCCACGCCATGCGCGTGGTGAGCACTCGGGTCTTTCCGCTCCCTGCTCCTGCCAACACGAGCGCATGCTGCGCAGGGAGTGTGACCGCCTCGCGTTGAGGCGCGTTAAGCTTGTCGATCATGCCGCATAGCGGCGTAGACGCAAGGCGAACTCCTCAAGGCTAGCGATACCGCTTTGTTGTGCGCGCTGGCACCAAGCTTGCAAGTCGTGAAGGAGTTGCTCGCTCGACGACGTAGAGCTATCCCAAAGTTTGACGAGCTCATGACGCATTTGCACCATGGTCGACAGGGATTCATTCAACGAAATCGCTTGATCAATACGTGCGCGCTCGGCTGGGGCAAGGTTTTCATCACCACGCCCTAACCAGTGGGTTGCCGCAACTAACGCTTGCGCTTTGTCTTCATTACGCGCGGCCTGCAAGCGCACAAGCTCATCGCGACACGCGGTTTTCATCAACCGGGTGTAGCGTTCCAAGATTTCATAGCGGTGTGCAATCACGCCTTGCAAGGTGCGCTGGTCAATTCCGGTTTTACCTGTAGATTCCAGTCGCAGCTTGGGTGCCACCTTTTTAATCTGCACCAGACCCAGCGCTTTCAAACCAAGAATGTAAACCCACCCGATATCGAGCTCGTACCACTTGCTGGAAAACTTGGCTGAGCTACCAAACGCGTGGTGATTATTGTGCAGCTCTTCGCCACCAATCAAAATTCCCCAAGGGAAGACGTTGGTGCTGGTATCAGGACTAGCGAAATTACGATAGCCCCAGTAGTGCCCAACACCGTTGACCACGCCAGCGGCCCAGAACGGGATCCAGGCCATTTGAATTGCCCAAACAGTCAAGCCAAGTGCACCAAACAAACTGACATCGATAATCAACATCAACAGAATGCCGCGCGCACTAAATTTGGTGTACACGTTGCGCTCAAGCCAATCATCTGGTGTGCCATGCCCGAACTTGCTGAGCGTTTCAGCATTTTTTGATTCATGGCGATACAGTTCAGCACCACTAAATAAAACCTTATTAATGCCATACATCATCGGCGAGTGGGGATCCCCTTCACGCTCGCAACGGGCGTGGTGTTTACGATGAATAGCCACCCATTCCTTGGTGACCATTCCAGTAGTCATCCAAAGCCAAAAACGGAAGAAATGCATCAAAGCAGGATGCAGATCTAAGCCCCGATGTGCCTGGCAACGATGCAGAAATATTGTGACGGCCACAATCGTGATGTGTGTCACCACCAGGGTGTAGATCGCAACTTGCCACCAAGATGCCTGCAGCAAACCACCTGCGCCAAACGAAATGAGTTCTTTCATGTATCAGTATCAAAAAACGACAAAATAGTCAGGTAGATTTTAGCCTACCCGTCCCCAGCGCCCGCGCAGTGACCTTAAAGTTTTTGCGTAAAATCAACAATCTATAGGATTTTCCACTTTGGCCTTCTTTTTGACAGGCTCCGCTTCAACTAAGCTTTTCTTTCTTTCCATGACTGCCGCAAAAAAACCATCGGTCTGATGAACGTCGGGACGAAGGCTTAAATAAGGCCCCTCGATCTGAAGCGGCGTACGTGCCGCCAATAGGGGCGCGGCATCGATCAGCTCAAAGTCTGGATGCTCGGCCAGAAAGCGCACCACCTGATCCTGATTTTCTTCCGCCAGAAGGCTGCACGTGGCGTACACAAGCCGCCCGCCCGGTGCCACACAACGTGCAGCGCTCTTCAAAATACGGGCTTGCAAATCCGTTAACTCGGCCAAGCTTTGTGTCGACTGACGCCATTTCAGATCGGGATTACGACGTAACGTACCGACACCGCTGCAAGGCGCATCCACCAACACGCGCTGCGCCTTGCCTGCCAAACGCCGCACTCTCTGGTCATTTTCGTGGTCGATCGCCACGGGAACCACATTGGATAAGCCACTGCGCGCGAAGCGCGGCTTAGCCTTTGCCAGACGAGTCGCTGACACATCGAAGGCGTACAAACGCCCTGTCGAGCGCATCAAGGCACCGAGCAAGAGCGTCTTGCCGCCTGCGCCTGCGCAAAAATCGATCACCATCTCACCACGCTTGGGTCCGACCAGCAAGGCGAGCAATTGGCTGCCCTCGTCCTGCACTTCGATCAAACCATGTTCAAACTGATGCCACTTGTTCATCGTAGGACGACCCGTCAAACGGATACCCCAGGGTGAATAAGGCGTCGCGACCGGCGAATGACGCACGGCGTTACCTTTTGTGAGGTCGGCGAGCATCTCGTCTCGCTCAGCCTTAAGCGGATTCACGCGAATGTCTAGCGGTGCACTTTGATTCAGTGCCGCCACCAAGCGCTCGAGATCCGGCAAGTCCTTCATGCGTTCGTACAACCAGTCAGGCAAACTGCCACGGACTTCCAAGGGCATCGACCGCTCTTCAATCTGTGCAATACGGTCTAACCAAGCGAGCTCGCCTGAGTCCAGTACTGCACGTACTTTTTCCGGATCCATGGTCACCATTGCGCCTTGAATCGCTAACCGACGCACGGCATTACCCACACCACTTTCGCCAAGCTGCCGATAGCGGCGTAAGTGTCGCAAAACGGCATACACCACTTCAGCCACTTCTGCGCGATCTCGAATCCCAAGCTTGGGATGCGCACGAAACCAGTGCGACACCACAGAATCAGCCGCGAAACGCCAAGTCAGCACCTCGTCCAACACCTGACGAATCTGGTCTAAGCGCGTCGTCATGACCGGCGCACGCGGCTTGGGGACGTAGGTGGAGACCGGCTTCTCGAGTGCTGGCCCTGCCTCACCTGCGTGGCTACCGAAACCACCGACGCCGGGCCTGCGCGTGCCATGAGGCTCAGCCTTCATGAGGCGCTCTGTTGCCGACCCTGGACGCGCCGGGCGGGTCGAGCTACCAAGCGCCGCCTGCCGAGCCAGATCTTTTTTGCTTAGACCGGAGGCCTTAGGGGCACGCGCCTGAGTACGACTGGGCGGTTTAGGATTGCTCATTAGGGTTCCGATGAAAATAATCTGTTTTCGATGCCGTCAACGACCACGCGTTGATCGGCAAGCAAATGCACACGGCCTTCTGCTAGCCATGCCGCAACCGCGGGGTAAACCTGATGTTCGACCGTCAATACTCGGGCGGCGAGCGACTCAGGCGTGTCGCCTGTCAAAACTGGCACAACCCCTTGGGCGATGATCGGACCGTGGTCCAGCACTGGGGTGACGAAGTGTACGGTACAACCGTGGCTCCGGACGCCTTTTGCCAACGCCTGTGCGTGTGTGTGCAAGCCAGGGAAGGCCGGCAAGAGGGACGGATGGATATTGATCAAGCGACCAGCGTAGCGCGCAACGAAAGCGGGGGTGAGGACGCGCATGAACCCAGCCAACAAGACGTAGTCGGGCGAATAAGAGTCGATTTTCCGGGCCAAGGCCTCGTCAAACGCCTCCCGCGAGGCAAAGTCCGTATGCGCCACAACCCCCGTGGCGATGCCCGCGCTTTCGGCCCATGCGACTCCAACCGTTTGCACGCGACTCGCCAAGACCGCCACAACCTCGGCAGAACAGCGGCCAGCTTGGCACGCCTGGGCGATCGCCTGCATGTTCGACCCGTGTCCGGAGATCAAAATAACGAAGCGCGCCCGCGAAATAGGGGTGTCTGGCATGGAAATAAACTCTACATGTGGTGCGAAATTGTAAACTGTCACTTGTGAAAACCTCTTTACGTATTTTTCGGCAAGCGCCGGTTCCGCCGCTCACCCAGCCCAGCGCCCTATCGATTGGCAACTTTGATGGTGTCCACCGAGGCCATCGGGCGATGCTCGACCTCGTTTGTCAGGCGGCCCAAGAACAGGCGCTATGCCCCACGGTGCTTACCTTCTCACCGCACCCGCGCCAGTATTTTGCAGGCATCAACCACCGGCCAGAACTGTCGCCTCCCCAAATCACCGGGCTTCGCGACAAAGTCACCGAACTCGCCACCGCAGGCATTCAACGCATCATGATCGCGCGTTTTAACCGCGCTATGGCGGAAATGTCTGCACCAGATTTCGTGACTCAACTCCTCGTTCATCAACTCAATACGCGCTGGCTCTTGGTCGGCGAGGATTTCCGTTTCGGTCGACAACGCGGCGGAGACATTGACCTCTTGCGCCGACTCGGTCGCCAGCACGGCATGCATGTCGATGGACTTGGAGACATCACAGACGCGAAAGGCTCTCGGATATCGAGTTCGGCCGTTCGTGCCGCACTAGCCGCGGGAGACCTCATCCAGACGGCTCACCTCCTTGGCAGACCCTATGCGATGACTGGCCATGTTATTCATGGCAAAAAACTCGGGCGCACATTGAACATGCCCACGATGAACATGCGTGTGACCCCGCGCTGTGCGGCGCGCTCTGGGATCTATGCGGTCCTGGTGCACGGTTTAGGCACCCAAGCGCTTCCGGGTGTTGCAAGCTTAGGCGTACGACCCACTGTCGAAGATAACGGCAGGATTTTGCTTGAGACCCACCTATTCGATGCCAATATCGACGCTTACGGTAAACTCGTGCGCGTCGAACTCCTGCAACACTTGCGGGATGAAGAAAAGTTTCCCGATTTGCCTACTTTGACCGCCGCCATGCACGCCGATGCCCAGCATGCGCGGGCTTACCTTGCGCGCCATGGACTATAAAAACACTCTGAATTTGCCCGATACACCGTTTCCTATGCGTGGCGACTTGCCTCGTCGCGAACCCCTCTGGGTTGCCCAATGGCAAGAGAAAGGTGTGTATCAAGCCATTCGCAAAGCCAGCAAGGGCAGACCGACCTTCTTGCTACATGATGGCCCGCCTTACGCCAATGGCGATATTCACATCGGTCACGCCGTCAACAAAATCCTGAAGGACATGATCGTCAAGAGCCGCAACATGGCCGGCTTTGACGCAGCCTATGTGCCCGGCTGGGACTGCCACGGCATGCCGATCGAGATTCAGATCGAAAAGAAATACGGCAAACACTTGCCTGTGCCTGAGGTGCAAGCCAAAGCGCGCGCGTACGCCCTAGAGCAAATCGAACGTCAAAAGAAAGACTTTGAACGACTTGGCGTGTTGGGAGACTGGAAACGTCCCTACATGACTATGAACTTCAGTAACGAGGCGGACGAAATTCGTGCCTTGGGCCGTATTCTGGACAAAGGCTATGTATTTCGCGGTCTCAAACCCGTGAACTGGTGTTTCGACTGTGGCTCAGCGCTTGCAGAAGCCGAGGTCGAATACGCAGACCGTAGCGATCCCGCCGTGCATATTGCGTTTCCTTTTGTGGATCATGCAGGCCTTGCCAAAGCGTTTGGCTTGCCCGCGGTAGCAGCAGGTGCGATCGTTATCTGGACCACAACGCCTTGGACCATCCCATCGAATCAAGCACTGAATATTCATCCTGAGTTTGAATACGCTCTTGTGCGCGTCACCCCTGCGCCGGCCACAGGCGAACTGCTCCTGATCGCAGCCGATCGGGTCGAGCATTGCTTAAAAGAATGGAACATGGAGGGCGAGTTCATCGCGCGCTGCACAGGCAGTGCGCTGGATCACATTGCGTTCGAGCACCCCCTAGCCAGTTTCGATCCAAGCTATAAGCGCTTGTCACCCATCTATCTGGGCGACTATGTCACGCTCGATACTGGAACCGGTGTGGTGCACTCCGCGCCTGCATATGGCATTGAAGATTTCCAGTCATGCAAAGCCAACGGCATGAAAGATGCCGAGATCCTGAGCCCTGTGATGGGTGATGGCAAGTATGTCTCGAGCCTGGCAGGCTTTGGCGGACTCACCATCTGGGAAGCAAATCCTAAAATTGTTGATGCGCTAAAGGCTGCAGGCACGTTAATCAAACAAGAGCCACACAAGCACAGCTATATGCATTGCTGGCGTCACAAGACCCCGATTATTTATCGCGCAACGAGTCAGTGGTTTGCCGGTATGGACCTCAAACCCAAAGACGGCGGTCCCTCACTGCGCGAGAGTGCCTTGGCAGCAATCGATGCCACGGCGTTCTACCCCTCTTGGGGTCGCGCGCGACTACATGCCATGATTGCGAATCGTCCCGATTGGACACTCTCACGGCAACGACAGTGGGGCGTTCCCATGGCGTTTTTCATCCACAAGGAAACGGGCGCCCTGCACCCCAATACACCGGCCTTGCTTGAAGAAATTGCTAAGCGCGTTGAACAAAAAGGAATCGAGGCCTGGCAAACACTTGAGCCCGCCGAATTGCTCGGTGAGACAGATGCCAAGCTCTATGAAAAAAATCGCGACACACTAGATGTCTGGTTTGATTCGGGCACGACGCACGCAACGGTGCTAGGCGGACCAAAAAATCAAGACAAGGGCTCGCACGGCGAACTCACCTGGCCTGCAGACCTGTACCTAGAAGGTTCGGATCAGCATCGCGGTTGGTTTCACTCGTCGTTGCTGACAGGCTGCATGCTGTCAGGTCGTGCGCCCTACAACAGCCTGCTCACCCACGGATTTGTGGTGGATGGGCAAGGTCGCAAAATGAGTAAGTCTGTCGGCAACGTCATCGCGCCACAGAAAGTCTCTGACAGTCTCGGCGCAGAAATCTTACGTCTTTGGGTCGCAAGCACCGATTACTCGGGCGAACTTTCAATTTCTGACGAGATTCTCAAGCGCGTCGTGGAAGGCTACCGCCGCATTCGTAATACGCTGCGCTTTTTGCTGGCTAACCTCGCAGATTTCGATGCCGCAAAAGATGCAGTGGCCATCGATGCCATGCTTGAGATCGATCGCTATGCGCTCGCCATGACGGCATCCATGCAAGCCGAAGTGCTCGCGGCCTTCGATCGCTACGAGTTTCAACCTGCGATGTCCAGACTCCAGCACTTTTGCTCGGAAGACCTCGGCGCTTTTTATCTTGATGTGCTGAAAGACCGCCTCTACACGTCGGCCCCGCGCAGCATTGCGCGACGCTCGGCCCAAACCGCCCTCTTACACATCACGCAAAGCTTGCTTAAGTTGATGGCACCGGTGCTGTCGTTTACCGCTGAGGAAGCCTGGGGCGTGCTGACGCAATCAGCACTCAAGACTGTTCCAGCGATCGGGACAGAGACGATTTTCACGGAGTGCTATCACGCAGTCCCCACGATCACCGATAGTGCGTCACTTGCAACACGCTGGAGTCGACTGCGCGAGATTCGTGGAATGGTCATGCGCAAATTAGAAGATTTGCGCACCGCTGGCGATATCGGCTCGTCGCTGCAAGGCGAAGTCGACCTGACTGCGAGCGGCGCCGACTTGGCTCTGCTGCAAAGCGTCGCTGAGCAACTGTCCTATATTTTCATCGTATCGCGTGTAGGAGTGCACGCAGGGGCACAAGCTGAGCTCATGATTGCCATCGCACCTTCCACGCACAAAAAATGTGAACGCTGCTGGCACTGGCGTGACGATATTGGCCAAGATGCTGAGCATCCACACATTTGTGGGCGCTGCGTCTCTAGCCTACACGAAGCGGCGCAGGATACCGTCTGAACGCAATGACGGCATCCCCATCCTCCGCCCCATCGTCTCAGCCCATAGCCACCTTGTGGCGCTGGCTGGTGCTCGCCGGCGTGTTGATCATTTTGGATCAACTCACCAAGCTCTATTTTGATGGTTTACTGCGCTACGGCCAGCGTATTGCCGTGCTGCCTTTTTTTGATTTCACACTGCTCTATAACCCGGGTGCAGCGTTCAGTTTTTTAGCGCAAGCCGATGGCTGGCAGCGCTGGTTCTTTACGATTCTCGGCTTAGGTGCTTCCGTCTTTATCGTATGGATGATGCATAAGAGCCGTTCAAATAAACGACTGATGCTTGCCTTGACTTTGATCTTGGGCGGGGCGTTGGGTAATGTGATCGATCGCATCGCCTACGGCCATGTGGTTGATTTTTTGCTTTTTTACTGGAAGGACTGGTACTACCCCGCCTTCAATATCGCCGACACTTGTATCACGCTCGGTGCTATCCTTTTGATTCTGGATGAACTATTGCGCCTTCGGGGTCAGCATGCAAGATCTACATAACAAGCGCATCGTATTAGGGATGAGCGGCGGAATCGCCTGCTACAAGTCGGCCGACCTCGTGCGTCGTCTAGTCGAGCGCGGTGCGCATGTCGATGTCGTGATGACGGATGCCGCCACGCGCTTCATCACCCCGGTCACGATGCAAGCAGTCAGCGGTCATCCTGTCTACACCGATCAATGGGATGCTCGCATCGCGAACAACATGCCTCATATTGACGTAAGCCGTGGTGCGGATGCCATCCTGGTCGCACCCGCCTCGGCCGACTTCATGGCCAAACTTGTGCATGGCCGGGCCGATGATCTGCTTTCTCTATTGTGTCTCGCCCGCGCGTGCCCCTTGCTCGTTGCCCCTGCCATGAACCGTGAGATGTGGCTGGCGGCGCCTACGCAACGTAATGTCGCACAGCTGCGCGCGGACGGCGTCAGCATTCTCGGGCCAGGTAACGGCCAACAAGCTTGTGGCGAAACGGGCGATGGGCGAATGCTCGAGCCGATGGAATGTGTGACTGAGCTCATTGCGTTTTTTCAGCCGAAGCCTCTAAAAGGCAAGCGTGTACTGATCACTGCTGGGCCAACCATTGAAGCCATCGACCCTGTGCGTGTGATTACCAATCGTTCGTCGGGGAAAACAGGTTACGCACTTGCCCGTGCGGCGTGGGAGGCCGGTGCCCAAGTCACTTTAATCTCGGGCCCCACCGCGCTGGACCAACCTTATGGGGTCACTCGCACCGTTGTCGATTCAGCACAGCAAATGCACGATGCCGTCATGGCGCATGTCGCGCAACAAGATTTGTTTATTTCCGTCGCAGCGGTGGCCGACTGGCGCGTGGCGAATGCCTCGAGCGAAAAACTAAAGAAAGACGGTAAGGGTGCGCCAAATATCGAATTCGCGCCGAACCCCGATATTCTCGCGACCGTCGCTGCTATGCCCAACGGCCCCTGGTGTGTCGGCTTTGCGGCGGAAACCGAAAATCTTGCGCAATACGCGGAAGAAAAACGCAAACGCAAAGGCATTGCGATGCTCGTGGGCAACTTAGCACAACATGTCATGGATGCTGATCACACGACCGTTTCGATCTTTGACGACGCCGGCGAGCATCGTCTTGCGACAAGCTCGAAACAAGACGTTGCACGGCAGCTGATTGAGGCGATCGCAACGCGTATGCCCGCTGTCATTCGCTAGCACTCCCTACACTCCATGGGTTCTATGCAAGGTTTGCTCGATCAAAGTATTCAGTTTATTGAACGCCACCAAGAATGGGCGGGGCTGGTGGTATTTCTGATGGCGCTGGGTGAATCGCTATTTTTGATTGGGATTCTGCTTCCTGCGACCGTCCTTCTGTTTGTCGTGGGTGGACTCGTCGGTAACGGCTCTCTTCCCTGGGCGGAAGTTCTCTGCTGGGGTTTTTTAGGTGCTGTGATCGGCGATGCACTGTCTTATTGGTTAGGCTGTTGGGCGGGCCCCCGAGTGCTTCGTTGGCGTTATTTGAAAAGTCACCGTAAACACGTCGCACGCGCACGCTTGTTTTTCTACCGCTATGGTTTTTTGGCCGTACTGATCGGACGCTTTCTTGGCCCAGTGCGCAGCCTCATCCCCACTGTCGCGGGCGCCATGGGGATGCCGCAGGCACGCTTCCAATTAGCGAATATTCTCTCGGCCGCTGCGTGGATGCCTGCGCTACTCGCCCCGGGCTACTTGGCTGCAATCAGTATGGATGCCGCGAAACACGCGCAACACTCGACCATCTACTCTGCAGTCGCCCTGTGTATTATCGCAGTGGTGATTTGGGTCGTGATCAAACAAAAACGTGCGATCCAAGCTCGCCGAAAAATACCCCATCGTCCAATGCGCTAGAGCCCCTATGAAACCAATTGATGTCAAAATTCTCGATCCGCGCATGCGCGATCAACTTCCTACCTACGCGACACCAGGCTCAGCCGGTCTGGATCTAAGAGCCTGCCTGGATGAAGCACTGACGATTGAGCCAGGCGCAACACATCTGGTCCCCACCGGTTTAGCCATCCACGTTGCTGACCCAGGCTACGCAGCCGTCATCTTGCCGCGCTCAGGACTCGGCCACAAACACGGCATCGTCTTAGGTAATCTCGTCGGGCTCATCGATTCAGACTATCAAGGGCCCTTGATGGTGTCCGCATGGAACCGCAGCCAA
>CAJBTJ010000301.1 GCA_903958565.1 uncultured beta proteobacterium
CCCATAAAAAGGGATGTATTTTTTTTAAAATAGATGTTGCATTTACACAGTCATCCCACAGCCTGAGCAAGAAGCTGCGTAAGACTTGAACTACCAAGGCTTAGGTTTCGTTTTGGAAGAATGGCGATTGCGAGTTTTTTTCTCTGATCTGGGTTTATTCTGATTTTACGTGCCGATGCTGTCCCATGAGATCACGATGTCGATGGCGCAAAACCTGGCAACCAAGCTTGATTGAGCGATCCCAGCACTCGAAACCGACCCGATGCTGTCCCATAAGATTTCAACAACGCCAACACGCAGATCCGCTCCCACACTATGGATCTCATCACTGCAAACAAGCGCGTAAAGCTGTGCCCCCATTCAGCAAGGTGCGCCATAAAACGCAGCAGCACATAAACTATCAGCGCCGTATACACCTGCCACTTCACCGCGTTGGCACTGTGCCCGAGAAAACTACCCAACTTTAGGCTCTGTTTGACCTGTTTAAAAAACACCTCAATGTCCCACCGACGGCGATACAGATCGCACACCGTCTGCCCACTCCAATCGAAGTTGTTGGTGATGAAAGCCATCAAACGCATTTGACCATCCACCTCTACCCAAGCCTCCACCCGCCGCAGGATCATGCCATGGTGCTTATCCTTGAGCGCGATACGTTGATCCTTGACGATCGTGGCATTGTCCTTGGCGAGATTTTTGACCACACGGTATTTCATATTGTCCTTGGCCCGCGTAACCCACGAGACTTCTCGTTGGTCCAAATCTGCTAGATGAGCGAAGTCCACATACGCCTTATCAAACACAACAACTTCCCCTGGCAAGATGCCTGCACATACCTCGCGGGCACGCTTGTTGTCGTGCTCGCCTGCGGTGTCCACAATCGCAAACGATGGCAAGAAGCTATGCAAGTCGAGTCGCAAGTGCATCTTGGCAGCTGCCTTGCGCCGACGGTGTTTCGCCCAATCCATGCAATTGGCAACCAACTGCATGACCGTGGAGTCCACCGCGTGAATTCTGACCTTGAATCGCCTCAGCAGACCTTTGCCTTTTTTCCCTGTGGCAAACGAAGGGCACGTATGCTGTAAATGACCGAGCACAGACCAGAACAGTTTTTCAGCAAAAAGGGCATCACGTTCCTTGTTAGCGTGGGATAATCCATTGCGCGAGGGCGGCGTGACGCCAAAGCGAGCGAGCACTGGCGCTTTGAGACGCAGCCAGTCACAAACATCGTTCAAGCCGATGGACCGCGAGAGCTGAGCAAAAAGCATCGCGGTGAGGTGACTGACAACGGAAAAAGTGCGCGCCATTTTTCCGATCTCCGTCTCGTTAGAGATTCGATGGATCATTCCCAGAGGAATGAGGTTGAGTATCTGCTTGAGGGAGACTACATTGGCGGCGGCTGGTTTGGTATTTTTCATTACACCCCTACCGAGTGGCAGGGATTGAAATGCAACTCCAGCCAACTTTTTTACTTTCTCAAAAAAATCCTATGGGATGGCTATGAAAAACAATCTACAGTTAAATATGACTCATTTCTATAGGGTAAAACCCCA
>CAJBTJ010000302.1 GCA_903958565.1 uncultured beta proteobacterium
CCTGGCCATGTTGACTGTCAAGGGGGCCAAGCTGCATAACCTGCGACATGTCGATGCGCGTTTTCCAATTGGTCGATTAAGCGTTGTCACAGGGGTTTCCGGCTCCGGCAAATCAACACTTGCGCGCGAGGTGTTGCTCGACAATTTATCGGTAGCACTCTCCGTACGTGGGACGCCTACTTGGAAAGGCTGCGAGGACATCACAGGTTGGCAGGCGCTTGACCGCGTGTTGGAAGTGGATCAAACACCGATTGGAAAGACTCCGCGCTCCTGTCCTGCCACCTATATTGGTTTCTGGGATGACGTACGCAAGCAGTTCGCTGATACCAATGAGGCGCGCATCAGGGGTTGGGGCGCAGGTCGCTTCTCTTTCAACACAGGAGATGGACGCTGCCCCATTTGTGAAGGTCAAGGCATGCGAACCCTCGAAATGAGTTTCCTGCCAGATATCAAAGTTCCCTGCGATGCGTGCCGCGGCGCGCGGTTCAACACCGACACGCTCGCGGTGCGCATGCGAGAAAAACATGCGGGCGAAGTGCTCACCATGGAAGTCGATGACGCGATCGGCTACTTTGCCGCCCACCCAAAGATTCGACATCCGCTTGAACTGATGCAAGATGTGGGTCTGGGTTACCTGACGCTGGGGCAACCTTCTCCGACCCTGTCGGGTGGTGAAGCCCAACGGATCAAACTCGTCACCGAGCTTGCCAAAGCACGCATGACAGAAGGCGTGATCACAACAGGCAGAGCCTCCCGCTTACCGCATACCCTCTATGTTCTGGACGAGCCGACCGTTGGCCTTTCCATGGCAGACGTAGAAAAACTCATCCGCGTGCTGCATCGCTTGGTCGAAGCGGGCAATACAGTCGTGGTAATCGAGCACAACCTAGATATCATCGCCGAGGCAGACTGGCTACTCGACCTTGGCCCTGAAGGGGGCTCGGGTGGCGGCCGTCTTGTGATCGAGGGCACGCCCGAACAAGTCGTCAATGCCCGCAAACGCTCGCATACTGGCGAAGTTTTATATGAGTTTTTGACGCGCACATGACGCATTGTCGTTTTGAAGACAGACTAAGTGGTGAGGCTCGGGTCTTAACGAACCCGCTATTTCGTATTGAAGCGCGCGCTCAAGACGAGTTGCCCGACGCATTCGCACGGATCACACATGCCCAACGCGCCGGCCACTGGATCGCCTTATTACTAGACTACGAGCTGGGCGAGTGGTTTGAACCGCAGTTAGCCACGCACGCCAACATCACCCATCCTGAACGCGCGCAGGCGAAAACACCGCGCCTCACAGCGCTCGTGTTCGAGAACATGAAGCTTGAGGCGCCTTGGTCTCAGGTGACACCACAAGACGCACAGCACCCCTCGGCAAGTATCGATAGCGTGACCCCACTTCTTTCAAAGCAGGCCTATGTAGAACGCATTCATCAAATTCGTCAATGGATTGCCGAAGGCGAGGTCTATCAGATCAACGCTACGTTTCCGATGGCCGTGAAGATGCGCGGCGATCCCGCAACGCTTTACAAGCGTATTGCAGCCAAGCACCCCGTCGGGCACGCAGCATTTATCGAAGATGGTGCCCGCACCGTACTGTCCTTCTCACCTGAATTATTTTTGGCCCGAACCGGTGACTGCTTGACCACCCGACCCATGAAAGGGACCGCACCACGTTCCACCGACGCCGCACAAGACCACGCGTTTAGGCAAGGCTTGGTAGCCAGCGCGAAAAATCGCGCTGAGAACCTTATGATCGTCGACCTATTGCGCAATGACCTGGGTCGCGTCGCGATCCCCGGCAGCGTCACCGCAAACCCTCTGTTCTCGCTTGAAAAGTACCCCTCAGTTTGGACGATGACATCGACCGTGCAAGCGCGTATTGCGCACAGTACAAACTTAGAGACGATTTTAAAAGCCCTCTTCCCCTGCGGCTCTGTCACAGGTGCACCAAAGATTGCCGCCATGCGACGTATTCAAGAAACAGAGGCTGCACCGCGCGCGCTGTACTGCGGAAGCCTGGGTTGGTTAGCGCCCAATGGGGATTTTTCTTTGAATGTGGCGATTCGCACCTTGGTATTCAATGCGCAGGACGGCACGGGCCTCTATCATGTCGGTGGAGGTATCGTCTATGATTCCGACCCCGAGCAAGAGTGGGAAGAATGCCACTGGAAGGCACGCATACTCGGTTGATCCTACATACACCATGACTACCTCGCCGCCTGACCTGATCGAAACCATGCACGCTGATGATGCGGGCCTCATTGATTTGATGCCAGAGCATTTAGCGCGTCTAGCGCACTCCGCAGGCACTCTTGGCTATTCATACCCGGGTGACTTCGCAGTCATGCGAGCGATTCAAACCGCTTGCTCAGACCACAGAGGAATCTCGCGACGTGTCAGGCTGTTGCTGAACCAGTCAGGTGCGCTATCGGTGCAGGCTGTGCCACTTGGCGCACTCGTTGGGTCACCGTTGATCGGGCTCTCCGCGCTCGTGCTCAAGAGCACCGAGCCGCTACTGCAACACAAAACCACACACCGGCCTTGGTATGACGCCACCACTGTATGGCTCAGCACCCACAGCGCGTATTTTGATCAGATTTTTGTCAATGAACGTCAAGAGTTGTGCGAAGGAAGTCGCTCAAACATCTACCTGCTCAAACAAGGGGTATGGCTCACGCCGCCGCTGGCTTCCGGTTTACTGGGAGGGACGATGCGCACGCGCCTGCTCGATTCAGGTCAGGTGCAGGAATCGGTCCTGCTCCTGAGCGACTTGCCCGACGCGCAAGCAGTCCGTCTCTCGAACGGCCTGCGCGGCTGGTTTGATGTGAAGCCTGATGCCTCACTCCTTCCAGGGCATGTCCTTCCATAGTTGCTGCAACATTTTTTCGTTATCAGCCAATTCTTTGGCGTACTCGGGTGGCGCTAAGTACCGAATGGGTGCAAACAACTCGCCGGCCTTTTTGATGTACTCAGGATCTGAAGCAGCCTGGGCAACAGCCTTGACTAAGCGCTCGCGAATTTCTGGCGGCAAGCCTTTGGGGGCCGCCAAACCACGTAGCGAGGCGCTTTCCATGTTGTAGCCTTGCTCGGCAAACGTCGGGGTGTTTGGCGCGAGAACCGTACGCTGGAGCGACATCTGACCAAGCATACGAATTGGCGAGCCACCTTTGATATAGGCAAGCGCCTCACCGACGTTGATCGCGCCAACGACTAACTGACCACTCACTAGCGCACCGCGGGTTTCACCCGACCCTTTGTACGGAACGTGGGTCAATTTCACCCCAGCCGCTTTTTCAAAAAATAACATTGCGAGGTGATCGTCAGAGCCTACTCCGGTTGACCCGACCGTTACCTTACCGGGATTAGCTTTGGCATAAACGACCAAGTCCTTCAGTGTCTTGAACTCGCTCGACGTATTCACCGTAAAGGCACCGGGATCATCAATCAAATTACCAATCAAGTCGTAGTCCTTCCAATGAAAGGTCGACTGACGCTCAATCGGAATAGAGATCAAATTAGGCGTATTCAAAAACCCGATGGTGTAGCCGTCTGGTGCGGCTCTGGATAGTTCAGCGAAGCCAATACCGCCCCCGGCACCG
>CAJBTJ010000303.1 GCA_903958565.1 uncultured beta proteobacterium
ATCCGCATCGCGAGATCGGTCGCTTTGAGTTTAAGAATCGATGCTTCGATACCGACATCGGGGGCGTCGTCTTGAATCAACTGAGCGACCCGCCATAGCCAAGACTCGACCAGCACAAGTTCGGCAGCGAGGTCTGCGATATTGAACTGTAAGCCTTGAAACTCTAGGAGCCGCTTGCCCGACTGACTGCGATTATTCATGTATTCAATCGCATCCTCAAAGGCTGCGCGAGCGATTCCAAGGGCATGCGCTGCGACGCTCGGTCTGGATTTGTTGAGCGAGGCGAGTAAGATTTTTAAACCGTCACCGGGGGCGCATAAAAGATTCGCGCGAGGAATGCGCGCGTTGTCGAAAGCTAGAGAGGCTGTGCCCGAGGCGCGTGTGCCCATTTTGTCTTCGGTGCCGGTGATGCTGAAACCGGGGGTTCTTTTTTCGAGGACCACTGCAGAGATCGATTCCTTGCTGCCAGGGATTTCACTCCATTTGCCAAACATGATGTAGAGATCAGAAACATCTCCATTCGAGATGAAAATCTTACTGCCATTCACAATGATCGAATCACCATCTGGCGTGAAAGTAGTTTTCATGCCTGTAGCATCAGACCCCGCTGTGGGCTCAGTGATGACCAACGATGCGAGCCCACCTTCAGCGATACGAGGGAGTAGACGTTTTTTTTGCTCTTCGTTGCCGAAGTCCATCAAGGGCTTAATGGCGTGAAAATTTGTCGCCCAGATGATGCCGGTCGAGGCGCAGGCTTGACTAAGTTCGCGCACGCACGCCAGGTAGCAAGCGTAAGAAAGTGGTGCACCACCGTATTCCTCGGGGATGAACATCGCGTTCAAACCGAGTGCATTAATCTCTTGGACGTTGTCCCAAGGAAACTCACCTGATTTATCGTAGGCAGCCGCACGCGGCGCAATTTTTTCACGCGCGAGCTGTTGGACTGAATCCAACAGCATAGATTCCTCTTGTGTCCATTTTTGCGAGGCGTCGAGACGACTTAATACATTCATAATGGGTGTCCGAAATTATTGCAACATGCCGTGTCCGCCATCAATGTAGATGGTTTCTCCCGTCATATAGGGTGAATTCAGTACAAAAAGTGAGGTAACAAGCTGGCCGACATCTTGAGCGTTGCCGGGTACGCCGGCGGGAATGCGTTTGGCGAGGAACTCAGCAAGTGGCCCTTTCTCGAGCATCTCGCGGTTAAAGTCGGTTTGGATGTAGCCTGGCGCAACGTTCAATACACGAATCCCCTTGGAGGCCCATTCGACGGCCATGCAGCGTGTCATGGCCGCAACAGCTGCCTTTGTGGCGCAATAGGTAAGATGTTGTTTGATGCCTAGCTTGTCAAAAAACGAGCCGATATTCACGATGAGGCCACCCTTGTTCTCAAGCAAGAGTGGATAAGCGACTTGACTGGCTGCAAGCACCGAGTAGGCGTTGACATCCATGACGCTCTTGAACTCGGCCTCCGAGATACTTTCGACCCGGCCTTGAGAATGAATGCCTGCATTATTCACTAGACCAACGATAGGTTGTTGGCAGCGTGTCTGGATGTCTAGAAATGCTTCTTTGAGCTGCTCGGGACGGCTGACATCACACTTTGCGCTAAACCATTGTGCGCGATCGGCGTCGCTTGTGCCTTCTATCTGCGGAGTGTCTCCCGAGCGTGACAGGCAGCCCACCACATAGCCGGCCCGCGCCAATCTGAGCGCAATCGCAGCGCCAATGCCACGGCTTGCACCCGTGACAATGACACAGCCTTTTTTAGTGGAGGTTGTCATGTTTATTGATCCTTGAATACGGGAGGGCGCTTTTCCAGAAACGCGGTCATCCCTTCCGTGGCATCGCCTGAGCGAAAGGCCATCGTTGAGCAGTCACGTTCAATTCCAAGCCCCTCTGCGAGCGTCGTCTGCATACCCCGCTGGACAGCTTGCTTGGCCAACTCCAACGCAATCAGGCTATGTTTGAGATAGGGTTTGAGAAATTCGCGGCCGATCAGAGCCGGATCGTTGGATTCCACAATACGAGTAACCAGCCCAAGACGCTCAGCTTCGCTCGCATCAACTGTTCGCGCAGACAGAATCATATCTAAGGCGCGATCTTGGCCGATTACGCGTGGGAGGCGTTGCGTCCCGCCGTAACCGGGGATGAGGCCAAGCTTAAGCTCTGGTAGACCCATTTTGGCACCAGGCGTTGCGACGCGGAACGTGCAAGACAATGCGAGCTCAAGGCCGCCACCGAAGGCATAGCCATGAATAACCGCGACCGAGGGGACGCGTAATGCGGCCAAGCGATCAAACACGCGCTGACCAAAGCGCGCACCTTCATGCTCTTGCGTCAAGGTGCGTCCCATGAGCTCGGTGATGTCTGCGCCAGCACAAAAAGATTTTTCGCCTTCCCCAGTCACAAAGACGCCGCGTACTTGGCCCGCATCAATGGACTCTTCAATTTTCTGTAAAGCGCGGTCGAGTTGCCCCAGGATGTCAAAGCTCAACGCGTTGAGCGCCTTGGGACGATTGAGGTGTAAGTGAGCGAGTTGGTCGGCAATATTGAGTTCAATGGCCATAGGGGCTCCTAGGTGCTACTAGCTGATTCGGGATTCTTCCAGCGCACGGGGGTAGGCTGGAGTTCGCCGCGTTTGGTCATTTCTATCAGTTCGCGCTTCAGAATCTTTCCACTAGCAGTCAAGGGAAACGCGGTCATCACGATAAAAAACTCGGGCATGTCGTACTTGGATAGACCGACCGCATGCAAATGCTGCAGGACTTCGTTGGGGTCGAGATCGCTAGCCGTTCGCGTGAGTACGGCAAGGCATACCCGCTCGCCCAACCGGTCGTCTGCGATCGGGAATGCTGCAGCCTTGGCGATGTTTGCGTGCCGATGCGCGAGATCTTCAATACGCGCGGGATGGATATTGTGTCCACCGCGAATAATGAGATCCTTCTTGCGTCCAACGATTTGCAGACATCCTTGATTGTCTAGGACACCCAGGTCGCCACTCATGAACCAGCCAGAGCTATTGAAAGAGCGCTCTGTTGCAGTTTGATCATCAAAGTAGCCGAGTGTTAAGACGCCACCGCGACCACCGATCTCACCGACTTGTCCAACAGGGAGTTCGTTATCTGGATTTTCGGCATCGAAAATGCGAATTTCATAACCAAGCCCAGAGCGTCCGCAGGTCGCGACAATTGTGTTGGTAGGATCTGTCGGCAGGGTGTATTGATGTGAGCCGTTCTCGGTCATGCCATATACATTTTGCGGCGTAATGCCGATACGCAGAAACTGTTCAGCGACTTCGCGTGGGATGGGAGAGCCCGCCATGTAAAAGGACTTGACCTGCCCGAGCGCAGACAAGCCGCGCTTGCGAAACTCATCCAAAATATCCATGGCATGGGTCGGCACGCCCATGACATAGGTCGCGTGACTCGCGATGATCCAATCGATGGCAGGCGTACCGGACGCGTAGTTGTGAATCGCGAGCTGCATACCAGCGCTCAACCATTGTTCGGCAGCGACCGTGCCGATGTGATGGCTCAGCGGGCTCAGTGTGAGCAAAATCGTTTCAGTGTTGTGGTGCCAGTCCTTCACCATACTGCGACCATTGGCCAGCAAAGTGTTGTCACTATGCATGACCCCCTTGGGCAATCCTGTTGTGCCTGACGTAAACGCGAGGTAAACAATTTTGTCTGGATTATCGACGGGCACGGGTTGTGCGTTCAGGTCGCTGCATTCCTTCGGAAAGGGGAGTATTCCTGTTGCGAGGGACGCCGCTTGATTGAAATGTGCGCCCGAGACATAGGTGGCCCGCAGCGACTTTACGTGCGCAAGTTTGCCGAAAATCGGCTGCTTGCCGGCATCGGAGCCGTAGCCTGGTGTAGTGAAAAATGCTTTGCAGTCAATACGTTTGAGTAAGGTAATGATCTCGTCTGCAGTGTAGCTTTGGTGTAAGGAGGGGCAACACACATAGCCGTTGCGCGAGCATGCCAGCAAAATCATGACGCTTTCGACACGGCTGGGTAGCCAAATTGCGACGCGGTCGCCAACCTTGAGCCCTGCGTTGTGCAGCGTCGCGGCCAAGGCTTCAACGGCATTGAAGACTTCAAGCCACGTAAGCGTTGTGAAGTTATCTCGCAATGCCACAGAGCTTGGTCGTTGTGCGGTGTGCTTGGCCAGTAAACCAAACATCGTGTCGTGTTGCCACGCACCGCTTGCGTAATGCTCGCGGGTTTTTTGTGGATCATGCAAAGTCAGCATCATGATCGAATGATTCCTTTATGCGCAGACAAGCCGTTATTGACCAAACTTCGAGGCATCTGGCTTACGACGTTCCGCAAAGGAGGCGGCCATTTCGTCATGCTCTTCGGTATCAAGGTAGCCGCGTAACAGCAAGTCGTGCGCCATGCGGGACAGACCGCCTACGCCACCGTGCCGTGCATTAAATGCGGCCTTGATCGACGCTAGCGCGAAGGCTCCGCGATCGGCGATTTCAAGTGCCCATTTACGTGTTTCAGCGCGTAACTCTGCTGCGGGAACGACCCGGTTGATCAGGCCCATATCAACCGCTTGTTGCGGTGAGATCTTGGGGTTTGAGTACCACATCTCTTTGGCGCGCTTTTTACCGATCAAGTCCTCGAGATACCAGGTGCCGTAGCCTGCATCAAAACTGCCTACCATGGGGCCAACCTGGCGGAACATGGCGTTGTCAGCGGCGATCGTGACGTCACACACCATTTGCAACACGTTGCCACCACCGACTGCATAGCCATTGACAGAGGCAATGACCGGCTTTTGTAGTCGATCAATGCTTTCGTACATTTCAAGCGTTGGCAGAACGCCCGCATAGAGTTGCGTCTCTTCCATGCCGTCTTTGCGGCCACCTAAACAAAAGAAACGATCGCCTGCACCAGTCAAGACAATCACGCGAGTCCGAGTTTCCCTTCTAATTTCATTGATGCAGTCACGAATCTCATGACACATTTTTTCTGTAAACATGTTGCCGTCTTGCGGACGATTCATCGTGATGGTTCCGATGGGGCCATCTTCTTCGTAAAGGATTTCGTCGAACTTCATGTGTGATCTCCTGCCACTAAAGTTTGAATGATTGATGTGTGTAAATGTATCTGCTTTAAAGTTGAACGCTGGCGCTTCCGATCCCATCAAACTGCGCCACGACGAGGTCTCCGGCTTGTGCCGCGGGCATGCCGCACCAGCTGCCCGTCGTAACAATCGAGCCGGCCGGTAAGGTTTGATCGCCAGCCGTGGCGTGTCGTACCCAAAAGGGAATGACCCAGCGAGGGTCTTGTAGGGAGTGGGTGCCGATGAATTCGAGTGGCGCCTGGTTGCCGATTTTGACAGTGCAGCGTTGTTTGGACCAATCGCGATGTATTTCACGCTCGCTATAGGTCAGCCAGTCTCCTAAGACGAGTGCGCCGTGCGACTGCATGTCAGCGAGTTTGAGCAAAGGTGAGGCGTCGTCGATTTGATCCCAACGCGAGTCGACGACTTCAATCGATACTGTGAGTGCATCGATGAGGTCATGGCCTTGCTCTTCTGTTAAGGCCGCAGCTTCTTGCGGTGTCACGCTGCGTTTAGTTCTGAAGGCGATTTCGATTTCAATGAGACGGATATTGAAAGGGTGGGCTCCCGCTTTTGCAGGACTTGACCAAATGCCTGAGTCGAGTAGGGCGGTGTTGGCGACGTCGCCTTGTCGCGAGGGTCCGCCGGATTTCCAGTAGCGGGCTGGTTTGCGTTGGTTGGGTGCAAGGGCGAGCAGCACTTGCTCCTGGACCGCTTGCGCATCTTGCGTGTGTTGCAGCACGGCGAGCAAAGGCGTTGGATCAACAGGATGTTGATCGTTCCGAGCCGAAAGCAGTGCCTGGGTGACGGCGGCAATATGCGAAGTTGACATGAAATTCCACTCTATAGTTGGGAATCAAGGATAATCCAGATCTCTCATCGCCGGCGCCCCGGCGGTGTCCACAATCTAAGAATTCCTATGGCTCTGCGCGCGACGATTTACAAGGCTGAACTCAATGTGGCGGACTCAGACCGTCACTATTACGGGAGTCATGCCTTAACCTTGGCTAGGCACCCCTCTGAGACAGACGAAAGAATGATGGTGCGTCTGCTGGCGTTTGCCTTGCATGCGCAAGAGGATCTGGCATTCACAAAGGGGTTAAGCGATACCGACGAGCCCGATGTTTGGCTTAAGGATTTGACGGGTGCCATTGATTTGTGGATTGAGGTGGGTCAGCCTGAAGAGCGTCGTATTCTGAAGGCTTGCGGTCGAGCTAAGCAGGTTGTGGTGTATTGCTATGCGGGGCATAACAGTAAGCTCTGGTGGGATTCCGTGCGTAATAAGCTTGAGCGAACTCGCAATCTGCGTGTGGTCTGCCTGCCATCGGACCGGACCAAAGAGCTTGCGTCTTGGGCGCAACGCACCATGACACTTCATGTCAACATTCAGGATAGTGAATTGTTTGTGTCGAGCGACCAAGGTCAGCTCATGCTCGAACAAGAGGTCTGGCGGGAATAAGCAGCGCCAGGATGCGTGTGGCGCTGCTCTAATGGTCCAGACTTAGACGCCCATTTGCGTCGCGAGATCGCGAATATCTTTAGCGACGACATCCCACTTTTCTGTTGCAACCAGATTTGTCTTCTGCTCGGGGCCGTGCTCCGTCGGGCGCGGCCAGAAGGCAGTTTTGAGTCCGACCTTTCGCGCGGCGGCCAAATCGTCGTTGTGTGCTGCACACATCATGACTTCACTCGGATCAAGCTGCAAAATTTTGGCAACACCCAAATAAGATTGTGGCTGCGGTTTGTAGCAGTGAAACACTTCCGTGGATAAGTTTAAATCCCAAGGCAAGCCGGTGTATTTGGCGATGTCTGTCAGCAGAGAGACGTTGCCGTTTGAGAGCGGGGCAATGATGTATTTGCCTTTTAGACGCGTCAAACCCGAGACCGCATCTGGCCAGCCATCGAGGCGGTGCCACACTTTGTTGACATGTTGGCGTTGCGCTTCGGTCATTTTTTCAAGACCAAACTCCGGCAATAGCTGCTCGAGAGACTCACGATGCAAAACATCCAGAATGGTCCATTCTCTCTGACCACTGCGTACCTTTTCCATTGAGGGTTGATAGAGCGAGCGCCACTTCACCGCCAGTGCTGTCCAGTCACAGGAGTAGCCATTCTCCGAACCCCAGCGGGCGAGATCGCGTGTGATGCTTCCACGCCAGTCGACGACGGAACCAAACGTGTCGAACACCATTGCTTTGACTGTCGAAGTGAGTGTGCTCATTTACATCACCGCGGACATGCCGCCATCCAGGTTGACGCTGCTGCCAGTGACGTAACTAGATGCCTCAGAGGAGAAGAAGGCAACAACGTTGGCGACCTCTTCGGCACGACCGACACGACCAAGCGGCACATCCTTGCCGTGATGTTCGTAGAGTTGTTCCA
>CAJBTJ010000304.1 GCA_903958565.1 uncultured beta proteobacterium
CACAAGCGCGGTTTTTCTTTATCTGGGGCTAATTCCCCTTGGGTCTTAAGGGTATATCCTAGTAAAACAGTCGGGAATTAGTTATACTTGAGTTGTTTAGTCGGGTAAGCCAATTATTTGCCACGTTTCTCTATTAAGGATTTCGTCATGAGGCTCACTACAAAAGGACGATTTGCGGTCACCGCCATGATTGATCTGGCTATGCGCCAGCAAAGCGGTCCGGTCACGTTGTCTGCAATCAGCCAGCGCCAGAATATCTCCCTGTCGTATTTAGAACAGTTGTTTGGCAAGCTGCGCCGCCACGAACTCGTGGAAAGCGTGCGCGGACCAGGCGGCGGTTACACGCTTGCGCGCTTAGGTCGCACCATTACGGTCGCGGACATCATTTTTGCAGTGGATGAGCCCATTGACGCCACTAACTGCGGCGGCAAGACGGACTGTGCGAACGGTACAGATGGCAAACCAGGCATTTGTATGACGCATGAGCTCTGGTCAACGCTTAATCGCAAAATGGTTGATTTTCTGGATTCCGTTTCGTTGCAAGATCTCGTTGATCAACAGCGCGTGCGGCAACTACAAGAAGCCAACCAAGCTGCTGGCGTTCGCGTAAATGTCGTGGGCTCCAGTGCATCGGCGGTCAAGCAGCCTGCGCCAGCGACAGCCTAAGGGTTAGAGCAAAGATTCATTGCAATAGTCAGAGCTTAACGATTTCAGATTCAGGATTCACATATGTCAATGCGTCCCATTTACTTTGATTACTCGGCCACCACGCCTGTTGATCCCCGCGTGGTCGACAAAATGGTTCCTTGGTTGTACGAGCGCGCAGGTAACCCTGCCTCACGCAGCCACGCCTATGGTTGGGAAGCCGAGGAGGCCGTCGAGCACGCGCGTGCTCAGGTCGCATCGCTGGTCAACGCCGACCCGCGCGAGATCGTCTGGACTTCGGGTGCAACCGAGTCAAACAACCTTGCGATTAAAGGTGCTGCGGGCTTTTATGCAGAGCGCGGCAAGCACATCATTACGATTAAAACCGAGCACAAAGCTGTTTTAGATCCCTGCCGCGAACTCGAGCGCCAAGGGTTTGAAGTCACTTACCTCGATGTGCAAGAAGACGGCTTGATCAGTCTTGAGGCCTTCAACGCTGCACTGCGTCCTGATACGGTATTGGTATCCGTGATGTTTGTGAATAACGAAATCGGCGTGATTCAAGACATCGCAACGCTAGGCGAAATCTGCCGCTCAAAAAACATTATTTTCCACGTCGATGCAGCGCAAGCGACGGGCAAGGTCGCCATCGATCTGCAGACACTAAAAGTTGATTTGATGTCGTTTTGTGCGCACAAGACGTATGGTCCAAAGGGAATCGGCGCGCTGTACGTGCGCCGCAAGCCGCGGATCCGTATTGAGGCACAAATGCACGGCGGTGGACACGAGCGTGGCTTCCGTTCGGGCACCTTGGCCACACACCAGATCGTCGGCATGGGCGAAGCCTTTGCGCTGGCGCAAGCTGAAATGGGCACTGAAAACGAGCGCGTTCGCATGTTGCGCGATCGCTTGTGGGCAGGTTTGTCGCAGATCGAAGAGGTGTACCTCAATGGTGACCTCGAGCACCGCGTGCCACACAACCTAAACGTGAGCTTTAACTACGTCGAGGGTGAGTCCCTGATCATGGCGATCAAGGAATTGGCGGTGTCGAGTGGCTCTGCCTGCACCTCGGCAAGCTTAGAGCCTTCGTATGTATTGCGTGCCCTAGGCCGTAATGATGAGCTCGCACACAGTTCGATTCGCTTTACGATCGGGCGCTTCACCACCGAGAAAGACATCGACTTTGCGGTTGAGCTCTTGAAGACTCGCGTGGGTAAGTTGCGCGATATGTCGCCGCTTTGGGAAATGGCCAAAGAGGGTATCGATTTGAATTCAGTTCAGTGGTCTGCACACTGAACCTTACTGCCGGAGAAACAGCATGGCATACAGCGATAAAGTTTTAGATCACTACGAGAATCCCCGCAACGTAGGCGGCTTCGACAAGGGTGACGATCAGGTCGGTACCGGCATGGTCGGTGCGCCGGCCTGTGGCGACGTCATGAAGCTGCAGATTCGTGTCAATGAAGCAGGCATCATCGAAGATGCGCGCTTTAAGACGTACGGCTGCGGTTCAGCGATCGCCTCGAGTTCGCTCGTGACCGAGTGGGTCAAAGGCAAAACACTTGACGAAGCATTGACAATTCGCAATACGCAAATTGCCGAAGAGCTTGCTTTGCCTCCGGTCAAGATACACTGTTCTATTCTGGCCGAAGACGCAATTAAAGCGGCGGTCAAAGACTACAAAGACAAGCACACGGGATAATCATGGCCGTCACACTTACGTCGCAGGCAGCCGATCACATCGGCAAATATCTGCAAAAGCGGGGCAGTGGGATTGGGTTGCGCCTAGGTGTACGCACCACGGGCTGCTCGGGCATGGCGTACAAGCTCGAGTATGTCGACGAAGTTGCTGCCGAAGATCAAGTCTTTGAAAGCTTTGGGGTCAAAGTGTTTATTGATCCTAAAAGTCTGTCATACCTTGACGGTACCGAACTCGATTACGCCCGAGAAGGCTTGAACGAGGGCTTCAAATTCCGTAACCCCAACGAGAAGGCCACCTGCGGTTGCGGTGAATCTTTCACCGTATAACCAGTCGTGAACGCAACGGATCACTTTTCGCTGTTTGGTTTGCCACAGGCGTTCACGATTGATCCACAGGTGTTAGAAGCCGCTTGGAAGCGCGTAGCGACAGCCGTTCATCCCGATCGGTTTGCCTCGGGTTCTGCTGCAGAAAAACGCGTGGCCTTGCAATGGAGCACGCAGGCCAATGAGGCGTGGCGGGTCTTGAAGGACCCCTTGTCTCGGGCCCGTTACTTATGCGAACTCGGCGGCGTTGATTTACAAACAGAAACCAATACCGCGATGGCACCTGCTTTTCTGATGCAGCAAATGGAATGGCACGAAGCCCTTGACGAGTTGATGGCGCACCCCAACCAACCAGCCTACCAAGCACTCGCCCAGGAATTCGATGCGGCACGTGTCGAGTTCGTGCAAACCTTGACGGATTTGTTTGCGAACAATCAGTTCGAACAGGCTGCTGCGCGTGTGCGGGAATGGATGTTTTTAGACAAACTTATTGCGCAACTGAAGCAGACACATGGCGTTATTGCAGATCTCTGAGCCGGGCGAATCGCCAGCTCCTCATCAACGACGCTTAGCCGTCGGGATTGACCTCGGTACCACCCATTCCTTAGTTGCGGCCGTGCGTAGCAGCGTACCTGAAGTATTGCCTGACGAGCAGGGGCGGATGCTTGTGCCTTCAGCCGTTTATTTTGAAGCGCCCGATCGTGTTGCAGTAGGTGTCGATGCGTTGGCCTATCAGGGCGCGCATCCCCTTGATACCTTGGTGTCGATTAAGCGCTTTATGGGAAGATCCCACGCCGAGGCTGCCGCGTCGGATGTACCGTATGTGTTTATCCCAGACGGACAAAGCCTGCGGATTCAAACGACGCATGCAACGTTGTCCCCGGTGGAAGTCGCGGCACGAATCTTAGATAAGCTGAAATTTCTCGCCGAGGGAACGCTTGGCGACTCGTTGGTCGGTGCGGTGATCACGGTGCCAGCCTATTTTGATGATGCGCAGCGTCAGGCCACGCGCGATGCCGCACGGCTAGCTGGTTTGAACGTTTTGCGTTTGCTCAACGAGCCCACGGCTGCGGCGATTGCTTATGGATTGGATCACGGCTCTGAAGGTGTTTATGCGGTCTATGACTTAGGCGGCGGCACCTTTGACCTCTCGCTGCTGCGTTTGACGCGTGGCGTGTTTGAGGTGATCGCAACCGGTGGTGATACCCGTTTGGGTGGTGATGATTTTGATGCGCTGATCGTGGCGTATTTCACGCGAACATTGTGCTTGAATGATTTGACCCCTGCGTCACGTCGCGCAATGTTAAGTGCAGCGCGTGTCTTGCGTGAAGGCCTGACAGATCAGGCTGACTTCACGGTCAAGGTGACAATCGGTTCGACTACGCTTGCGCTGTCGTTAACGCGTCAAGCTTTCGAAGCGATGGCGTCCGGTTTAATTGATCGCACGCTAGACTGTGCACGACAGGCTCTCAAAGATGCGTCGTTATCCATCAAGGATATAAAAGGCGTTGTGATGGTGGGAGGTGCCACGCGCATGCCTATCGTGCGTCAGTCTGTGGGTGCTTTCTTTGGTTCAGCGCCCTTGACGGATTTGAATCCGGACGAGGTTGTCGCCTTGGGCGCTGCCTTGCAGGCCAATCTGCTTGCGGGCAATCGCAACCCAGGCGAAGACTGGCTGCTGTTAGACGTCACACCGCTCACGCTAGGTCTCGAGACCATGGGTGGGTTGGTGGAACACATCATCCCGCGCAACAGCACCATTCCCGTGGCGCGTGCACAAGAATTTACAACCTTTAAAGACGGGCAGACCGCCTTGGCGGTGCACGTTGTGCAAGGCGAACGCGATCTCGTCGCCGACTGTCGCTCGCTTGCAAGATTTGAGCTGCGTGGGTTTCCGCCGATGGTTGCGGGATCCGCCAAAATCCGTGTGACCTTCCAAGTGGATGCCGACGGTTTGTTGAGTGTGACGGCGCGCGAGCTCGGCTCGGGGGTCGAGGCGTCTGTTACGGTCAAGCCTTCCTATGGGTTGAGTGACGAAGAGGTTGCGCGCATGTTGACCGAAGGGTTAAAGCAGGCGGATTACGATGCGCAGATGCGTATGCTCAAAGAGCAGCAAGTCGACGCGCAACAATTGATTGAATCCGTACGTGCTGCCTTGGCAAGCGATTCTGATTTGCTGAGTGCAGCGGACCAAACACGCATTGCCCAGCAATTGCAGTCCACGCTTGAGACGGCGAACGGTGACGATGTTGAAAAAATACGTCTTGCCATCAAAGCGCTCTCGGATGCGACCGATGACTTTGCGGCCAAGCGCATGGATCGCAGTATTCGTGCAGCCCTGACCGGAAAATCGCTCGACTCGCTCTAATCGAATTCAATTCACGCGAATATCAATCGCACGTTCATTCATAAGCACGGACCTCGTATGCCAAAGATTACAGTTCTACCTCATCCTGATGTTTGCCCGAACGGTTCAGTCATTCAAGACGCGCCCGTCGGCGAGTCGATTTGTCGGGTTCTGTTAGACAACCATATTGAACTCGAGCACGCTTGCGAATTGTCGTGTGCGTGTACCACCTGTCATGTGTTGGTCAAAGAAGGGTTCGGTTCCTTGGCTGAAGCGACCGACTCGGAAGAAGATCTGCTCGATCGCGCCTGGGGCTTGTCAACCACGTCACGTCTGGCTTGTCAGGCCAAGGTTGCACAAGCGGATCTGGTGATTGAGATTCCACGCTACACGATCAATCACGCCAAAGAAAACCATTAGAATGACCCTTTAATAAATGTGGTTGGAGACATCATGAGAGAAAATTCGATTCGTCAAAAGATTGCCGCTGGGCAGCCTGTGATCAACGGTTGGCTCGCCATTCCGTCCTCTTACTCAGCTGAAGTCATCGGCCACGCTGGCTTTGATTCGGTGACGGTGGATCTCCAGCACGGCATGATTGGAATGGATGCTGCGTTGCCGATGTTTCAAGCGTTGTCCGCGACGCCAACGATTCCTTTGGCACGTGTGCCCTGGAACGACCCTGCACAAATTATGCGCTTGCTCGACAGTGGCGCCTACGGCATTATTTGCCCCATGATCTCGACGGTGGATGACGCAGCAAGCTTTGTGTCGTCGTGTCGTTACCCGCCTCGTGGACAACGTTCTTTCGGTCCCGCGCGCGCTTTGTTATACGCGGGCGCGGATTACTACCCACAGGCCGATAAAGAAATATTGACCCTTGGGATGATCGAGACGCAAGCGGGATTAGATAACCTCGACAAGATTTTGGCGATGGAAGGCTTGGATGGCATCTACATCGGCCCCAACGACCTCGCACTGGCTCTGGGCTCGGTGCCGAAGTCCGAGTCAGATGATCCGGTAGTGATCCAGGCGGTTGCTCATATCCGTGAGCGTGCGATTGCCCACGGCAAGATTGCTGGAATTTTCTGTTCCTCAGGCGAAGCGGCTGCTATGCGCGTGAGCCAGGGTTTTCAGATGGTGACGCCGGGTAACGAGGCCGCATTGATGGCCGCAGCAGCTAAAGCAGCCGTTGCAACCGCACGTGGTGCGAAGGCGCCCACAGCATCCAAAACTGGTTATTGATTACAGGCGGCTACAAATGGTCAGATTCTCTGCAAACCTCGGTTTTTTGTGGTCGCAACTCCCTTTGCTCGAGCGTATTGAGCGCGCCGCAAAAAATGGTTTTAAAGCGATCGAGCTGCAGTGGCCTTATGACACGCCAGCCCAAGAGGTCCGCGCGGCGGTCAAACGGCTGAACTTAACCTTGCTGGCAGTGAACACCCCTGTGGGCGATGCCAGTATGGGTGAATCCGGTTTGGGCGCCTTGCCTAGACGCGAAACGGATTTTAAAAAGGCCTTTGATCAATCCTTGCAGTGGTGTGTAGACAGCGGTGCCCCAGCGATTCATGTGATGCCTGGCTTGGCAAGCGCGCAGATGGAACCCGAAGCGCGCAAGACGTTCATTGCGAACTTGCAATGGGCGGCGGACGTCGCCGCCCCACACGGCATGTCCTTGCTGCTAGAAGCGATCAACCAGCGCGATAAACCTGGTTATTTTTATTCGCGTCAGGCAGATTCAAATGCCATCCGCGAAGCCTGCGGACGCGACAACATCAAACTGATGTTTGACGTCTACCATGTGGGTGTTTCTGAAGGCGATATCCTGACAAAACTTGGTCAGTACATGCCGCATATCGGTCATATCCAGATCGCAGCCGTCCCGACACGCAATGAGCCCGACGAGGGTGAGATCGCGTACTCCGCCGTATTTGAACGCATTGCAGCGCTTGGGTACAAGGGCTGGATCGGATGTGAGTACCGTCCCCGCACAACAGTAGAAGAAGGCTTGAAGTGGCTCAAGCCCTATCAGTCCTGATCAACCGCGACGCGCGTCCCTGTTAGCCCGCGCGTTTGCTCTCCGCGTTTAGTCTTCTTTGCGCAGATGTGGGAACAAAATCACATCGCGAATGCTTGGGCTATCGGTCAGCAACATCACTAAACGATCAATGCCAATGCCGCACCCACCTGTCGGGGGTAGACCGTATTCCAGTGCACGAATATAGTCGGCGTCGTAATACATTGCTTCTTCGTCGCCCGCATCTTTCGCTTGCACTTGTGCATGAAAACGCGCGGCTTGATCTTCTGGATCATTAAGTTCAGAGAAGCCGTTGGCGATCTCACGACCCGTGATGAACAGTTCATAGCGCTCGGTAATGCCAGGGCGTGTATCAGATTCGCGCGCGAGGGGCGAGACCTCAATCGGGTAGTCGATGATGTAGGTCGGTTCCCAAAGCTGCGACTCTGCTGTTTCTTCAAACAGCGCGAGTTGCAACGCACCTAAGCCCGCACGTGCCAGGTTTGGTGCGTTGACATCGACACCACGCTTTTTGAGCTCAGTGCGCACAACGTCGATATCCCCAAGTTGGGCTTCCGTGAATTGTGGTGCGTGCTCAAGAATCGATTGAACGATGGTGCGGCGATGAAAGGGCTTAGACAGATCAAGCTCGCGACCCTGATAGGTGAGGGTGGCTGTGCCGCAAGCGTGCATGGCAGCCGCGCGAATAATCTGCTCCGTGAAGTCCATGAGCCATTGGTAATCTGTGTAGGCTGCGTAGAATTCCATCATCGTGAACTCGGGATTGTGACGAGGGCTCACACCTTCGTTACGAAAGTTCCGATTGATTTCAAAGACACGTTCAAAGCCACCGACGACCAAGCGCTTTAAGTAAAGCTCTGGCGCAATGCGCAAAAACATTTCCATGTCGAGCGCGTTGTGGTGCGTAATAAAGGGCTTCGCCGCTGCGCCGCCTGGTATGCCGTGCAACATCGGAGTTTCAACTTCCAGGAATCCCGCATCCACCATCGTTTGGCGGATCGCACTGATGGCTTTGCTGCGCGCTGCAAAAGTTTGGCGCGTCTGCTCAGTCATGATCAGGTCAACATAGCGTTGACGGTAGCGCAACTCTTGGTCGGAGATCCCGTGGAACTTATCGGGTAAGGGCCGCAGCGACTTGGCGAGTACGCGTGCTGTCGCCGCGTGAATCGACAGTTCACCTTTATTGGTTTTGAATACTTGACCGGTAATGGCAATGATGTCGCCGATATCCCACTGTTTGAAGTCGTCGTAGTTCTCTTCACCCAAAGAATTACGATCCAGATAAATCTGAATGCGCCCGGTGCTGTCTTGCAGTGTCGCAAAACTCGCTTTGCCCATCACGCGCTTGAGCATCATCCGCCCTGCCACGCTGGCGGGATGCGCGGCGGCAGCCAGGGTGGCCTGATCCTGCTCGCCATAGCGAAGGTGCAAGGGCGCGGCGCGGTCGGCTGGCACGAAGTCATTGGGAAACGCAACACCGCGCGCCCGGATGGCGGCAAGTTTGCTCCGACGTTCGGCGATCAGGTGGTTTTCGTCTTGCTGTGGGGTTTGGTTGTCAGTCATGATTAGGCCGGGTATTGACGAATATCGTCGATGGTTGTCGAGCCGTAGCCGTCACTCTCGAGGGCAGTCAGGATGCGTCTTGCCACTACATCCGGCGCGCCAAGTTGTTTGTTTTGATGAAAGCCTACGAAGCGATCGAGTGAGGGCAGTGCTTCTTTTGGTGTGCTGCGAATGGTCACTTGCATGTCGGTGTCGATCACACCTGGCGCCATGGAGGTGATGCGTGCGCGATCACCCAGATCAAGCTTGACAGCCTCGGCATAGCGATCCATCGCGGCCTTGGTGGCGCAGTAGACAGCCCAGCCGGAGCTGGCATTGCGACCCGCACCCGAAGAGATCAACAGTATGCGTCGATCTTTTGCGGTGGCGCTTGCGGCTAGCACCTGAGCCGTCAGGTAGATCGCTGATGTGATGTTGACCTGGAAGGCGTTGTTGATGACAGCGAGGTCATTGAGATTTTCCGCTTGATCAATCGGGGTAACAATACCCGCGTTATGAACAAAGCGTACGCGATCATGTCCGACAATTAATGCTTTGAGGGTCAGTGCCGCTTTCGCCAGCGCGCTTGAATCCCCTAGATCGACATTCAACTGTGTCAGGGTGGTGTCGTGCTTGGCCGCGATGGTCGCAAGGGCGTCAGAGCTTTTGCGCGATAGGGTCACTAAATGCTGCCCTGTCGCTGCGAGCTGCTCGGCCATCGAGGCGCCCAGGCCACGTGTCGTGCCGGTAATAATCGTAATCGTCGTCATGTGCTCAGACTCCTTGCTTTAGGCTGGCTTGAATGAAGGGATCGAGATCGCCATCCAGCACTTTTTGTGTGTTGGAGATTTCAACGTTGGTGCGTAAGTCTTTGATACGGCTTTGATCCAACACATAGGAACGGATTTGATGCCCCCAGCCTACATCGGTCTTGGCGTCTTCCATTTTCTGTTGCTCGGCCATGCGATTGCGCATCTCAAGCTCAAAGAGACGCGATTTCAGCATTTGCATGGCCTCGGCGCGGTTGCGGTGCTGCGAACGATCGTTCTGGCACTGAACCACGATATTGGTCGGAAGGTGCGTAATACGGACGGCCGAGTC
>CAJBTJ010000305.1 GCA_903958565.1 uncultured beta proteobacterium
AGGCGGAAGGTCGCAGTACCAATCATAAAAGCTTAGGCATACTCCGCCGATTAGACTGAGGTAACGCGAACCCGCAGCGTACGACACCATCGACATCGCTGGGATGGGCGAAAAGCCGATCACGCGATCCGGGCCGAATTCTTTGATAGTAAAGGCATTGGCCGCTGCGATCATTTCGGTGACTGTCTCCCAGTCTGCCCGCACAAAGCCCCCTAAACCTCGCACGCTCTTGTAGTGCTTCGCTCGCTCGGGGTCTTGGCTAATGTGTGCCCAGGCTGGGATGGGATCCATGGTGAGGCGCGCCTCTCGCCACATCTCCATGAGGCGTCCACGCATCATGGGGTGTTTAACGCGCTGCGCCGAATATACATACCAACTATAGGAGGCTCCACGGGGACAGCCACGCGGTTCGTGGTTTGGTAGATCTGGGCGAGTGCGTGGGTAGTCAGTCTGTTGAGTTTCCCAGGTAATTAAACCGCTTTTGACGTAGACCTTCCAGGAACAAGAGCCCGTGCAATTCACCCCATGTGTTGAACGTACAATTTTGTCGTGCTGCCAACGCTGTCTGTAGGCGTTTTCCCACTTGCGGTCTTCGCTCACGACGGCGCCATGGCCATTAGAAAATGTCTCGGTCGTGCGCGACAGAAAATTTAAGCGATCTAAAAAATGACTCATGACTGCACTCCAATAATTCTACGTGTGACATCTGCTAAATACAGGCTTAGTGTGTATCGATGTTGAGTCTGGTTACTAGCATGGCATCGGCGCTTTGGCGCGCGCATACCAAATCCACGTGACTGCGACGCAGCTGAAATAAAACAACACAAAGCAAAATAAAGCGGCGTGGGGTGTTCCTGTCAGGTCGATTGAGGTGCCAAAGCTCTTTGGAATAAAGAACCCACCATACGCACCAATTGCGCCTGAAAATCCCAAGACGGCTGCAGCCTCTTTGCTGCCGTCAATCAATGCTTGCTTTTGTGAAACAGGATCTGGCTTTGCGCATCCCTGTCGGTCGTTTAGAAAAATGACAGGGATCATTCGAAAAGTCGACCCGTTACCTATCCCAGTGAGGGCAAACAAAATAATGAACAGAGTCAGAAAGCCCGTGAAATTTCCGGCATTGCCTTCACTCGGTAAAAAATACATGACGCCAAGCACCGCGAGCATCATCCCAATGAAAGTCCAAAGGGTGACGCGGGCGCCGCCGATTTTGTCAGACACCCAGCCGCCAGCCGGCCGCACTATTGCGCCGACCAGCGGACCGAGAAACGCATATTTCGTTGGGTTGACATTGGGAAACTGTGACTGCGTCAGTAACGCTAGGCCTGCTGAAAACCCAATGAAGGAGCCAAACGTGCCTAAATACAACCAGCACATCAACCAATTATGTTTACGCTTGAAGATGACAGCCTGATCAACAAAGGAGGCTTTGGCGTCTGCGATATCGTTCATACCAAACCAAGCGGCGATTGAAGCAAGTGCAATAAACGGTACCCAGATAAAACCAGCGTTTTGCAACCAAAGTGTGTGTGTTGTTTCGTTGGTGGTGTAGTCGTGGCCTGCGCCACCAAAGACACCGAAGGCTCCAATCGCAATAACTAAGGGTGTCACGAATTGCACGACCGAGACGCCCAAGTTGCCAATGCCTGCATTCAAGCCTGTGGCCAGACCTTTTTGTGCCTTCGGGAAAAAGAAACTAATGTTTGCCATTGAGGAACTGAAGTTGCCACCGCCTAGTCCACAAAGCAAGGCCAGCACTAGAAGAGTGGGGTAGCTCGTGCTGGTGTCGCGTAGTGCAAACCCCATGCCGAGCGCGGGCAGTAACAGACTGGCCGTGGATAGAGCGGTAAAGCGTCGTCCCCCAACGATTGGGACTAAAAAAGAATAAAAAATACGTAGCGTGGCTCCAGATAAAGCCGGTAAGGCTGTCAGCCAAAACATTTGATTTTTGCTGAAATGAAAACCCGCTTTGTTCAAATTCACCACGACTACCGACCACAGCATCCAGACGCTGAAGGCGAGCATCAGTGCAGGAATTGAGAGCCAAAGGTTGCGCTGAGCAATGCGACGCCCTTCGGTTTTCCAGAACGCTGGTTGTTCGGGCTCCCAGCGGGTAAGTAGATAGCGTGAAGACATGGAAAACTCCGATGATGACTGTAGGCCTATGGGTGAATTGAAAGTTCAGGGGTTGCGGGCATCTTGTTTGATGTGATGGCGCTAGGACCCACGCTGTCTTTTCTAAAACTGAAGTGCATCCAGACTAGAGAAACGCAGACGGTTCCGTAGAGCAACATGAAACTTGACGAGCGCACGCCCGTGAGATCCACCATGGCGCCGAACATAATGGGCAGAACGAAGCCGCCGAGCCCGCCTGCAAGACCGACCACACCAGACACCGCCCCGATATTTTCCGGAAACTCATCTGAAATAAATTTAAAGACCGATGCTTTACCAATGGCCATGGCGATACCGACCACAAAAAGCAGTGTGGTGAACAGAGGGGGAGTCAGGCCAATAAAGAAATCACGCGGCCCGTTAATGGTCATGACTGTGAAATTGGTTTGCGGGTAGCTGAGTAAAAAGAACGCGACCCAGCACACCCACATGACCCACCACGTGGTGTGATAAGCGCCATAGCGGTCTGATACCCAACCGCCCACCGCGCGCAGTGCACCACCGGGCAGTGAAAAGATCGCAGCGAGTAGCGCTGCTTTTTGCATATCGAAACCATATTCACCGACGTAATACTTTGTCATCCATAGCGCTAACGCAACATAGCCGCCAAACACGACGGAGTAGTATTGGCAATAGCGCCAAACTCTGGGGTTTTTCAGCATCACAAGTTGTTGTGAAAACGTCGTGCCAGCCGAGACGTGATGAGCCGGATTGGTGCTGGAAAAAATCCAGAACAGAAGGGCTGTGATCAGCATTGCGACCGAATACACCTGTGGGACGATGGTCCAAGAACCGGCTGCGGAGGCAATCAGAGCAGGGGCCACAAATTTAGTCAGTGCAGAACCCGAGTTACCCGCACCAAAAATTCCCATTGCTAGACCTTGGCGGTTTTTAGGAAACCAGCGCGCAACATAAGGCGTGCCGACTGAAAACGAGCCGCCAGCCAGACCGACAAAGCAACCAATCGCCAAGAAATGCCAGTACTTAGTGGCATAGGACAATAGCCAGATCGGTGCAACAGTGCTCAACATCAGTAGAAAAAATACAATTCGTCCGCCGAAACGATCGGTCCAGATCCCTAGCGGAACGCGTATCAACGATCCTGTCAGGACGGGCATAGCGGCAAGCAAGCCAAATTCAGTCTCATTCAGCCCAAGCTGCTTTTTGATTGGGATGCCTATGACTGCAAACATCATCCAGATAGCAAAGCAAATCGTGAAGGCCAGCGTACTAGACGTAAGTACCATCGAGGAGGTGCGAGTTTGGAGACGCATCGTTTGGCTTAAATATCATGTGGGCGATAAGCCTAAGACTAAAATTTCAAGAGACTCATGCCTATTCGCCTCTGGTTGGGGGAAGAGTAGTCATCGGAGAGGGGCGATCTAGTTCTTTCGCACTAGATCGAGCTTGTTCACGCCCAGTGCAAGCCGTCATCGGTGATAATGGGTCAATGGTGTGCTTTCAGTGCATACTTCATCGAACGTCTTTACAGAGGTCTACGCTTGGCATTGACTTGGTCTCCCTCGATCGGACGAAATCACAAACTCGGTGTGCGCCTCGTGTCGGTTTCGCTCGCCGGCCTAGTGTTTGGTTTGGCGATGGTGTTGGGCACTTTATGGTTGTCGTGGGCGCTGGAAGGCGCTGCCGCTGCAATCAATGACACGGGTAGCTTACGGGTGCAGTCGGTACGACTAGGCCTAACTCTGAGTCAGTTACGTGATCGAGCCGCACCCGAAATTGAGTTGGTTCGTCGTCAAAAATTAGCGCTTGACCAGACGCTTGCAAACTTACGTGAGGGTGATCCGCAGCGTCCGCTACGTATGCCAAGTAGTCATGCTGTACAAGAGCAGTTCGCCCGGGTGACGACGCTCTGGAACGCAACGTTGTCACCATCCTTGGTGGCGGTGATTGATGGCGCATCCGC
>CAJBTJ010000306.1 GCA_903958565.1 uncultured beta proteobacterium
AAACATTGTTGTTTTCGGCGACGTTTAGTAACGAAATTCGCAAGCTTGCTCGTACATATCTCAATAGCCCCGTCGAACTCGAAGTCGCCCAGCGAAACGCCACGGCTGACACGGTCACGCAGATCGCATACGCCATGCCGGGTGATGCGAAACGTGCCGCAGTCGTGCATCTCGTCAAATCTCGTGGCTTGAAACAAGTCATTGTATTTTCTAACACCAAAATTGGCACGGGCCGCCTGGCACGCCAGCTTGAGCTCGACGGCGTGCGCGCTGAGTCGATTCACGGTGACAAGTCACAGGGCGATCGCATGAAAGCCCTTGAGGCATTCAAGGCGGGCGAGCTAGAAGTGCTCGTTGCAACCGATGTCGCGGCCCGAGGTCTAGATGTCGCGGGTGTGCCTTGTGTCATCAATTACGACCTGCCGCATAGCGCCGAAGATTATGTCCATCGTATTGGGCGGACAGGTCGTGCCGGCGCGAAGGGTGAGGCGATTTCCTTATTCTCGCCATCCGAAGAAAAATACTTGCTCGATATTGAAAAACTCATCAAAGCGCCGGTCACACGCGGAACCTTACAAATTCCTGGTGAGTTGATCGCACGCGCTTCTGAGCGCTCAGCGCGGCCAGAGCGAGGATCGCGTCCCGAAGGTCGCAGCAGCAGTGCTGATCGACAGGGCGATCGCGGTAGCGAGCGAGGCGCGCGTCCTAGCCGCTACAGCGCCCCAGTCAAACCGGTTGATGAGTTTTTTCTTAAGCCCTATGAGCCCTCTGCCGCTGCGGTGGCCGCGTCTGCCCAGACACCTGCACCGACAACAAAAAAACCAGCATTGCTCGGAAAGCGCCCCGTTGGATTGTTGCTTGGCGGAGCAATCAAAAAGCTATAACGTCGCTGCAAAACGCGGTCTGCTTGCCTCAGGCATGCGTCAATAAGCGCAGTAGATCGTCTGGCAGCCCACATGCCTGTGCCTTTCCGGGCGCGCGCATCGCTTCCAGTAAACGCTCAAGGTGTTCGATGTGTGGCAAAAGTGTGCCCATAAAACGCACGCTGCCATCTTCGATAATACCGACGGTCGGAAAATTTTCAACATCTTCGTCCCCCAATAAATCGGGGTGGTCTTCAATGTCGATCCAGACAAAGCAGATATCGGGGTGTTGCGAAGCGAGTACCTCGAGCTTCGGTTTATAGGCTTTGCACGCATCGCACCAGGCTGCGCAAAAGCACAGCGCCAGTCGCTGTTTTGGCTCTTTAAGGCGCTCGATAAGCGCTGTGGCGCCAGGTAGATGTAATGTCATCGATGCAGGAAGGAGTTTGATTGTCTATGATAGCCGGGTTTAATTTACTCCACACGCTAGGTCCATGATGCCACTTCCTACGCGAACGCCCGACCGTACTGGTTTGAATGGACCCCGCTCGGCGGGACTCAGCGGGGTTGGGGATGCGTTTGGCCGTGCCCTGCTGTCGCAACTCCATCCAAAGATGCTGTTCGCCTTGCTGTTGCCGTTTTTGTTAATGATGGTGGGGGCCCTGTTGGTGTTGTTTGTTGCGCTGGGGCCCTTGACCGACTGGCTTGATCAGCAACTGAGTGCGACGACCCCCTTGCTGGTCGCAGCCCAGTGGCTACAGTCCATGGGGTTGTTCTCGCTTGCGGCGATTAAGGCGTGGTTGTTGCCCTTGTTGGTTGCTGCGGTGTTGCTGCCTTTGACGGGCATTCTTGGCTTGGCCGTTGCAGCTGTGTTTGTGATGCCCATTGTGGTGCGGCATGTTTCCCACCATCACTATAGTGAACTTGAGCTGGCCGGCCAGCATGCTTTTGTCGTGAGCCTTTGGAATGCTCTCTGGGTGAGCGTGCTGTTTATGTTGGGGTGGGTCTTGACGCTGCCCTTTTGGCTTTTTCCGCCCTTAGGTTTGTTGGTGTCGCTGTTGTGGTGGGCCTTTGCATTCTCTCGCATGATGCGGCTCGATGCGATCGTGGACCACGCGAGTGCCACGGAGCGCACAGCGTTGATCGCGCGACACAGCACAGGGTTCTGGGTGATTGGTTTCGTCTGCGCGTTACTGAATCTGTTGCCCCCTGCGTGGGTGTTTCTGCCTGTGTTTTCTGGTTTGGTTTATACCCATTTTGGCCTGGCCGCCTTGCGCCGCCTGAGGCAAGAAAGCCCCCCCTTGACCTAGTTCGCGCCAGAGTGCGTGACATGACGGGTCACATTTGTGCTGAAATATCGGTTAGTTTTGTTTGACACTTTTTTGGAATACTTATGTCTGCCGCTACACAGAAATCTCGCTTTGGTCTTATTGTTATTGGCGATGAAATCCTTTCGGGACGTAGGCAAGACAAACATTTCCCTAAAGTGGTCGAACTTCTCGGCGCTCGGGGCTTGCAGCTGTCATGGGTTGAAATCTTGTCCGATGACCGTGCTGCCCTGACTGCCGCTTATAAGCGCAGCTTTGCTTCGGGCGACATTGTCTTGAGTTGTGGGGGCATTGGCGCCACGCCTGATGATCATACGCGGCAGGCGGCCGCTGCTGCGTTAGGTGTGCCGCTTGAGCTTAACGATTTTGCAAGAGAGCAGATTACGATTCGTTGCGCCGAGAACGCAGCCAAAGGTCAAGGCTCAGCGGATATGAACGCGCCTGAAAATCAGCAGCGGTTGCAGATGGGGTTTTTCCCCCAAGGCTGTGAGGCCGTGCCGAATCCGTTTAATCGTATTCCTGGATTTTTTATCCACGACCACACCTTTGTGCCGGGGTTTCCAGTCATGGCGTGGCCGATGCTCGAGGCGATGCTCGATACCCGCTACGCGCATCTCCACAACAAAGAAGATCGCACAGAGCATTCCTTCATCGTTTACGGGTTGCCCGAGTCTCGGATCACGCCAGCGCTTGAGGCGCTCGAGCGCAAGTGGCCGAGCATCAAGGCGTTCAGTCTTCCGTCTGTCGGCGAGGGCGGGGCCGTGCCACACATCGAACTGGGTGTGAAGGGTGATGCGGCGCCTGCTTTAGAAGCACTAGAGTTTCTGCGTGAGCAAGCTCTGGCCTTAGGCGGCCGCTACGAACCGCCGGTTGCCAAGTAAGGCCTTCCTGTTCACGACAGCCCAGTGATTTCTCCAGCATCGTTGATATCGATGCCATTGGCTGCGGGCACGACAGGTAGGCCTGGCATCGTCATGATGTCACCACACACCACCACAACGAACCCTGCACCGGCTGCGAGTCGTACCTCCCGAATATTCAGGATGTGACCGCTCGGTGCGCCGCGTAACTTCGCGTCGCTTGAAAAAGAGTATTGCGTTTTGGCGATGCAAACCGGCAGATGGCCATACCCCTCGGCCTCAAGCTGGGCGAATTGCGCACGCACTTTGGCGTCGGCCGCAATGCCTGCTGCAGCATAGGTTTGGGTTGCAATGGTTTGCACCTTATCCCAAAGCGATACCTGGTCCTCATACAGAAACTTGAAGCGATTCGGTTGCTCACACAACTTGACGACCGCATGGGCGAGATTGGCAGCGCCCGCACCACCCTTGGCCCAATGCTCCGCAAGGACGACCTCAACCCCGAGTGATGCGGCGGTAGACTGCAGGAGCGCGATTTCTGCCGCGGTGTCTTCAGTGCGATGATTAATTGCCACCACGCAAGGCAACCCGAAATTCTGTGTGATGTTGTGGATATGGCGTTCAAGGTTGACTAAACCCAAGCGCAGGGCGTCCAGGTTCTCTGAGCCCACATCTTTGACCTCGACGCCGCCGTGATACTTCAAGGCACGCACGGTGGCGACCAACACGAC
>CAJBTJ010000307.1 GCA_903958565.1 uncultured beta proteobacterium
CAGGTCTTCAATCGTGAGCATGGAGCCACTTGCCAGGGGGTGGTTGTAGGGGAAAATGCAGACGAGGTTTCCTTGTCCGATCGGCTCTGACAATAGGTTGGGGTGTTGTGAAGGCAAAATCACTGCGCCAAGATCCGCGCGATGATCGAGCAACATTTGTGTGAGGGGGACCACGGTCAATGGTTGAAACGTGACTTTGACCTCAGGGTGTTGCTGATGAAAGTGCGAAATGGCCATGGGAATCAGCATATGGCCAATGCTGGGGCTTGAAACAAGGTGCAAGATGCCGCTGCGCTTTTCAGAGAGCTCGCTGGCTAACTCCTCAACCCGGCGCACGCCCTCGTAGACAGCTTCTACCTCTTTAAATAGTTGCCGCGCCTCGGGTGTTGGGTAAAGCCGGCCCTTGATGCGTTCAAACAAGGCAAAGCCGAGTCGCTGTTCGGTGTGCGAAAGCAGGCGACTGACGGCGGGTTGTGAGACGAAGAGCAGTTTTGCCGCGCCGCTGATTGACCCAGAGGTCATGACGGCACGAAAGACTTCGATTTGCCTTAAGTTCAGTTGCATGGCTCTGGGCCCCGTGGATTGTGCATGTTAACCATAACATCATGTTAAGGCTTATGCATAAAATGACAATGCAAAACATGCTTAGGCACTGCTAGACTAGATCGAAAGGGGATTCGCCATGTCTAAAACGATATTTGTCATCAACCCAAACTCCACGCAAGCCGTGACGGATGCGTTCGACGAAGCGCTGAATGCGTTGCGCCTTCCTGGTGGGCCCGTGCTGAAGTGTCTGACGCTCGCCGAAGGCCCGCCCGGCGTTCAAAGCCAGATGGATGTTGAGCAAGTGACACTGCCACTGGTGAAGCTGGTCAAGAGCTTGGATGCAAAACATGGCGATGCCGCAGGGGCTTACGTGCTTGCGTGTTTTAGCGACCCAGGTCTACATGCGGTGCGTGAAGCGACGACGAAACCGGTGTTGGGTATTAGTGAGTGTGGCGTCGTGACAGCCATGACACGCGGACACCGAGTGGGCGTGATCGCGATTCTGCGTCAATCGATTCCCCGCCATGGTCGCATGTTTGGCGCGATGGGTCTGACGGAGCGTGTTGTCGCCGAGGTGCCGCTTGGGATGAATGTCGTAGATTTAGTCGACGCAGACAGAACACGCGCTGGTTTGCTGCGCGCAGGAAAAGAATTACGCGATACGCATTTGATTGATGTGGTTGTGCTGGGTTGTGCGGGCATGGCTGCGCATCGTGCCTGGCTGGAAGAGCAGTTAGGCATTCCCGTGGTTGAACCCACACAAGCCGCCGCCTCGATGGCGATTGGCCGTACCTTGTTAGGCTGGTAGGGCGACAACGGTGCAGGATCCCATGAAGCAAAAAGAATTAACGTCGCGCCTGATGCATATCGTGGGTGAAGAGGGCGTGATCCTCAATCCTGCGGACCAAGAAACGTATGTCAATGATTGGCTAGGTAAAGCGCACGGACGCACGGTTGCTGTAGTGCGTCCTCGCAACACGACAGAAGTAGCCGCTGTGATGCGTTTGTGTCATCAGTCCCACACGCCCGTTGTGCCGCAAGGTGGCAACACCGGTATGAGTGGTGGCGCGACGCCCGACTTGAGCGGTGCGCAAGTCGTGTTGTCCTTAAATCGCATGAAGCGCATTCATGACGTGGATCCTGTGAACAACACACTCACCGCGGATGCGGGAGTCATCTTGGCAGAGATTCAACAGGCGGCGCGTAAAGTAGGGCGGTACTTCCCTCTGAGTCTTGGCGCGGAAGGTAGTTGCACAATTGGCGGCAACTTGGCCACCAATGCGGGTGGAACGGGCGTCCTGCGCTACGGAAATACGCGCGATCTGACCTTAGGCCTAGAAGTGGTTTTACCAGACGGCCGAGTTTGGAATGGTTTGCGTGCCCTACGCAAAGACAATACCGGTTATGACTTAAAGGATTTATTCATCGGTTCAGAGGGATCGCTCGGTATCATCACCGGCGTGGTGTTGAAACTCTTCGCTGCACCCGCTGGCCGCGTCACGGCATGGGTCGGTGTACAAAATCTAGCGAATGTCGTGGCGTTACTCAATCGCTTGCAAGCAGACTGCGGTCCGCGCTTGAGCGCGTTTGAAATGATGTCTGCACCGAGCTTGTCGCTTGTGACGAAGCAGCTAGAGGCACACGCGTCTCCGCTCGAAAAAATCTATCCCTACTATGCGTTGATTGAGTTGGCCGACACAAGCATGGCTGGACTTCAAGATATGTTGCAGGCGGGCTTGTCTGCAGCGATCGACGAGGGGTTGATTGATGATTGCGTGGTCGCGATGAGCGAAGCGCAAAGTGTGTCGATGTGGAAGCTGCGGGAAGGAATTTCGCTGGCGCAGGTTAAGGCGGGTAAGGCAGTTAAGCATGATATTGCATTGCCGATATCCGGGCTGGCTCGTTTTGTTGCAGAGGCGGATCAGGCTGTCCTGACAGAGTTTCCGGGATTGCCGATCATCAACTTCGGCCATATCGGAGACGGCAACTTACATTACAACGTACTGTTGCCCTTGGATGTTGCGCCTGAGGACTACAAACAAAAAACGATCGGTTTGAATAAACGTATTCACGATCTTGTTGCGCAGTTCAATGGGAGTATCAGCGCCGAGCATGGCGTTGGGACCTTGCGTCGTGATGAATTGCGGCGCTATAAGTCCACAGTTGAAATGGATTTGATGATTGCCATCAAGCGCGCGCTTGACCCGAACCAGTTAATGAATCCGGGCAAGCTTCTCTAGAGGCTGTTTACAGCGCGCTATCCCCGACCGAACTGCAGCATCAACATTTCGCATCCCTCTGGGCCGCTTTTGGCGGACAGCGTGGGATCGGTTGCATTGACAAACAGTACTGACCACTTCGCAAGATGTTGATCCTGGTGAACGAGGCTCCCGTTCACAACTAAGAAGTATTGGCCACCTGAGTGTTTTGGATCTTGACCGGTGATTGCCATATTTGCACCAGCGCGGATGAGCTTCGCATCAACGCCATCGTCATATTCAGCCGTTTTTTCACTGACATCTTCAATCGTGACCTGGTCGCGATTGGCTAAGACAGCCTCGGTGCTGATGACCGCGTTTGCTGAAAAATGTCTCTTTTTTGAGGGTTGTAGCTTTTCACGGTAGCCTGGTTGGTGGAGATAGACGGGGCCAGAGTCCGTTTGCGCACGCAGCGTGAAGTATGAATAGCCTTGTGGACCCGCATCGATCGGACCGTAGCCGGTGAAGCGATCAGCATAATGAATCGTCAAAGGCAACAGAACGTCAGAGCGACCCACTTTTCCGGTGCCTGAAACAAAAACTTGAAACTGATCGACGACATGGAAGTGTGGAAGGATCTGATCGTGCACGGGCATTTCAACTAAGAAAGCCTGTGGATCGGAAGTGACTTTACCGCCACCCACCGTACTAAAGAAATCGGTACGCCACCGCGGGGCGCCATTTGTGGGCGACTTTGAAACTTGTCGTTGGGGTAAGGCGCTTTGGCTAGATTTTGTGAGCATGGGCTGTCTCCGATTTATTCTGGTTGAATATTACGCTCTCGCACTACTTTTTTCCACAGCACAATCTCGTCTTGAATGCGACGTGCGAATTCAGATGAACTTAGTGTTGTGGCCAGCGCTGCCTCTTGTGCAAACAGCTTTTGCATCTCTGGCTCTGCCGTTACGTTGCGAATCTCGGTGTTGAGCCGCTCCACCAACGCTTTCGGCGTATTGGCGGGCGCAAAGACGCCCCACCAAATCTCACTGCTGTAACCGGGTACGAAATCTGCCATCGGCGCGAGCTCTGGATTGAAGGGGCTGCGTTCTGCGGACGTGACGGAGAGGGCTTTGACCTTACCGGCACGCAGTTGACTGCCCGATGAAGCCACCGTCGTGATGATGAAATCGACGCGCCCGCCGATCATATCGATCAGTGCGAGGCTTAAACCTTTGTATGGCAGATGCAGAGCCGACGTGCCGGCCATTGAATTGAGCAATTCTGTACTGACATGATTGACCGACCCGACGCCCGAGGAGCCGTAGGCCATTTTGTTTTTTGGATCGCGCATTGCCTGAAGTAGCTCAGCGGTATTGCCGTAGGGGCCGTCCGTGCGCACCAACAGAATCAACCCGCTTTTTGCCACCATGGCGACTGGCACCAGATCAGTCAGCGGATCGTAGGGCAGTTTGCGTTGCACGGCTGCGGTCGTGGTTAAGGCGTTTGAGGTAAACAGCAGGGTCGAACCATCAGGGGTGGCCTTGCTGACAAAGTCGGCGCCAATCACGCCACCCGCACCCGCCTTGTTTTCCACAATCATTGTGAAGTCGAGCTTTGCGCTTAAGCGCTGTGCAAGCGCTCTGGCGAACAAGTCGTTGCTTGCGCCTGGTGCAAAGGGTACGACCAGTTTGATGACTTTCGGAAACTCTTGGGCGTTTACGTTAAAACAAAAAAACAGGCTGAGCGCAAGGCTCAGGTAAATATTCCAAAACCG
>CAJBTJ010000308.1 GCA_903958565.1 uncultured beta proteobacterium
ACCCCCATGAGTGCGTACAAGGCGATGTGTAACGGGTCGGTCAGGTTGTAATGCGATGCTTGACCGAGTGCCGATTGCCAAGTGATGTAACTGATCTCAAGCACCCCCACCCACAAGATGCTGGTGACAACGAACCGAATCGCTGGTGTGTGGCGTCGTTCTTCAGGCAATAGCCCAATGAACCAGGCAGTGCTAAAACTGAACAGCGCAATTGAAAGCATGAACTTCAGCGGCTTGATCCAAACATTCACCCCGCGGATCTCTCGTGTGTCGAACATAAGCGCCAAGGCCGTTGGCACCATCGCGACCAAAAGAACGAGCGCCCAAATTGTCAGTGCGCGTTGGCGTGCTAAAGCTTCGTTGAGAATAGGTATTGGCGCTAATAAAGATCGATTGATCGCGGAGGTGTTCATGGAGGACAGGTCCTTGAGTGATTAAATCAAAGTACGGATGAGAGAATGGGGCTTACCCTTTACCCATGAAGTCGCAACGACTGCGGGCGACGCACCGCACGCAAGCAGATGAAGGCCGCGTAGCCCAGTGGCCCAAACAGAAAGGTCAGCGCGAGTATGGGTACCACCTGCCAATGCGGCAACTGCAAAGTGTCAGCGCGCTGAGCGATCCATGCGCCGACAAACAGGTCAAACGCCAAATAGTGCAGCCAACCAGCAGTCAGGGCATGGGGTGAACTGAAGATCTGTTGCACCCCCGCAAGCGAATTGAAGCTACCGCCAGTGGGCTCGGCCGATAGTAAAAGAGCCCCATAGACTAGCGCGAAGAGTAGGGGCAGTATGCGGCCAGTCATGCGCCAAACGCTGGGCGCCCAGCGCGCTTTGGCTGGTGATGCTGCGAGCGCTAGCCAGGCTAACAGCGCCACAGCATTACCAATACGAAACGTCAGTTCGGGATCGATCGTCATAAGTTTTTTTCAAAGTTTCATTTAAAGTGAGTTCACTGCGAGACATCGTTTGCCTGCGCAGTTTGTTTTGCAAGAGCATCGAACAGTTGACTGGTCAACCGAGCAAGCATCGGTACTAAATCTTCTGGCGCAATGGCAATGCTTGTGAGACCGCCATCAACCAAAAGCGTCGCGAGCCCATGCACGGTTGCCCATGCGTGGACCACCAACGGTTGCGGATCACCCGAGGGGGCAGTGCCCGCTTGCTGACACTCTGTAATCGCGTCGTTTAACATCTGAAATGCCTTGCCTGCCACAAGCGACAACTCAGGCACTGCACTCGCTGTTGAGTCGACACGAAACATCACGCGAAAGTGACCGCGGTGAGACGTGGCAAATAAGACATAGGCATTGCCAAGTGCTTCAAGGCGGGCGCTTGGCGAGTTGAGCGCCAAGTCGCGCTGCTCAGACATGCTGGCGACAAGTAATTCAAAACCTTCTTGCGCAATGGCACTCAGCAGCTGAGCTCTATTGGCGAAATGATGATAGGGCGCGCCAGAAGAGACACCAGCCAATATCGCCAATTCTCGCAAATTGAGCGATTCAATCCCTTTGCGATCGATCATGTCGACGCTTACGTTCAGCAACGTTCTTCGCAGATCACCGTGATGATATGTTGTCTTTTCAGTTGGTTGCATAGTTGCCATCAGCGTGTGTCAATCTTGAAGCTTACTTGTTAACAGACGCAGGACGCATCATTTTTGCGCCCGCGCTTGCGACCA
>CAJBTJ010000309.1 GCA_903958565.1 uncultured beta proteobacterium
CTTGATATGTTCGCCTGGTATCCTTTGGGGGGTGAAGAGGGTCTGCGGGCGGACGTCAACGAACGACTCTGCGACGACTTGGCGAAGTTTCCTGGCGCCGTGAGTTGGCTGGCGAGCAGTCAAACCCGCCCGGTGGGTCTGCTCAACGCGATGCCCGGGTATTCAACCTTCAAGGCGCGGCCACTCATGAATGTGCATGATATTGCTGTGGATCCTGCCTTTAGAGGTCAGGGTGTGGGTCAAGCGCTATTGGGAGCCTTGGAGGAGTATGCTCGGGCGAAGGGTTGTTGCAAGTTGACGCTCGAAGTATTAAGTGGCAATCGGGTGGCCCAGGCTTCTTATGTCAGGTTTGGGTTCGCGCAATATGAGTTAAGCGCGCTAACCGGACAAGCCCTGTTTATGCAAAAATGGCTTTGATCACCGTCTACTACGATGGTTCTTGTCCTCTTTGCCGCAAGGAAATTGCGTTTTATCAGCGCTGTAAGGGGGCCGATCGCATTGATTGGACGGATGTCAGTGCTGCCGGAGCCCTAGGCCCTGAAGACGGGTTGACCTGTCAGGCTGCGATGGCACGATTCCATGTGCGGGGTCCGGACGATCATTTATACAGTGGAGCACAGGCTTTTGTTAAGCTTTGGCTTGCGTTACCGGCGTGGCGATGGCTTGGCCTGTGCTGCACGAATAGACCGATGTTGTGGTGCCTAGAGCGGCTGTATGTGGGATTTTTAAAGATCCGACCTGCCATCCAACGTAGATTTAGATAGTTCTTTGTATTAGTGATGTACTCACACAGCATATTTTCAGCGTAAAGAACCAAATACATGAACCCGATTGATCAGGACAAGGGCACACCAATTTCGGTGGTCATTCGTAACCGCCTTAAAGACGCGCGGAAGCGATTTCATGCCAACGATAATATTTCAGCCTACATTGAGCCGGGCGAACTTGGTCAATTGCTCGATGAGGTCGAGCAAAAAATGAAAGGTGTGCTTGAGAGCCTCGTAATTGACACGGTCTCAGATCACAACACAAACGATACCGCAAGGCGGGTCGCCAAAATGTATGTGCAAGAAGTGTTTGGCGGGCGCTTTGCCGCTCAGCCTAAAATTACAGAGTTTCCAAACGTGGAACATCTGAACGAGCTCATGATTGTGGGTCCGATTACAGTGCGTAGTGCGTGTAGTCATCACTTTTGTCCTGTGATTGGAAAGGTCTGGATTGGCGTGATGCCCAATGAGCACACGAGCGTGATTGGCTTGTCCAAATATGCACGATTGGCGGAATGGATCATGAGTCGTCCTCAGATCCAAGAAGAGGCTGTGGTGCAGTTGGCTGATTTGATACAAGAAAAAACGCAGCCCGATGGTCTAGCGGTTGTGATGAATGCCACGCACTATTGCATGTCCTGGCGTGGCGTGAAGGACGCGGATAGCAGGATGATTAACTCGGTCATGCGGGGTGTATTTCTGAAGGACGCTAATTTGCGTCGAGAATTTTTGTCGTTGATGCCAAGAGAGAGCTAATTATGCTGGTACGTCTGTTGTATGTAAGTCGTGCGGTCGATCCCGAAGACACTAAAGCAATACAGTCTATTCTCGATTCGGCACGTGACCACAATCTAAGCAATGGCATCACAGGCATCCTGTGCTACGGGGGTGGTATCTATTTGCAGGCGATTGAGGGCGGACGTATGCAGGTCAATGAGCTGTATGGCCACATTGTTCGCGACGATAGACATAAAGACGTTGCGTTGCTGCACTATGAAGAAATCACAGAGCGTCGTTTTAGTGGTTGGACGATGGGTCAGGTCAATCTTGCGAAGCTCAACACGTCGATCGTGCTGAAGTATTCCGAGAAGCCTGAACTCGACCCGTACTCCGTGTCAGGCGCAGTCTCCCTTGCATTACTCGAAGAGCTGATGCTCACCGCTTCAATTATTGGTCGGGCGTGATAATAATGACAAAAGATCATTCGCTAGCGGTACGGTTGTTGTTAAACATTGGTCACGGGCTCGACCATATGTTTTTGCTCATCTTTGCTGCGGCCGTTGGTGTCATGGCGCATGATTTTGGGTTTTCAACCTGGGAAGATTTGATGCCCTACGGCGTGGGTGCCTTCGTACTCTTTGGGCTGGGGTCAATTCCCGCTGGTCGCTTAGGCGATCTCTGGGGGCGACGCAGAATGATGATCGTCTTCTTTATTGGCATTGGCGTGGCAACGTTGCTGGCTTCCTTTGCGCAAACCGCCTGGCAAATGGCGATCGCGCTGACGCTGGTGGGGGCTTTCGCCTCCATCTATCATCCTGTCGGCATACCATTTCTGGTGCAGAAATCGCTTAATCCGGGTTATGCGATCGGTATAAACGGGCTAGCGGGCAACTTGGGCGTCGCGTTGGCTGCGATGCTCACAGGATTTTTGATTAAGTGGATTGGCTGGCGCGCGGCCTTTGCGGTACCTGCTTTGTTTGCCATTGGCTGTGGCATCTGGTTTGCCTTGATTTGCCCGCCAGAAGTCGAAGCGCCCGCCAAGCGCAAGAGTGGTCCAAAGGTTGCGTTGTCACGGGCCATGGTGGCGCGTGTCTTGGCGGTGATGACAGTCTCTGCCGCGACGGGAAGTGTCATTTTTAACTTCACCACCAATGGCAACGGTCAATTGTTTGCAGAACGCTTCCAGGGGGTGCTTGAGGACCCGGCCATACTGGGCATTCTTCTTGCAATTGTTTATACAGTTGCTTCCATCATGCAAGTAATCGTTGGCAAACTCCTAGATAAATATTCCCTGAGACCGATCTTTTTGGGAATCGTGCTGTTGCAGATCCCGCTGTTTGTATTGGCCGCCTATGCGCATGGTTGGTGGTTGTTTGCGGCAATGTTAGGGGCGATGGTATTTATTTTTGGTGCAGTGCCTTTTGTCGATGTCATGATTGTGCGGTATGTGGATGATCGCATGCGCTCACGTGTGGCGGGTATTCGTCTTTCGATCTCGCTAGGCTTGAGTTCAATTGCCGTCTGGGCGCTTGGTCCGGCCGTGAAAGGTTGGGGCTTTGAGTCACTGCTCTTGGTTATGGCGGGTTTTGCAACATGCACGGCTATTGTCGTGATGTTCTTGCCCTCTGATTCCATGACACGGCCTGAGGCGGCGTGATGGTATCCCCGTTGTCTGCAAAAGAGTTGCCTGAGTGCTTGGCAAGTGTGCATGACTGGCAATACGAAGCGGCGAAAGGTGGCAGTATTCGTCGTCAGTGGGTCTTTGCGGACTTTGCGCATGCGTTTGGCTTTATGACGCGTGTTGCGTTGCTCGCCCATGAGGCCGATCATCATCCCGAGTGGCGCAACGTCTATAACAAGGTTGAGATCACCTTGACGACGCATGATGCGAACGGCCTGTCCATGAAGGATATCGAGTTAGCAAGACGTATCGATCAGATTTGATCTAAGTTGTTACGAATCTGAAGCGCTCGAGTTTGTAAACTCGTCTTGCTGTCTGCATCCATCTTTTCAATTTGACGAAAATCCATTCCAAGTCGGTGATTGCCCGACAAGGAATCGGTATGCCGAATAAAAAAGTCCCAGTACAAGGCGTTGAAGGGGCAGGCGCGTTCCCCCACTCGCAATTTCTTGTCGTAGTGACAGCCCTTGCAGTAGTCCCCCATTCGATCAATGTAAGCGGCGCTTGATACATAAGGCTTCGTGGCTAACAGGCCGCCATCGGCAAACTGACTCATGCCGATGGTGTTAGGCAGCTCTACCCATTCAAAGGCGTCAATATAAATGCCTAGATACCAACGATGCAGCGCAGCGGGTTCAAGTCCTGCGAGTAACGCGAAGTTACCCGTAATCATAAGCCGTTGAATATGATGGGCATAGGCGTGCTCAAGCGACTGCCCGATCGTTTTAGATAGACACTGCATCTTGGTTTGCCCGGTCCAGAACCATTGCGGCAGGGGCGTGTCGTGTGCGAAGGCGTTCGAGTCCTGATAACCTGGCATGCGAAACCAGTACACCCCTCGAATGTACTCGCGCCAACCCAAAATTTGACGAATGAAGCCTTCTGCTGTCGCGATACTGATTTTGTCTTCTCGCCAGGCACTCTCTGCCCGAAGCACAACCTCCTTAGGGTTCAGCATCTTGGTATTGAGTGCGAAAGACAGGAGAGAGTGAAACATCCGCCAGCTTTGGGTGCTCATGGCATCTTGAAACTCACCAAACTGCGGCAGCACGTCTTCTATAAATCGATCGAGATCTTGCAGCGCCTCAGTGCGATTTAAGGGCCAGCGAAAGGCATCGCTTTGCGACGCGCCAAAACTTGAGACGCCAGCCGCTTGAATGTCAGCCCATAGTGCAGAGTGATCATGCCTACGGCTGTGGTCGATCGGTTCTGGGGGCGAACCATTCCAGCGTTTGCGGTTCTCGTGGTCAAAGTTCCATTGACCCCCTTCAGGTTTTTTTGACGCGTCAATCAAAATGGCATGCTTGGTGCGCATCTGGCGGTAGAAGCGCTCCATCAGCCATTGCTTTTGCGACTTGAATAACGCTCCAGTCTCGAGCCGTTCAGTAAAAAAATGTTCGCTTGATACAAGCTGTGAAGGAATCGACAAGCCTTGGCAGTAGGTCGATAGCTGTTGATCTAGACGCCACTCGTCTGGCTCTTGGTATTCGAATTTGGTGCATTGATGACGAGCAATCAAGGTGCTGAGGTTGCCCTCAATCGATTGGGTATTTTCTGGATCATTGATACCTAGGTAATGGACGCGATGCCCTAGTGA
>CAJBTJ010000310.1 GCA_903958565.1 uncultured beta proteobacterium
TCGTGGCAGCCCTGGTCAGTATTTTGGTTTTAAAGTGGCCCTTGGTTTATGTGGTGCTTGGACTGATCCCTTCAGCACTCGCACTGACCTATTGGCTTAGTAAAAAATGATCGATGTCAATGTCCTGTTACAACTAGCGAAGACCTTTGCGTCGCTATCGCTTGTTGCCATTGGCGGGGCCAACGCTGTGTTTCCTGCCTTGCGACAGGCTATCGTTGAAAACATGGCCTGGATGGACGATGGAACTTTCCTCCAGCTATTTGCCATCGCACAAATCACCCCCGGTCCTAACGTTGTTGTCGTGAGCCTACTAGGCTGGCAGATCGCCGGACTTCCAGGTCTGCTCGTCGCAACTCTTTCAATGGTGTTGCCTGCGGCTATCCTCGCATTTGCTGTGGGGCGGATTGCCAACCAAGTCGCGGGTTCCGCAGGCTTTAAGCTGGCACAAAAGGCCTTAGTTCCCCTTGCCATCGGCCTACTGATTGCGGGAGGCTTGGACTTGGCCATCGCAGCACCAGGTGGATGGTTTGTCTCGGTTTTAGTCGCAGTCAGCGCGCTCAGTGTTATCTACACCAAGGCCAATCCCATTTGGGGCATGGCGGCGAGCACAATTGCCGCCCTGGTCGTCCATTACTCGGGCCTGGTGCAACTGCTTTAAAATCGTGGGATTGTCTTTCCATGTCACGTCATAAGTTGCCCATGTCCCGCACACTATTTGTCACCACTGCGCTTCCTTACGCCAACGGATCTTTCCATATCGGCCACATCATGGAATACATCCAGGCGGACATCTGGGTGCGAGCGATGCGCATGGCTGGGCACACCGTGCATTTTGTTGGGGCCGACGATACCCACGGCGCGCCGATCATGCTCAAAGCTGAAGCCGAGGGCATCACGCCTCAACAGCTCGTCGCACGGATCGCAGATGAGCGACCACAGTATTTGAACGGCTTTCACATCGCGTTCGATCACTGGCACTCAACCGATTCGCCAGAAAACGTTGAACTTTCGCAAGATATCTACCGACAGCTCCGCGCTGCAAACTTAATTGAAACGCGTGAAATCGAACAGTTTTTTGACCCTGTCAAAGGCATGTTTTTGCCTGATCGGTATATCAAAGGCGAATGCCCGAAGTGTCATGCCAAGGATCAGTACGGAGACTGCTGTGAAGTGTGCGGAGCCGTGTATGCACCGACGGATCTGGTTGATCCCTACTCCACTCTAACGAAAGCACGACCGATTCTTAAAAAGTCAGATCACTTTTTTTTCAAACTTTCTGATCCGCGCTGCGTCGAATTTTTACAAGAGTGGACAACTGGCGCTAACGCACAAGGCTCCAAACGCTTACAGACAGAGGTTCTCGCCAAGACACGTGAGTGGCTCGGCAATGGTGACGATCAAGCAAATCTAGGTGACTGGGATATTTCGCGCGACGCGCCCTATTTCGGAATCGAAATCCCTGATGCGCCCGGCAAATATTTTTATGTTTGGCTTGATGCACCGATTGGATATCTCGCTTCACTCAAAGCGTACTGCAACAAAATCGGTCTAGATTTTAACGTTCTGATTGATCCTGCCAGCACGACCGAACAAGTGCACTTTATCGGCAAAGACATTGTCTATTTTCACGCTCTGTTCTGGCCCGCAACCTTAAAGTTTTCCGGACGAAAAGTACCAGATCAGCTCAATGTACATGGCTTCATCACCGTGAGCGGTGAAAAAATGTCCAAGAGCCGCGGGACCGGCATTTCGCCGTTGCGCTACCTTGAGCTTGGTATGAACGCCGAATGGATGCGGTACTACATTGCCGCCAAACTGAATGCGCGCGTTGAAGACATTGACTTCAACCCGGACGACTTTGTGGCGCGTGTCAACAGTGATCTAGTCGGCAAATACGTCAACATCGCAAGCCGTGCCGCTAATTTCATCAGCAAATATTTTGATGGGGCACTCGGATATTCCGGCGATGCAGCCCAACTCAGTGCGCACTGGCAAAGCGCGACAACCGCCATACAAGCTGATATCGAGGCGCGTGAATTCGGTCGTGCCATCCGCGAAATCATGGCGCACGCTGATCAGATCAATCAGGCTTTTGATGCCGCGCAACCATGGTTGATCGCCAAGACGCTGGCCCAGGCCGACGCTGCGCAACGCGCAGCGCTGCAACATATCTGTTCGTCTGCCTTAGCCGGTTTCAAGGCGCTGTCGGTCATGTTGGCGCCAATTTTGCCGGTACTTTCCCAGCGTGTCGCGACCGAACTCTTTGGGCTGACTCGCAACTTTGTCTGGTCCGACGCGGGCGTTCTGCCAACGCGTATCAATGCGTTCAAGCATTTAATGCAACGCGTAGAGCCCACAATGCTTGACGCATTATTCGATGCGCCTGCTGCCGAGCTCGCACCGGAAGTCACACCCGCACTCGTTCCCGGCGGCGAACCAATCGCCGACCTCATCACGATCGACGATTTCGTCAAAATTGATTTACGGGTTGCACGGATTGTGAATTGCGAACACGTTGAGGGTTCAACGAAGCTGCTGCGCCTGACACTAGACGTCGGTGAAGGCCGTCACCGTAACGTTCTTTCGGGGATCAAATCTGCCTACGAGCCTGCGCAACTCATTGGCAGACTCACTGCACTCGTTGCAAACCTCGCGCCACGCAAGATGAAGTTCGGCGTGTCCGAAGGTATGGTGCTTGCCGCGAGCCATGCTGACGACAAAACAGATACTGGGATCTATCTGCTCGATCCCGCCTCGGGTGCGCATCCAGGCATGCGCATTCGTTAAACCGGTTGTGGGCTCAGCGTCGCATCTAAGCTGCGGCGCTCATCAAAGACAAAGCAATTGCCTTCATAGCCCACGCCACCCGTTTGCTCGAAGTACTTCAAAATGCCGCCGTCGAGCTGATAGACGTTTTCTACTCCTGCGTCTGCCATAAAAATCGCGGCCTTCTCGCAACGAATACCTCCCGTACAAAAACTAATTACTGTCTTTCCCGCGAACTCATCCTTGTGCTCAAGTAACGCTTGGGGGAACTCAGTGAACTTAGAGAGGCGCCAGTTGATGGCACCCTTGAAGGTGCCCGCCTCCACTTCGAAATCGTTGCGCGTATCCAACAAAACAACCGGTCGACCAGCGTCGTCTTTACCCTCGGCAATCCAGCGCGCGGCGGTATGCGCGTCAACCGCAGGGGCTCGCCCTGCTTCGGGACGGATGGTCGGATGATTCATCCGAATAATTTCCTCTTTGATTTTGACCAGAAGCTTTTTAAAAGGCACGTCTTCAGAAACGCTGTACTTCGCCTCTAGATCCGCGAAAGCGTTGTCTTGTCGCAGCCACGCTAAAAAACCCTCAGTCTCCGCACGTTGTCCCGCTAAAAATAGATTGATGCCTTCGGGCGTCAATAAAATAGTCCCTTTGAGTGCCAACGCTTGCGCCTGAGCCATCATCTCGGTTTTGCGTTGTTCTAAGTCTGCAAGACCCACGAATTTATAGGCCGCGATATTAATAATTTGAGTCATAAGACTTATAGAAAGAAATGCTTGAGTGTCAAAAATATATTAAATTGGTAAGCAATTCTATTTATTTTATTCCCAAGGAGAGGATGATGAAGTTTCTACACATAATCGCAATCACTGTTTTAACCCTCGCCTCATACCAAGCACAGGCGTGGGAATATCGCACACGCACCGATCAAATGCGCGGCACGACGACTCGTTTTGCCGAAGCCACTAGTACCAACAAAGTGAACTTTGCTGCCCCGTACGCTGGCGGCTCTACACTTGACTTAACGGTCCGTGAACGCTCTCAGGACGGCTTAAACATCCTATTTACCATCAGCAAAGGCCAGTTTAAATGCAGCGGCGGGTGTAAGTTCTTTGCCCGCTTCGACGAGGGTAAGGTCCTCACGATCGCTGCAACGGGTTCCTCGAGTGGCAGCATGGACACCATTTTTGTAGAAAATGAAGCACCGTTTTTGGCAGAGCTTCGTAACTCTCGCCGTCTGATCGTTGAAATCGAATTTTTTCAAGAAGGCTCAAGTCAGTTCACCTTTAATACGGCCAACCTAAAGTGGTAGACGCCTAACGCTTGGACCGATACTGGAGCGGGTGATGGGAATCGAACCCACGCTTGAGGCTTGGGAAGCCGCCGTTCTACCATTGAACTACACCCGCTCTGTCACCTGCCGAGAGTCATTATACGAGATGCCTCTCGGCCCACAAGTTGATGGCGACACGCACTACAATGTCTGCCATGGAAATCCTACTAAACGGACAGCCCAAAACGCTGCCGGAATCAATATCTCTTGCCACCCTGATTGATCAACTCGGCTTCACGGGCAAGCGGATCGCGGTTGAGCGCAACGGCGAAATTGTGCCAAAAAGCACCTACACAACAGTCCAGCTCGTCGCGGCTGACCGACTAGAGATTGTTGTCGCCGTTGGAGGTGGCTGATGTACCCGCAACATATTCGCAGCTTCGTCAATCGTCGCAGCCACATGACACAAGGGCAACAGCAAGCCCTCGACGCTTACTTAGACAAGTGGTCCCTCCCTTACCGCGCTGAAGTGCTGGATCTCAGTCAGACCTTTGGGCGATCGGCACCGACTATTCTGGAAATTGGCTTCGGCATGGGTGAAACGACCGAGCAGATTGCTTTGGCGCGCCCGCAGGATAATTTTTTAGGGGTTGAGGTGTTTAATGCGGGCGTCGGTGCTCTGTTAAAACGAATTGAAACCTCGACGCTTGAAAATATTCGAATCATTCAGCACGATGCCGTTGAAGTCCTGCGCGATATGGTTGCACCAAACTCTTTGTCGGGCGTCCACATTTACTTCCCTGATCCTTGGCCCAAAAAACGTCACCACAAAAGACGTTTGATACAGGCGCCACTCATTGAGTTGTTATCGAGCAGAATGGCCTCAGGTGCTTACTTGCATTGCGCAACCGATTGGGAACATTACGCCCAGCAAATGCTCCAGGTACTTTCTGGGGAAGCCAGCCTCATCAATACCGCTGAAAACTTTGCCCCGCGCCCAGATTTTCGGCCACTGACAAAGTTTGAAAATCGCGGTCTGCGCTTGGGGCACGGCGTCTGGGATCTGATCTTCAACAAACGCTAACACTCACTTTTAGCGCGCGTTGACTATCTTCCAAAGCCGCCGAGCTTACCTAGATTTTTCATGCCGCCCATGGCGCGCATCATCTTAGCCATGCCGCCTTTTTTCATTTGCTTCATCATGCCCTGCATCTGCTCAAACTGATTGAGCATGCGATTGACTTCCTGCACAGGGACTCCCGCCCCTGTCGCAATACGGCGTTTACGTGAGGCTTTGAGCAGCTCAGGTTTCGCACGCTCCTGTGGAGTCATCGAATTCAAAATACCTTCCGTACGACGCAGCTGTTTATCAGCCTGCCCACTCTGCAATTGGCCTGCCGCCTGCGCAAACTGAGCGGGAAGTTTTTCTAGCAAAGAGCCCATGTCACCCATTTTTTTGACCTGCGCCAGCTGGTCACGAAAATCATTGAGGTCAAACTTATCGCCGGACTTCATTTTGGCCGCAAGCTTTTGAGCATCGGCCATGTCGATATTCTTCTGCGCCTGCTCCACAAGCGAAACAATATCGCCCATCCCCAATACACGCTGCGCCATGCGTTCTGCGTGGAAAGGCTCAAGTCCATCCAGCTTTTCAGACACGCCAACAAACTTTAGCGGTTTACCTGTGATGTGCCTGACCGACAAGGCCGCACCGCCGCGCGCATCACCATCTAATTTAGTTAGAACAACGCCCGTGAGAGGCAAGGCGTCGCCAAACGCACGCGCCGTGTTCACAGCGTCTTGACCTTGCATCGCATCGACAACAAACAAGGTCTCAATGGGATTCAAAACGCTGTGCAGCATCTTGATCTCTTGCATCATCGCCTCGTCAATACCCAGACGACCTGCCGTATCGACAATCAAGACATCAAAATAATGACGTTTCGCGTAATCGAGTGCAGCACGAGCAATATCCTCGGGCTTTTGAGATGCATCCGAAGCAATCCACTCCACCCCAACTTGAGCTGCAACGGTTTTTAACTGCTCAATCGCTGCAGGGCGGTATACGTCCGCACTAACGACAGCAACTTTTTTCTTACCCGTCTTGCGTCCATGCTGAACATGGTCACCCGCTGCGAGCCAACGCGCTAACTTTCCGGTCGTGGTGGTTTTACCCGCACCTTGCAAGCCCGCCATCAAAATCACAGCCGGAGGCTGCATCGCCAAGGACAGTTCACTGGCCTCAAGACCTAAGTCACCACCCATTAAGGCCGTGAGCTCTTGATGCACCACGCCAACCAACGCTTGCCCAGGTGACAGACTGCCTACAACTTCCTCGCCTAGCGCTTTTTCCTTGACCTTAGCTACAAAATCCCTCACCACCGGCAGCGAAACGTCAGCCTCGAGCAGCGCTAACCTCACCTCTCGGAGCATCTCCTGGGTGTTCGCTTCAGTTAGGCGCGCTTCACCTCGAATCGTTTTGACGACACGGGATAGGCGTTGGGTAAGATTTTCAAGCATGGTGGCGGTTTCGCTTTACACTAGACACATGTCTTACGCTATTGTATTTCACTCTTTAGCCGCATTTGCCTACGCCATCTTGGCTTTGGTACTTTGGCGCTCATTGGCCTCGGGCGAGCCGGTCCTGCAAGTTGGTCGCTCCGCCCGTCTGGGTCTGTTATCGGCAATTATCTTGCACGCGGCTGCGCTGTACTTCGCCGTACTCGAAGACAATCATCTGAAATTAAGCTGGTCTCTTGCCCTATCGGCCTCTGTTTGGCTCGGTATGATTATTTTCTGGCTCGAAAGTCTCATTATCCGGATCGATGGACTGCAACTCCTACTTTTACCCGTTGGCGCGCTCATTTGCGTAGTCGCCGCCGTATTCCCAAAGGCCCAACTGCTCGCGCACGCAAACGACGCGGGTCTAAGAGCACATTTATTGATTGCCTTGTGCGCCTATGCGCTGGTCACCATCTCTGCGCTACAGGCCATGCTGATGGCAGCGCTCGATCATCGTCTGCATTTTCCAAGGGAAACTCATCCAGCTCAAACAAAGACTCGCAATGCGATTGGTCGATTGTTGGATGCCCAGCCACCGCTTCTGGCACAAGAACAAATCTTGTTTCGAGTCATTTGGATTGCTTTTGCGGCGCTCACGCTCACCGTTCTATCGGGATCCATCATTTCCCTCCACATGACGGGGAAATGGCTTCCCCTAGATCACAAGACCATTTTCACCCTTTTGTCTTGGGTTACCTTCAGTATTCTGTTGGCGGGGCGTTATTCACGTGGCTGGCGCGGAAGAATCGCGCTACGCTATACGCTGGTTGGCTTTGCCTTTATCGTGCTGGCCTACACCGGCAGCCGTTTTGTAGTTGAAGTGATCTTACAGAGAAACTGAAATGGGAAAAACCTTATTCTGGATTGTGGCATTTTTGGGTGGCCTGCTCGCGACACGTGTCCTTGCGCAGCTCGCCGCAAAAAAAATGCACAACGATTCTCTGCCTAAGCAAGCCGATACGCCGAGAGTCTCCGAAACAGAGGCGATGGTACGTTGTGCGCACTGTGGCGTCCATCTTCCCGGATCCGAAGCCATCACCAAAGAAGGCGTAAGCTTTTGTAGCAAAGCACACGCCTCCCTTGGCCCGCGTGCTCCGCGCTAACTTGCGTCGTTATGTGGAGTCTTGATTCGCGCGGCTGGCTTATCCCGTCACCCCACATTACGCTCAAACAGTCACCCAATTGCGACGATCGGCCACCAGATACCGGTATCGATCTTCTGGTTATACACAACATCAGTTTGCCGCCCGGCCAGTTCAATACGCACTATGTCGCCGATTTATTTTTAAATCAATTAGACAGCGCGGCACACCCCTGGTTTGTCAATATTGTTGGGCTGCGCGTGTCTGCGCACTTCGTCATTGAGCGCAGCGGCAACACCACACAGTTTGTTTCCTGCGAGCAGCGCGCGTGGCATGCTGGTGTGTCCTCGCACAATGCGAGAGAACGTTGTAACGATTTTTCGATCGGCATCGAACTTGAAGGAACAGATACCCTTGCCTACACCGATCAGCAGTATGAAACGCTCAAACACTTAACGGCGTGCCTACGTGCACGCTATCCCTTGGCTGCTGTTCGAGGTCATTGCGATATTGCACCTGGCCGCAAAACAGATCCGGGCCCAGCGTTTGACTGGACCCGTTATGCGAAGTTAGCCAACTGGGCGGCCGAGGCCTTACCCAAGTAGCAATTGATTGACGCGCCGGACAAAGGCCGTCGGATCAGGCAACTGCGCACCGTCGGCAAGCATCGCTTGCTCGAACAACAGATTCGCCCACTCGCCGAAGCTGTCATCCGTCACGCTTTGTATACGCTTGACCAGGGCATGCTCTGGATTAATTTCAAGGACTGGCAATACATTCGGTGCCGCCTGACCAGCCGCTTTGAGCATGCGCTGTAAATGGGGACTCAAATCGTTTTGTCCCACTACCACGCATGAAGGTGAATCAACCAGGCGCAAGGTGACGCGTACTTCTTTGACACGCTCTTTCAAGGACTCTTGCAGACGCTCTACCAAAGGCTTGAACTGCTCAGCCACTTCAGTCTGATGCTTTTTCTCCTGCTCATCAGCGAGCGCCTCCAGATCCAGCCCGCCTTTGGCAACAGAAACGAGCTGCTTACCGTCGAACTCCCGCAGATGTGACAACATCCACTCATCAACACGATCCCACAGCACGAGTACTTCGATACCCTTCTTGCGGAAGATTTCCAGATGTGGGCTGTTTCGACCTGCCGTATAGCTGTCAGCCGTCACGAAATAAATCTTATCTTGCCCTTCTTTGAAGCGCGACACATAGTCCGCCAAGGTAACCGTCTGGGCATCAGAGTCCACTTGCGTTGAGGCGAAACGCAGCAACTTTGCAATCCGCTCGATGTTGCCTGAATCTTCGCCTGTTCCCTCTTTTAATACCTGACCAAATTCGGTCCAGAACGTCGCGTAATCGTCTGTTTTGTTTTCAGCCAAATCCTCGAGCAAACTCAGAATACGCTTGGTCGATCCTTCACGAATCGCTTTGACATCACGGCTTTCCTGCAAAAGTTCACGCGATACGTTTAGCGGCAAGTCGGCAGAGTCAATCACTCCACGAACAAAACGCAGGTAGGACGGCAGCATCTGCTCTGCGTCGTCCATAATAAATACTCGCTTAACGTAAAGCTTCACCCCGCGCCGAGCATCGCGATCCCACATGTCAAAGGGTGCATGTTTCGGGATATAGAGCAGTTGCGTATATTCGCTGCGCCCCTCAACACGGTTGTGCGTCCAAGCTAACGGGTCATCAAAGTCATGCGAGACGTGCTTATAGAATTCGCGATATTGCTCGTCAGACACCTCGGACTTACTGCGCGTCCAAAGTGCATTCGCTTGGTTCACCGACTCCCATTCGTCTTTTTTAACTTGTTCGGACTTATCTTTGTCCCACTCTTCCTTGAGCATTTGCACTGGCAGAGAGATGTGATCTGAATAGCGACGCAAGACTTCACGCAATTTCCAGCCGCTTAGAAATTCATCTTCGTCGGCGCGCAGATGCAGCACAACGTCCGTGCCACGTGTCGCTTTCTCAGCTGCAGCGATGGTGAACTCACCTTGGCCGTCAGATTCCCAAACAATGCCTTGTTCTGCGGGAGCACCAGCCCGACGGCTACGAACCGTCACTTTGTCAGCAACAATGAAGGAGGAATAAAACCCCACCCCAAACTGACCAATGAGCTGAGCATCTTTCTGATTGTCGCCCGTCAACTTGGAGAAGAACTCGCGCGTACCAGACCGCGCAATGGTGCCCAGGTTGGCGACGGCCTCGTCACGTGACAACCCCACCCCATTATCTGAAATCGTGATGGTACGTGCAGCCTTATCGAAATCCACACGAACATGCAGCTCGCCCGCCCCCTCCATTAAGTCAGGCTGATCAATCGCCTCAAAACGCAACTTGTCGCACGCGTCCGAGGCGTTCGAGACCAGTTCGCGCAAAAAGATTTCCTTGTTGCTATAGAGGGAATGAATCATCAGGTGCAGGAGTTGCTTAACCTCTGCCTGAAAACCCAACGTTTGCGATGCGTCAGAAGATGATGTTGCTTGATTCATGGTGCTCACCAAAAAGTTATCCACAGGGCTATGCCGTCGACCGAGGCGTTAGGCAATATTGTGCAATGTATTTGGGGGGTCATTGCTGCATTTCAAGACCTCGCGTCAGTTCCCAAGGTATTTTTGGGCATTAAACGCTTACTTATTAGCTGTAGGGCAAGCACAGTGGACAGGCCAGCAGCAAAGCTGACTAACAGTCCATGCCCAGGCAAGACCAAGGTCATCACCACACAAAAACTGGCGAACCCATAAAACCCATAAAACATACCTCGTAATAAGGCGACCGCAGAGTCGGGGCCCGCATGGTGATGCGAAAAAGTGACCAACACCGTGCTCATCAGAGGAAACATGCCGAATAGCCCGCTCGTTCGCGGGCCCATCACATCGGCAAAATAGGTCACAAGCAACACCATCGTTGCGCCCAAGGTCATGCGCAAAACAAGGTCTACATTTCCCGGAGGTGCTGAGCGCGTCGGAGGCGGTCTTTTTGGCAGCGCGCGGGGCGCCAACATCAACAGCACCAGTACCACGGCGAACGCGACGAATAACGGAAGGTACACAAACTGTAAGACCGATACCGTCAATGCATACGTGACTGCAGCGGCTAACAAACTCAGCAGAACGCCATGGCGCAGGCACGTCCAACCGTAGGCGATGCAAAATGCCAGCGTTGCCACGACCGCATATAACGTTCCCTCCGCTGCCTGCGCGGCAAAGTCATGCCCTTGTTCGACGGAGAGTATCAACAGCACCGGTCCGGCATACACCGGAAAGGCGGATAACCAGCCAGCTAACCCTGCCCCCCAGCGGCGTTGCGCCAAAGACAGCAACAAGATCAGACTCGGCACAAGCAAAAGCTTGGCCGCCAACATCGTGACGCTCACGACTGCGCCGCCAGTAGCGTTGTGACCTCTTGTATATCTCGACAATGTTCGAGACCGTTGATCGCTGCAACCAGTGCTGCGCTATCCCCCATCGGCTCGGCAGCCAGCGACCAGCAACGTTGGAATTTTTTCATGCGCGCCTCTTCACTTAACGGACGCTTTGGACTCGCAAGCATGGTGTCTATCGCGTGCTCCAAGACCCGCCCATCCCTCAAACGCACCGATACGACCTGCGGAGCCAAGGCATTAGGATTGGGGTTGTCATCTATTTGCATCGATACCTTTTGTGACAACACGAAAGTCTGAGGATCATGCAGCGCATCTCCCCGAAAGTGCATCGGATCTAACGAACCATGCTGCAACACCTTCGCAAGCGCAAAGGGCATACAAAGGCGGGCGTAGTTTGGCGAAGGCAACTTTACTGGCGGGCGATTGACCAAATGATTGATCAACGACGGGCCACGCACGACGATCTGTTCAATCTCATCTGCGACAAACCCAAACTGATCGCGCAACGCCATGAGGCCTTCAATCCCTCCGTGTGTCGCACGCCCACTCGGGTAAGGCTTATGACTTAATTCGGCGACACGCCAGGTTGTACCTAGAGCTTTCATGGGTGGCTCAAGATCCCACTCCGTCTCAAACATCGGCAGGTAACCGAAACGACCCGTCAGCGGCAGCTGCAAACTAGGGAATCCACTTTGTGCCAAATCGCAGGACTGCAGGGCGGCGCGCGCATTCAACCCCACTTGCAACGGCAGCACCACACTGCCCTCTGTATGACCTTGCATCGTGCCACTGACTTGCGCGAGCTGATGACCAAACGCCGCGAGTGTGCGCTGCGCGTCAAAACCACGCAAATTAGCCAAGCCCGCTACCGCACCAAAACCGCCAGACGTCGCTGGACGAAAAAATCGCAATCCCTGTTTGGAAGCCAGCCCAAGCGTGCAGGCAACATCTACTCCAGCCGCCACCGCAGCCAAAAACGCTTTGCCCGAAACGCCGCCGCGCAGTTCTGCCTCGGCAAGCAGCACGGGCAAGAGTGTTGCCATGGCGTGCAGTACTGCGCCTTCGTGCAAACAGTCAAATTCTTGACAATGTATTTGATAGGCATTGAGCAGCACCGCCTGCCCAGGATTAAGCTTGCGGCGCGATCCCCATACGCCCACTTGCTGCCCTTCTCCCCAGCCCCGAACCGCTTGAAGTAGGGGCGCAATCTCGGGGGTGCTTCCCCCTGCGATACCTACACCTATCGTATCCAGCGTGAAGACCTTGGCGCGCTCGATTGCTGCGGCAGGTAAATCTTCAAACCTAACCGAGGCCGCATGCTCAGCTAATTGCAAATCCAACGATGACATCCAAAATCCTTAACTGGTTTTACTGTACGCACTTACCTATCCCATACTTCATCAGGGACCGGTAATCCTTTAAGATCCTCCGCACTTAATGGTTGATTCGGCACGATCCCGTATGTTTCGAGCATCAAGGTGATTTGGCGCGTATGCTGAGCCGCGTGCCACGTCGTGCGTTCCAGAACATCGTGCATGGCGCGCCTGCCGTAATAGGTTGGCACCAGATATTGAAGGTCACGATTTGGCTCGTTACGCCACCAATCTGCAACTTGCGTATGCACTTTCGAACCCCAGTCCGCTAAATCATTAGCTGACCACGTCTTAGGTGCCAACTCGCCAAAACTTTCGAATTTCAGATCAATCTGATTCGCCGCCTCGGCGCCCATTTGTGCGACGCGAAAGATATGAAAGGCCGTGTCCGCAGGATTACGATTCCTATCTCGAAAATTTTCACGTAACTGCTCGGGAGAAAACTGCTTGATCAGGCGCTGCGCAGTTTGAATGATCGTATCTAATTTCGCGATCAATTGCTCGGGAGGCAAGGGATCCATTAATTTGGTTTTTAAATCCAAAAATTTAATCACGTCGTTAAACGACTGACAAAAAGTAAAGCGTCCGCCAAGCGCGACGATGGGTACGCTACGCGCACCGAGCGCATGCAGCTTAGCCATGCCTGTTGGATCGTTCAGCACATCGATCGATTCAAAATCGATACCCTGCTTTGTCAGGAACTCTTTGGTGCGTAAACAAGATGAGCAGCCTGGCTGCCAAAACACCTGAACACGCGCAGATTGTGTAGCTTGCATGGTTTGTCTCCCGTGACGATTTGTTGTAGCTTAATTATGACTCGGGAATGTCGCCTTGGAGTGGTTCAGGCGTCAAAATTAATGCTCGGTCAGTGATTTCTGAAAATTTATTTTCCACCGTATAATGACGATCTTCGTTCCAAAGCGCCCTTAGCGCGATCCCCCTTGCCCGGGTGGTGAAATTGGTAGACGCAGGGGACTCAAAATCCCCCGCCGCAAGGCGTGCCGGTTCGATTCCGGCCCCGGGCACCA
>CAJBTJ010000311.1 GCA_903958565.1 uncultured beta proteobacterium
AGCGCGCAATTGATTGCACGCTTACCAGGCGATAAAGCACCTTACGCGTATGTTGCAGGCTCTGACCATCGTCGTGATGGTCAAGCAGTGGGCTACTAGCAGTAGCGCTCAGCGGACGCGTATGACCTTCGCAACTTATGCAATTCGTCCGAAGCGTCCGCTATTGAAATCTTCAATTGCCTGAGTGATCTCGGCCTTTGTGTTCATCACAAAAGGGCCGTGGCCGAAGATCGGTTCTTCAATGGGTTCACCGCATAAGAGCAGCGCAACGGTATCTTCACGAACCTGCACAGCGATATCCTGCCCAGCGTGTTCATACATCAGCATCTGTGCATCCGTTGCAACAGCACCGTCTTGCGCTTGAACTGCACCGTTCAACACAACCAACCCGGCGCTCCAGCCCGCTGGCACCGGGATCGTGAGCGCTGCCCCTTTTTTCAATTTCAAGTCGACGACCTGCATCGGCGTAAACGTGCGTGCCGGACCTGTTTGACCACCGAACGATCCGGCAATCACGCGCGCCGTACCAGCGCCATCCACCAGAGTGAGCTCCGGAATCTGTTGGCGAAGAATCGGTTGGTACCCAGGTGATGTCATTTTGTCTTTGGCAGGCAAGTTGACCCAGAGCTGAATCATCTGCATCACGCCACCCTCTCGCGCAAAAGCCGCAGAGTGGAACTCTTCGTGCAAGATCCCAGCGCCGGCCGTCATCCACTGCACCTCACCCGGACCAATCACTCCACCTTGACCAGTCGAGCTTTGTGCTCGACTTCGCCCTCATAGACGAAGGTCACCGTCTCAAAGCCTCGATGCGGATGTGAGCCCACGCCTTTACGCTCCGTCGTTGTGGGAAACTGCATCGGCCCCGCAAAATCCAACATCAAGAACGGACTCATCTCCTTACCCAAGTCTTGATAGAAAAATAGTGTGCGTACTGGAAAGCCGTCTCCGACCCAGTGGCCACGATCATTACCCTGCACGCTCATTAGTTTTTTCATAGATAGAGATTAACCGTTATTGATGAGCAGTCATGTCACACAACATCTTATGAATTTATTTGAGCCGCTTGAGATAGACCTACTCCTGCACGCCTGAGAAATACGAACACATGGTCGCCAAATACATATTCACTCTGCTCAAGTCCGTTGGAGTGCGGCGCAAATTCCTCAAACAACTGGTAGTTTTTGACGTCTTCCAATTTGAAGTTGATATGGGATGGGCTGTTGCTGTAACCCAAAACAAGCACACCATCACTTTTCATAATCGTCTCGAGACCAGCAAACAAATCTTCGCATTGATCGATTTGATTCACACCAAACCCAATTAAGCCGTTGGCGATAATGACATCAAATTGATCGCGCACGTATTGCCGAGTGAGCTCTGTTGCCGAGCCTACTCGATGGTTATGCACATCGCCATAAATCGCTTTGCTAGGGTCTTTATCAATGGTGAAGAACTTTGCAGCAAATCGCGACCGATAATGCCAACTACGTTTATCGGTGCCGATGAACAAACATTGCGCAGACTCGTTGTTCAGCACAGTGTCTAAATATTCAAAAATATCCTGCTCTAAAAATAATCGGTTCGTCGATTTGCGGGGGAACTCAACTCCCCAAGTGACCGCTAGTCGCGGCGAAAGCTCAAACAGTAAGGTTTTAAGTTTATTTTTTAGCTTTAGCATGTGCGGTTTACTTTGAGTTTTTCTGCCGATGCCTGTGCG